>NZ_JBDPLU010000019.1:0-178761 GCF_039871525.1 Streptomyces sp. B6B3 | reverse complement strand
GCCCCGCCACCGTCGACCGGATCTTCCGCGACTGCTTCGGCCACCCCACCGGGCCGCTGGCCACCGCCGACCTCATCGGCCTGGACACCATCGTCGACACCCTCAACGTCCTGCACGAACACACCTCGGACCCGCGCTTCCACCCCAGCCCGCTACTCCTGAAACTCGTCGCCCAGGGCCGCACCGGACGCAAACGAGCCGCAGGCTTCCACGACTACCCGACGGCCATGGGCTGAGCCCGACGGAGTGTCCAACTGCATGTCCAACTGATCAAAAACCAACGAGGCCGCTCGCAACTAGACTCCGAAAAGCCAATCCGATGAGGTGGACTCACTCATGGCGAAGTCGTCGCAACCCTTAACCCCCCTCGCCGATCTGGCGATCGACCATGTCGAGATGTACGTCGAGGACGTGGACGCGTCCGCCCGGCACTGGATCGACAGGTACGCCTTCACCCTGGTCGGCACCGGCGCCTCCGCCGACCACCGCAGCATCGCCCTGCGCCACGGCCGGATCGTCCTGCTGCTCACCCAGCCGACGTCGGACCGCCACCCCGGCACCGCCTACGTGGTCACCCACGGCGACGGCGTCGCCGACATCGCGCTGCGCACTCCCGACGTGCGCGCGGCGTTCGCGGTGGCGGCGGCCAACGGCGCCCGCGTGCACCGGGAGCCCACCGACCACCCGGACGCCGGTCAGGGACCCGCCGTCACGGCCGTGCTCGGCGGCTTCGGCGACGTGCTGCACACCCTCGTCGAGCGGGCGCCGGACGACGGACCGGGCCTCCCGGCGGGCATCGAGCCCGCGCCCGCCACCGACGCCGCGCCGGCCGACCCCGCCGCCGAGGCGATCGGCCTCGTCGAGATCGACCACGTCGCCGTGTGCCTGCCCACCGGGGACCTCGGCCCGACCGTCGCCTACTACCAGCGGGCGCTCGGGTTCGACGACATCTTCGAGGAGCACATCGTGGTGGGCTCCCAGGCCATGGAGTCCAAGGTGGTGCAGAGCCCGTCGGGCGCGGTCACCCTGACGCTGCTCCAGCCCGACTCCGCCGCGGACCCCGGGCAGATCGACGAGTTCATCGACAGCAACCAGGGCGCCGGCGTCCAGCACCTGGCGTTCTCCTCGCCGGACGCGGTCCGTTCGGTGCGCACCCTGGCCGGACGCGGCGTCACCTTCCTCAGCACGCCCGGCACCTACTACGACCTGCTCGGCCAGCGGATCGCGCTCAGCCCCGAGAAGGTCGCGGACCTGCGGTCGACCGGCGTGCTGGTCGACGAGGACCACGGCGGCCAGCTGTTCCAGATCTTCACCGCCTCGAACCACCCGCGGCACACGCTGTTCTTCGAGGTCATCGAGCGGCAGGGGGCCCGGACCTTCGGCAGCTCCAACATCAAGGCGCTCTACGAGGCCGTGGAACTGGAGCGGACGCAGCAACGTGAGCTCAGGAGGTGACCCCGGGGCGGGCGCGGCGCACTGCCTGGCGGACCTCGAACGCGCCGCCGCCGCCGCGCTGCCGCCCGATGTCTGGGACTTCCTCGCGGGCGGCAGCGGCGCCGAGACCACGCTCGACGCCAACCGGGCCGCGCTGAGTCGGGTCTTCCTGATCCCCCGGGCGCTGCGCGACGTCGCGCGGCGCACGACGGACACCACGCTGCTCGGCGCGCCCGCCCGGCTGCCGGTGGCCACCGCGCCCGTCGCGTACCAGCGGCTCTTCCACCCCGACGGCGAACTCGCCGTCGCCCGCGCGGCGAAGACGGCGGGCGTGCCGTTCACGGCGAGCACCCTGAGCAGCGTGCCGATCGAGGAACTCACCGCGGTCGGCGGGACCGTCTGGTTCCAGCTCTACTGGCTGCGCGACACCGCCCGGACGCTCGACCTGGTCCGGCGGGCCGAGGACGCCGGCTGCCGGGCCGTGGTGCTCACCGTGGACGTGCCGTGGATGGGCCGCCGGCTCCGGGACGTCCGCAACCGTTTCGCGCTGCCCGACCACGTGCGGGCCGCCAACGTCGCCACCGGCACGGCGGCGCACACCCGGCTCGCCGACGCCTCGGCGGTGGCCGCGCACACCGGCGAGGCGTTCTCCGCATCGCTCACCTGGGCGTCCGTGGAGACGTTGCGGAAACGCACCCGGCTCCCGCTGGTCCTGAAGGGCCTGCTCGCCCCCGAGGACGCCCGTCAGGCGGTGGAGTGCGGCGCCGACGCGGTCGTGGTCTCCAACCACGGCGGCCGGCAGCTCGACGGCGCCGTGCCCAGCATCGACGCGCTGCCCGACATCGCCCGCGTCGTCGGGGACCGCTGCGAGGTGCTGCTGGACAGCGGCGTGCGCGGCGGAACGGACGTGCTGCGGGCGCTCGCCCTCGGCGCCCACGGCGTGCTGCTGGGCCGCCCGGTGGCCTGGGGGCTGGCCACCGGCGGGGAGGCCGGGGTGTCCCGGGTGCTCGACCTGGTGGCCGACGAACTCCGCGACGCCATGGGCCTGGCCGGCTGCCCCACCCTCGACGACACCCGCCGCCTCCGCACCACCCGCACCCCGACCTGACCACCGTTGGCCGGAGCGCGCCGCCGCCACTGCGGCGGCGCGCCCGGGTCCTAGGCGCGGTCGGCGGGCGCGTCGTCCGCGACACGGGCCAGCGGGCGGTCGCCCTTCGCCGTGCCGGGCCGCGCCGGCCCGCCGGCCTTCTTCGTCCCCGCCGTCGGTTCGGGGGCCGCCCGGGCCCACAGGCGGCGGCCGACCAGGGCCCACAGCAGCCACGTGGTGACGACGAGGCCGGCCAGGCCGATGGTCGTCTGGAGCGCCAACTCGCCGGCCGAGGCGTGTTCCACCGTCGCCTTGTCCACCCAGTGCGGGCCGCCCCACGTCAGGTCCATCGGCGCGTCCTCCACCAACTGCGCCCAGATGGTCCAGCCGAAGATCCGGCAGGCGCCGTAGACGAAGGACGCCCGGTAGCAGGCCAGCATGACCCGGTCCGACACGTGCAGCCGGCGCCGCAGCCAGCCCCACGCCGGGTCCGACGGCACCACCTCGTCGAAGAAGTACCGGGCCCGCAGCGCCCGGAAGCCGAGCAGCACCAGGGCCAGCCAGAACAGGTCCCACACCAGGCCCAGGCTGCCGTAGTACGCCGCCGCGTCCCCGTAGCGCCCGGCCTGGGCCGCGTAGGCCCACATGCCGGTGCTGTAGTGCTGGGTGGTGAACGGGAAGAAGACCATCGTGCCGACGCTGTCGAAGACGTCCGTCAGCACGTGGGCCGAGGTGCCGATGAACAGCCCGAGTCCCCACTCCCGGCTCCTGAAGAGCCACAGCACCAGCAGGCCGATGACCACGCCGAACATCAGCGAGTGCGTGAACCCGGCCCCCGGCCAGCCCCGGTGGTAGTCCCAGGGGTCCTCCGGCTTGAAGACGAAGTTGCCGATCTGGATGCCGTAGACCGGCAGCTTGGTGAGCATGTCGGGGGAGAGGCAGCCGACCAGGATCGCCAGATACGACACCCTGACCTTCAGATGCTTGTGCAGCAGGTAGCTCTCCAGCTCGTGCGCGGCCCAGCTCACGGCAGCCGCCTCTCGGTGGCGCCGGCGGTGCCCTCGGCACCCGCGGTGCCCGCGGCGCCCTCCGCGCTCTCGGTGGCGGCCCGGCCGCGGCGGGCGTCGCAGAGTCGACCGACGACCGCGACGCACACGACGACGATGAGCGGGCCGATCACCCAGTTCAGCACCGGCGTGGTGAGCAGCGCCCCGCCGATGACGAGGACCGCCGCCGCCAGGGCGTAACCCGCCGCCTCGACGGGGCCGGTGCGATGTGTCTCTGACACCCCGTTACTTCCGTTTCTCTCCGCTCCCACCTACTCGCCCGTTCGCTTACTCGATAAGTACGGGGTAGGTATCGGAGCAGCCGGCGAAGCGGCCGGCCATCCATCGGATGAGGGACCCGGGCCTCCCCCCACGGGGCCCGGATCACCCTGGAAAGCTACGGTCGCCGCGCCGTCGTCGTCGTCACCAGCGCAGCCGAACTCCGGGCGTCCTCCTCAGGTACCACGACGTAGCCCGCCGGTACCGCGCACGGGCCGGCCGTCCGCCACACGACGGACGGCCCGGCCCGTGGGACGACCCGCGCTCAACGCGCCTGCCGCCGAGGTCAGTTCCGCCGGGTCGCCACGTCCACGACCGGGCGGACGCCGGCCGCGGGCTCGGCCGCGTCGGCCGCCGGGATCCGGGCCGGCGCGGGCGCCGAGTCCGCCACCGTCGGGACCGCGTCGCAGACCGACTCGTCGCCGGGCACGACCAGTTCGGTGATCGAGTTGGCGGGGAGGTCGAGCGTCGCCTGCCCGTCCACCAGCCGCTGGTCGGCCAGCCGCGAGATCGCCGTCGGGTCCGCCTCGCCGTACTGGTACACCTCGGCGGCCACCGCGCCCCGGTCGGCGCCGGCCAGGTAGAGCGGCACGGTGAGGTCGGTCTGCGACTTGTTGACGACCATCAGGGTCAGCGCGCCGTCCTCGCTCCGCTCGGCCGCGTAGACGCCCACCTGGTCCGGGTCGTCGCTGCTGGCCGGGATGGCGATGTCGCCGAACCCGGAGCCCTCGCCGTCGTAGTTCAGGTACATCCGGAAGGCGTACGCGCCCGGGTCGGTCGCCTGCGGCGGCGCCCACAGCGTCGCCAGGTCCAGGCCCTCCCGCCCGAAGATGCCCAGCACGTCCGCCTGCGCCAGCGCGCCGTTGACGGTGTCCAGCGCGCCGTAGTTGTACTCGGAGATGCCGATCTTCGTGCCCGGGTAGTTCTCCTCGACCAGCTCCCGCATCCGCGGGATCAGCGCCACCGGCTCGTTGATCCAGCTCTCGTCCACGTACTCCGGGTCCCACAGCTGGCGCGGCGAGCGCAGCCGCAGCTCCTGGGCCGCCGGATCGTCCGAACCGCTGGCCACGCCGGTGCCCTGCGGGTACCAGTGGTTGTCGTAGTAGTCGAGGATGCGCTGGCCGGTCTCCTCCTCGTAGGCCGCCAGCTGCGCCAGGTACCACTCGGCGAACGGCACGCCGCCGTGCGCCGCCCGGTCCGGCGGGTTCGACCAGCAGGAGCCGCCCTCCTCGTTGCAGGTCTTCTGGTCGAGCCCCGACATGAAGATCGAGTTCCAGCCCCAGCCGGTCGGGCCCAGGGTCTGCGCGCTGGGGTCGACCTCCTTGATCGCGCCGGCGATCTCGTAGGCGGCGTCCCTGATCTCGTCGTAGCTCGCGCCCTCCGGATGCACGTCGCGGTGCGTCTCGTGCCAGATGTCGGGCTCGTTGTCGAGGTTGTAGTACGCGACGCCGCCGTCCTCGGCGGTGCCGTACTTCCCCGTCAGGTACTCCACCCAGTCGGCCACGTAGTCGGCGCCGGCCGGGATGCTGGTGTCCGTCGGGTCGTTGCCGGTGATCCGGGTGCCGTCGGGCGCGATGCCGTTGCCGCAGTCCGGGGCCCATTCGTCGGTGGCCTGCTGCGGGCCGTACTTCTCGACGCTGAATCCGCAGGCCTTCTCCCGTTCCCTGGGGATCCAGCCGATCAACGGACGGTCATGATGGTGTCGGCGCCGGCGGCGAGGTCCTTCTCGACGAACTGGTTCGAGGTGGAGCCCTCGGGAAGCGCCGACGGGTCGGCGACCTCGTTCGGGATGTTCTCGAAGAACCAGTCGCTGGCCCGGTTGCTGGTGTCGTTGAGGTAGTTGAAGCGGGTGGTGGCGTTGCCGCCCCAACGGTCCACGGGCAGCTCCAGCTCCGCCAGCAGCGTCGGGTCGGCGAAGTTCATCCCGTAGATGTCCGGGCTGATCGGGTACCGGTCCGCGGTGAGGTCCACGGCGAGCGCCGGCCCTTCGGCCGCCGCGGCCTGCACGGGCAACGCACCCGCGGCGAGCGTGCTCGCGGCCACCAGGGCCATGGTGAGCAGGGGACGATGTCTGCGCTTCATGAGTACCGTCCTTGACGGGAGGTCGGGTGGGGGTTCATGGGAGCGCTCCCATTCGACGCAGCGTAGGCCCGCGCCGCGGTCCGTCAAGGGGTCGAGTCCGCAACGGTGCTTGCCGCACCAGTGCTCCGTGCAACCGCTGCGGGCATGGGCGCGTCGGGATGGGTAAGGGAGGGACCTTCGGGGGGAGTTACGCATGGCGGGGCGGGTTGGACGTGGGGCGCGGCTGGCGGTTCTCGGGGGTGTGCTGCTGGCGCTCCTCGTGGCGGGTGGTCTGCTGCTGGTGAACAGCGACACCGATGGCGAGGAGCCGGCCGCGGGCGGTGGCGGTCCCGGCGGGTCGGCGGGGCCCGAGGGCGTCATGGAGACGCTCTGGCGGACCGGACACGTGGCCGGTGGTTACCCCGCGGCCCAGGGCAGTGTGGAGATCTACCGCGTCTGGCGGTCGGACGGGGTGGTCGTCATGATCACCAACGGGGGTGTGTGGGGCTACGACGGGGAGTCGGGGGAGGAGCTCTGGCGGCTCGAACACCCGGAGGGCGGCGATCTCGCCCCGTGCGCGGCGAGCGAGGGCGTGAACGGTGCGGGCGTCGGCGCTTTGCTCTATCAGACGGAGGATGGTCCGGGGGATCTCCCCAACTGCACGGTGCTGGCCGCCGTTGACACCCGCCGTGGCGAGGTGACGTGGAGCGAGGACCTGACGCGAACCGACGACGTCGCGGTCGGCTACAACATCGAGGTGCCGGTCACCGTTGGCGAGCGGGCGATCACCGTGGATCTCGGAGGGGCACACGACCTTGAGCGATTCGCCGTGGCGGACGGCGAGGAGCTGCCGGAGCCGCAACTGCCGGACGGGGACTGCGACTGGGCGTGGGCCACGTGGGACATCGCGGTCGAGCACCTCGTCGCGAGGGCGAGGTGCAGAGGAGAGAGCGGGTCTCAGCTGGCAGTGTTCGACGCGGAGACCGGCGAGCAGCTGTGGAAGCGGTCAGCAGCAGACTCGACGCTCGTGGACAGTCTCTTCGTCACGGACGACCCGCTGACGCTGAGCTCAAGCACCCGGTTGACGGTGTACGACGACAACGGGGAGGTGCGTAGCGAGATCCCCCTCGATGCCATCGACGCCGATGTGGAGATCGGCTCGGACGAGTGGAGAACCGCCTTCGAGACGGTGGCCTACCACGTCACCGACTCTCTGGTGATCACGCGGAGTTCCAACGACACCCCCACCGAGGACATCCTCCGCGGCTTCGACGCGGCCACCGGCGAGGAGCTGTGGGAGCGGGATCTCCCGGAGGAGAGGGCCCTGGTCGGTGCCGTGGACGAGGTGCCGCTGGTGTTCTACGAGGCGGCCGAGAACGGCGCGATCTACCACCATGTCGCTCGGCTCAATCCGGAGGACGGCGCCCTCGTCGAGGAGGGTCTCCTTCCGCGGGATGCCGAACCGAGCTTCATGAACACGGACCAGCTGACCTGGGACGAACGGACCATGTACGTGTTCAGACTGTCCCCACAGGGCACGAAGGTGGGGCTGTCCGCCCTGCGCCGCTGACGGTCACCCCGCCGGCTGTGCAACGCGTGCCGGTCAGCGTCCGGGAAGGGCGGGGGAGCGCTCCGCTCCGACGCGGCCCAGCCCTCACCCCGCCACCCGTCAAAGGTGTGCCGTCGCTCACCACCGAAGAACACCGGGGTCCGCCGACGACCAGCGTCGGGTCTTCGTCACGATGCCGTGACCTGCATGATGTACACGCATTCATGCCGGGGTCGACGAGCTAGGCGAACATCCCGCCCCGCGACGATGGCGTCGCCGCCCTTGAGCGGGCCACCCTGATACGTCGTGCCGTCGAGGT
The DNA here is from genome assembly GCF_039871525.1 of Streptomyces sp. B6B3. NCBI lineage: Bacteria > Bacillati > Actinomycetota > Actinomycetes > Kitasatosporales > Streptomycetaceae > Streptomyces > Streptomyces sp. B6B3. The sequence goes on along the minus strand of NZ_JBDPLU010000019.1, from coordinate 170,986 downwards.
AGAGGGCCGCGGCGGCACGGACCAGTTCCTCTGCCTTCTTCTGCACCTCGGCGATCAGGGCCGGAGGGCGCCCGCGATGACGGCTTGCTCGCTGGGCTCGTACTCCCATCGACCAGCTCACGCGGCTGCCTGGCGTGCCTCGTTGACCACTGCCCGGAGCTCGTTCATCGCTTCCCGCAAGCGAGGATCCTCTCGGTCCAGAGTTTGAGCGGCACACTCTGCGGCCTGGCGGCGTGTGGCCAGGTCCGGCCGCCGTTCGATCTCCACCTCGCCCGCCCAGATCGTCAGCCAACTCCGGATGGGGCTGATGCTGTCGTGCTGGGCAGCGAGGGCAAGAGCCTCCTCCTTCTGCCGCTCCATCTCGACCAGGCGATGCGGAGCCAGGCGAGCGAGGGCCAGCCGCAGGGCCCCGGGGGTACGTGAGGGCCGCGAGATGAGCTCCTCCGGCCGAGCGGGATCGGGGCACGTGTCCATGTGTACTGCCTCGTCCGCTATGTGGTCGATGTGCTGGGGGCCAGCCTAGCCGTGGTGGGTGACAAGAAGGGGTGATCAACGAACGGGAACCTGCCACCTGGCGCCTGTGGACGCGTCTGTCCACGCCGACGACACGCTCTGGTGGTAAAGCGTGACGCACCGCGCCTCGCCGCCGCTATCCGTCAAGAAGGTCGGGTTCGCAACGGTGCCTGCAGTATCGAGTGTCTGTGCAACCGCACTGGGCATGGGCGCGTCGGGGCAGGTAAGGGAGGGACCTTCGGGGGGAGTTGCGCATGGTGGGGAAGTTGGGGCGTAGGACGTGGCTGGTGGTTCTGGGGGGTGCGCTGTCGGCGCTCCTCGTGGCGGTTGGCGTGGTGCTGGTGAACGGCGACACCGGGGACGAGGAGCTGACCGGGGGCGGCCCCAGCGCGCCGCCGGAGGGCGACGCGGTGCTGGAGGCGCTGTGGCGGACCACGCCGGTGGACGTGGGCGAGGCCGACCTCGGGGAGGATTTCCAACGCGTCTGGGCGTCGGACCGGGTGGTCGTGCTGCTCACCAACGCGGGTGTGTGGGGCCACGACCCGGAGTCGGGCGAGGATCTCTGGCGTCTCGAACACCCGGAGGGCGGCCACCTCGTCCCGTGCGCCACGAGCGAGGACATGAACGATCAGGGCGTCGGCGCGGTGCTGTTTCGGCCGGAGGGCCGCACGAGCTGCACCGTGCTCGCGGCCGTCGACACCGGCCGTGGCGAGGTGATGTGGAGCGAGGAGTTGCCCAGCACCGACAACGACCCCGACGAGGATGTGCCGGCCACCGTGGGGGAGCGGGCGATCACCGTGGATCTGGAAGGGTGGGGGCTGCCCACGCCTCGCCGTTTCGCCGTGGCGGACGGCGAGGAACTGCCCGAGTTGCCGGGTGGCGAGGACTGTGTCCGGGCGTCGACGCCCTTCTGGGACATCTCCGGTGAGCGCGCCATCGTGCGGGGCGGGTGTCAGGTCGCGGGAGAGGTTGAGGGTCGGCTGACGGTCTACGACACGGAGACCGGCGACGAGCTGTGGACACGGTCGGTAGAGGATAGGCGGTCGGTCACCGACGGTTCCGTCGTCACGGGAGAGCCGCTGATTCTGATGACCCCGGACAGCTTCCAGGTGTACGACGACGACGGAGACGTACGCAGCGAGATCCCCCGCGAAAGCCGCGCCGACCTGGAGGCTGGCTCCGACGAGTACGACGCCGCCTACGAGACGTCTGAGTACCACCTCGCGGACTCGCTGTTGATCACGCGGAGTAGGAACTCCGACGAGGAGCCGGACATCATCCGTGGTTTCGATGTCGAGACCGGCGAGGAGCTGTGGGAGCGGGAGTTCCCGGAGGGCCGGGGCCTGGTAGGTGCCGTGGACGAGGAGCCGCTGGTGCTCCACGAGGTGCTGGCGGACGAGGGGTACCCCTACCTCAATATCGCCCGGCTGGATCCGGCGGACGGCACGCTGAACCTCCAGGGACTCCTCCCTCAGGACGCCGAGGACAGCTTCCTCTACCTCACCGACGTCATGGAATGGGACGAACAATCCCTGTACGCGATGGAGTTGAACGGGGCAGCCCGCACGTTCCGTCTGGTCGCCATCCGCCGCTGACGGCACATCGTGCGTGGTGTGTCCCATCAGACAGGACACACCACGCACGAGATCGCCCAGCGCTCCGTACCTCTGGTTCGGGTGGCGGACACGTGGACGCCCTCCGCGCGCAGGACCCCGAGCAACCCGACCGACACCACCTGACCCGGCCGGGCCGCGTCCCTCATATGCGCGGTGGCCGACTCATCCGCGATGGGCCACGGCGAGCATGTGCGAGCTGGCTGCCAGGAGTTCGGGGAAGGGCTCGGCCATCTGCGCGGCAGCCAGCGCGGACTCGAACAAGGGCGTGTCGACGACGGAGACACCCGTGTGCCGCTCGGTGGCCGCGAGCATGGCCCAGGCCGGGCCCTCGACGCCGAAGACGTGGGCGCCGGTGAATCCCGCCCGCGTGACTTCGGCGTGCAACTCCTGCCCGCTGTGGAAGTACGCCTGGGTGAACGCGCGCTTTCCGTCATGGATCTTCGTCTCGAGAACGCGCGTGACGCTCTCGCGCATGGCCGGGGTGTGCAGATGAGAGAACGCGGCGTGTTCGAACAGGCTGGCGTAGCAGCTGATGCCGGCAGCGGCCAGCAGTCCGCCCGGGCAAAGGACTCGGCGTGCCTCGCGCAGGGCCTGGCGGCGGTCCTCGGCCTCGATGAGGTGATAGAGCGGGCCGAGTAGCAGCACCACATCGCATGAGGAGTCGCCGACGGCGAGTTGCCGAGCGTCCCCGAGCTCCGCCGTACAGCCGGACACCCGGCCCGCCTGTTCGACATGCCGTGGCACCGGGTCGACCAGGTGCACCTGGTACCCGTTCTCGGCGAGCCACCGTGCGTGGATCCCTGGACCACCGCCCACATCCAGGATCCGGGCCGGAGCGGGCGGCAGGTAGCGGCGCAGCAACTCCTGGGTGCGCAGCAGTTCCAGCCGGCCGTCGGCGGTGGTCGTCAGGCGGTCGGCCTCGTTGACCGTGGTGGCGTAGAACCGCATCACTTCGGGCGCCAGCACGGGCACGGGTTCGGCTCGGGTCATGGGCGCATTGTGTCCCGTGAGCAAGAGGCCGTTCGTCGTCACGTGAATGAGTCGTCCGCGATCACGAGCTTCATCACCAACTCGTTGTCGGTCAGATCTGGCAGGGTGGTGATGGCGCCAGCCGCACGGAGGTCTGCTTCGGAACTGCGGCCCGAGGCGACGCCGATGACGCGGACGTTGTTGGCCAGTGCCCCGGCGACGTCTGCCGGAGTGTCGCCGATGAGGACGACCCGACCCTCAGATTCGCTGTGCCGCGCACGGCGCAGGGCAGCTTGAACCAGCGGTGGCCGGGTGTCGCTGTCTTCGCCATAGGCACCGATGTCCCAGACGATCGGACCGTCGAGTCCGAACACCCGCAACTTGACCTCGGCCGACACGCGGATGTTGCCGGTGACCACAGTCTGGCGCATGCCCGGGACGCCTGCCAGCGCGCGAAGCGCCGATGCCGCGCCCGGGAGCGCGTGCCCCCGTTCGCGAATTTCCACCGCGCGGTTGAGGTGCTGGGCGCCCAGGGCAACCGCGAAGCTCTCGAAGTCCTTCCGGGTGGTGGTCAGACCGTGCAGAGCCGCCGTCTCGCGGAAGATCACGCGGTCGGTCATGCCGTCAACCGCCGCCTGCTGCCTCATGCGTACGCCGGTGACCTGTTCGAAAGCAGCACCGAACAGGTCCCGACCAGAGCCGCACATCGAGATCAAGGTGTGGTCGATGTCCCACAGCACCAGCCAGGTCATCTCATTCCCCTGCCCCGATCGGCCCACGTCACTTCTCGGCACTCCCTGTGCTTCTATGCTGACTCTACGGCCTCGCAGAGTGGGGGATCGCATGGCAGCGTCCGGATTCGAACTCGGGAAACGCCTGCGTGCGGCGCGGGAGAAACAGGGGCGATCGCAGGTTGCCGTTGCCGGCCTGTGCGGGATCACAGTTGATTACCTGTCACAGATCGAACGCGGCCTCAAGCTACCGTCACTCACAGTGCTTTCCTCCCTTGCCAGAGAGGTCGGGACTCCGCTGTCCGTTCTTCTGGGCGAGCCCGACCAAGCCGCACCCAGTGGCTCCGGAAGTGCCACCTCGGTCGTCGAGGGACTGCTCGGTATCGGTCCGGCGGCTGTCAGTGGCGGCGACCCACTTACTTCTGTCGTTCTCCGCGATCGCGTGGAGCAGGCATGGCGGATGTGGCAGACATCCCCCCAGCGTTTCACCGTGGCAGCCGCCGTACTGCCAACCCTGATTGCTGAAGTGGAGTGCGCACGGCGGGCCAGTGCCACAGCGACGCCCGACGAACGACGCGAAGTCCTCCGATGCGCCGCCGACCTCTATGGGCTTCTCCGCTCCTACTGTCGCCGTACCGGACGCTCCGACCTGTCGGTGATGGTCGCGGACCGGGCGTTGCGAGCTGCCGAAGAGGCCGATGACCCTGTGCGGATCGCCGCAGCGCACTGGAACCTTGGCCATGTGCTCCTCGGCGACGACCGCCCTGACGACGCCGAGCACGTGGCGCGGCAGGGGCTGAGCCAGCTCAAGGAGTGTCCGGGGAACCAGGACTCCAAAGCGATGCAGGGCGCTCTGGAACTGGTGGTCGTTCTCAGTCGGACTCACCGTCGCGAATGGTGGCCGGCTCGAGAGCATCTGGAGAAGAGCGCCGCTCCCCTGGCCGATAACGCGGGCGAAGGGAACACGATGTGGACGGTTTTCGGACCGACGAACGTGAAGCTGCACCTCCTGACCATCGAAATGCGGGCCGGGGAGACAACCGAAGCCCTGCGCGTTGCCGACCAGGTGAGTACGGACGTCTTACCCTCCCGCGAGCGGCGGTTCACCTTCACCCTTGACCTCGCACGCTGCTACGACCTGCGGCGCGAGGACACCGCTGTGCTGCTCCACCTCATCGACCTGGAAGAGATGGCCCCGGAGGATCTGGCGCGGAGCCCGGAAGCACACGCCATCGCACACCGCCTGGTCAGGCGGGTGCGCCCCACGTACCGCAGGCAGGCGAGCTCGCTGGCGCAGCGCATGGGCGCCCTCTGAGCAGCCGTCCCCGTGGTCGACCCGAACTGAGAGTTCGGGTCGGTTCGTCGACGGCGGCCTACGGTCCCTCCACCGACCTGAGCAACGGAGAGGGGCCGTCGTGTCGCCCGGAATTCTGCGTGACGCTGCGTCTCAACGCGAACACCGTGCCTACGTGCACAACATGTCCGGACGGGTAGCGCTGACCGACGTGGTGGCAGATCTCGGGCGGGTGCTGCGTCATGCCTGAGTCTGCCGGGCCACCAGCCCGTCCGGAGTGGCTGCCCGATGTCCGCCAGGGTGTTCGTGCGGTGCCGTGTGGGAGGTGGTGGGACGCCGTCCAGCTGGCCGCGTTCGACGCTGTCCTGGTCATCAATCTGATGCAGCACCGCTCCGGCCCGGCCATCGAGGACCAGAACGAGGACACCGTCACCTGGCTGGTGCCCGTCCGCACGACCGACGGCTGGCGGATCCCGAGCGTCACAGTCCTGGGCCGGGGACAGCAGATCCATGTCCCCCCGCCCCGTTGGGCCACGTCCCGGCGGTGGCTGATCGAGCCGCCGGTGGTCGGGGACTGCCTGACCAGCCCGGAGTTGCTGCGCACCGCCCTCGCCACGGTGCTCGGCTCGCCCCGCCGGGGGGATGGCGAGGTGCGCGGTGCCTGAGCCGATCGACTGGTCGGCGGGGACACCGGATCACATCCGCAACCCGATCCCGCATCACGAGCGGTGCGCCTGTGGCGGGTTGCTCACCGAGGCGGAGCGCGAGCGGCACGACTGCCCGGGCCCGACGGGCGTGGGCGTGGAGACGGTGCGGGATGGCGTTGATGCCGCGTAAGCAGATGCCGGCCATCGCCCGCGACGAGGCCGTGGCCCTCTACCGAGGCGGGCGGTCGATGAGTTCGCTGGCTCGGAAGTACGGCGTGTCCGCCGGCAGGCTCACCCGCCGGTTCCGGGAGTGGGGTGAGCCCGTGCGCGACCACGCCGCCGCCCAACGGGCCCGACGTGGGATGACTCTGGCCGAGTGGCGACGGCGCGTCGACCTCCCACCCTGACCAGGCGCCCGTGGTGGCCAGACGAACGGGTCTTGAGACGGACGCAGCCGGCCCGGAGCCGGATAGTGTGGCTGCGCTCCGGCAGCGGGATCGGCCGCGGGCCGGGCGGAGGTGTTCGTCCGCTGCATGCCGACCGTCAGGAGTGGAGCCATGCGCGCGAAGCGCCGCAGGCTGGTGTTCGAGGCCGTCGGGCCCTTGCTCGAACCGGGGGAGCCGGTTGAGGTGACGGCCATCGTGAACCTGAGCACCGTCTCCGCTGCCCGGGTCGTGGCGACGAGGGCCGCCTCCGCGGCCGTGTCCACGGTGCTGACCCTCGGGGCGCTGACGACGATCCCGAGGCGGGCTCCGTTCTATCTGGTGATGACCGACCGTCGGGTGTTCGTCTTCGGGACGAGGGGGGCGAACGAATGGCCGGGGGATCTCCAGATGACGATTCCGCGCGCCGGTCTGGTCCGCTCGAAGGTCAGGGAGCGCCTGCTCAACTCGTTCTTCGTCGTCCTCTCGCCGGGCGGCGAGCAGGGCTTGAAGATCATCTTCCCGTTGCCCCACCGCGGGGCGCGCCGCGCGATGGCGGCGGCTTTGCCCGAGGTCAGCTGACCGCCGCCGAGATCGTGGGCGTCGTTTCATGGGCCCTCGGCGTCCGGCGCGGTGCGCCGAACGCCGAACGCCGAGGGCTGATGCGGCGCACGCGGATCCACGGGAAGGTTCAGCCGTTGAGGATCCAGGAGAGGTTGAAGCGGCGCCAGACCATCGCACGGTAGGAGTCGGGGCCGGTGGTGTCGTTGAAGAAGTCGGTCTCGACCAGGGCGCCGATCTTCCAGTCGGCGGTCTTGGTCATGCAGGAGTAGCCGCCCTCGTAGCCGACGCCGGAGACCGGGACCTCCTCCAGCAGCCGGCTGGCGGTGTACGTGCGGGCGTCGGCGTCGTAGCTGATGCGCACCCGCATCGCCCGCCGGCTGCTGGTCGAGGCCGAGTTCAGGAAGATGGTGCGGGCCGGGGCGTCGATGTTGTAGGCCAGCACGCTGCCTTGGCATCGTGGGTCGGGCAGGCCGGTGTCGGTGCCGAACGCGCCGAAGCCGCCGAGCGTGCCGCGGGCCACCTGGCGGTAGGTCTCCTCGCCCGGCCGGTCGTTGCGGTACAGGTTCCCGTCGGGGGTCTGGGCGATGGTGCCCTCGCTCTCCGCGCCGCTCAGGCTCTGGTAGGACCAGGTCCGGTTGCCGGGGGAGCCGCGGCCGACGATGTTGCGGCCCTGGGCCGGCACCACCAGCTCGCCGGAGCGCAGGGCGATGCCGTTGCCGGGGCCGACGGCGTCCCACGCCCAGCCGCTCGGGGTGAGTTGCGACGTCAGGTTAACGGGCGTTGACCAGGTGTTTCCGTCGTCGGTGCTGGTGGTGAGATAGAGATGGCGCCGGCCCTCGTCGGTCGAGTCGACCTGCCTGGTGCGGGATCCGTCCGGCAGGAGTTCGTTGCCGAGGAAACTGCGGTCGCCCGCGTTCCACGACAGGAAGAGGTAGACGGTGTTTCCGTCCACGACCGGGGTGGGATTTCCCCAGGTGCCGGTCCCGGAACCCACGACTTCCCTCAGCCCTTCCCAGTCGCCCGGCGTCGCCCCGTGGTTGGTCGTCGTCGTGGTGCGCTTGTAGACGAGGTTGATGTCGCCGTAGTCGCGGTTGAAATGTCGGCGTCCCTCCGCGAAGGCAAGTATTCGTCCGGTGCTGGTGGTGACGACCGCGGGAATTCTGAAGGAATGGAATCCGACGCCGGAGGAGAGCTCGTCGGGGGAGGACATGTTGGCGCTCCTGAACAGGGGGAACACCTCGTGGTACGGGGTGGCAGAACCGGCGGGATCCTCGGCCGCCGAGGCCACGTGGCTGGATTGCGTGGCGAGGGCCAGGGCGGTGCCCAGGGGCACCGACATGAAGGTGCGGCGTTTCACGTCAACTGAACCCTTTTCTTCCGAGGCTCACGACCGCGCGGAATTCTGACGCGCTCGTCCGGATACGGAGACAGCGCCGCGTGATCGGTGGGGGAGCCGAGGGAAATCCTGAAATCAGGAAGGACGGTGGTGCGGCGGTGCATGGCTCGCGACGGCGCTGGACCGGGCTCGGAGAAGGCGGCCCGGTGCATGCCGGAGTGGGTGTGGCGTGACCCTGACAATATAGGTCGAGACCAATCGACTGTCCAGAGCCGGAAAGGTGACCTGACCTGGGCTCGTTCACATTTCCATTGGAATGACCTTTGGAAACGCGGCGAAACGCGGCGAGTCCACGGCGGCGCGGGCCGGTCGGCCGGGTGGGCGTCGGTGGATAATCGGCGCATGGTGACGATGAGCGACGTCGCGAAGGCGGCCGGCGTCTCCCCCATGACGGTGTCGAATGTCATCAACGGCCACCGGTACGTCAGCGACGAGACGCGACTCCGGGTGACCGAGGCGATAGACCGTCTGGGGTACCGGGTCAACGTCGCGGCCCGGAACCTGCGGGCCGGCAGCACGGGCGTGATCGGCCTGGCCCTGCCCGACATCGACCAGCCGTACTGCGCGCAACTCGCGGCCCAGGTCGTGGTCGAGGCGGGGCGCCGGGGCTACCGGGTGGCCATCGAGCAGACCGGCGCCTCGCGACAGGGCGAGGTGGACGCCCTGGTCCACTCGCGGCTGCGGATGTACGACGGCCTCATCATCAGCACCGTGGAGCTCGGCGACGCCGACGCGCCGACGTTTCCCACCGACTTCCCCGTGGTCGCGCTCGGCGAGCGGATCCGCGGGCGGGCTATCGACCACGTGTCGATGGCCAACTTCGAGGGCGCCAGGGACGTCACGCGGCATCTGGTGGAGGCCGGCTGCCGTCGCATCGCGATCGTCGGCGGCCGGACGGACGACGACGAGGGCGCGGCCCCGCTGCGCACCGCGGGGCATCTGGCGGCGCTCCGCGAGGCGGGCATCGCGGAGCGGGAGGAGCTGGTGGTGCCCTGCCCGTTCTCCATGGCCGCCGGCGCCGACGCCGTGCGGGGCCTCGTCGCCGCGGGCGTCCGGTTCGACGCCGCCATGTGCCTGACCGACTCGATCGCGGTGGGCGTGCTCCGGGGCCTGGCCGACGAGGGGCTGGCCGTGCCGGACGACGTGCTGGTCACCGGGTTCGACGACATCGGCCAGGCCGCGTACACCGTGCCGTCGCTGACCACCGTGGCGCCGGGCCACCAGGAGATGGTGGCGGCGGCCCTCGACATGCTGCGCGCGCGCATCGACGCCCCGCGGGGGGACGGCGAGGGCAACGCGTTCGTCGGACCGCACCGGGTGGTGGTCCGGGAGTCGACCACCCGCGGCTGACGGCCGGCGCCTCAGGATCGCCCGGAGCTGTCCGCGCTCTCAGGGCCGTCGTCCCCCCATCCCGCGTAGCAGAGATAGACGCGCGGCTCACCGCCCGGGTCGGGGACGGTGGAACCGGGCGTCTCGCGGACGCCGGCGGCCGTGATCCGGCCGGTGCGTGGATCCACCACCCGGTAGGGCAGGGGGACGACGCCCTCGGCCCAGGGCGCGAACCGGAGGTCGCCGCCGCGCTCGCCGTAGCCGACGTAGAGGGTGCCGGGGGACAGAAGCCCGCGCGGGGCCGTGGTCAGGGTCCAGCTGGGGCGCAGGTCCGTGGTGGGCAGCCCGGCCAGGACGCGGGAGATCATGCCGACATGGCCGGAGCCCTCGAAGTCCAGCGCCTCGCGCCAGCCCGCGCCCTCGACCAGGAAGAACGGCTCGTGCCCCGGTTCGCCCGGGCGCAGCACCCACTGCCACAGGCTGCCGGCGCCGTAGACCACGCCCATGGTGCCGCCGGCGCACAGGTTGCTCCACGCCTCGTGCCCCTGCCACCAGCCCGCGGCCTTGCCGCGCCGGCCCGAGTGCTCGTACGTCGGCTCGCCGTTGGCGACCCCGCGGGCCGGCTCGTTGCGCCACATGTCGGCCACCCGTTCCGGCACGTGATCGCCGCCGTGGCCGGTCTGGCACCACTGGAAGTCCAGCCAGGGCGCGTCCTGGTGGGCGTTGGCGACGGTGTGCGGGCGGTAGTGGATGCCGCAGGGCTGGCCGTAGGCGTCCCACTCCTCGATCTCCCGCCCGCCCGCCTCGACCTGCGGCTCCCGGCCGCTGCCGTCCGCGCCGACCAGGTAGACCACCGGGTCGGCGCCGTAACGGGCCACCAGATAACGGCAGTAGCGCGCGTACGCGGCGGGCGGGACGACCGTTCCCGCGACCGAGAGCCCCTTCCAGCCGAAGCCCTGGAAGACCGGCTGGAGCACCGGGACGATGCCGTGGTCGGTGAGGATCGCCAGCAGCCGGTCGAGGTACTGGAAGTAACCAGGGTTGAGCTCGTCGAGGCCGCCGTCCGCGAGGTCCTCGAAGGCGACGTCGAAGCCCTGGTCCGCGGTCCGGTCCCGCGGCCCGCGGGCGCCCATGTCCGGCTGAACGCTCATCAGCAGCGCGGCGTTGAACCCCTTGGCCGCCCGGTCGGCCGCGTAGACCCGGACCTGCTCCTCGGTGGCCCGCCAGGGCAGGGCCCAGACCGTGTCGCCGACCAGCAGCGCCGGCGTGCCGTCGGCGTGCACCAGGCTGCGCCCGCCGGGCGACATCCGCCAGAACCCGTGCCGGCGGAACGGGCCGTCCCCGGCGACCGCGCCGGACTCCGCGCCGGACTCCGCGCCAGGCTCCGCGCCGGACTCCGCGCCAGGCTCCGCGCCGGCCCGGTCGGCCTCCGCGCCGGCCCCGTCGGTGACGGACAGTTCGCCGGTGCGGCCGGCCAGTCCCGGGTCTGCGACGTCGGCCTCGGTGCGCCAGCGCCACCGGCCGCCGGCCAGCGGGGAGGCGAAGCGGACGCGCCAGGTGCGGCCGCCGTCCCAGAAGGCGGGGCGGCGCAGCGCCGCGCCCGAGTCGTGGACGAAGTCGGCCCACACCGCCACTCCGGCGTAGGCGTCGGGGTGGTCGTGGGCGGCGGTCAGGGTGATCTCGGCGCGCTGCCACGGGGCGATGCTCTGGTGCACGGTCGCGGGTCCTCGGTCGTCCTCGGTCGTCGGCCGTCACGGCCCGTTGGTGGTCGGTGGGTGGTGGGGTGCTGGTGGGGGCGGGGTGGGGGTGTCAGTCGCCGCCGTCGAGGTCGGTGCGGCGCCGCCCGAGCTCGAACCGGTCGCCGGCGTCATGCAGTTCGTACAGCTTGGCGCGGGTGGACGGGGAGCCGAAGGGGCGGTGCAGGATCATCAGCAGGGTGCCGTCGAAGGCGCGGAACGGCATGCCGTGCCCGCTGTCGCCGTCCACCAGCACCGGCCGCTGCTCCCAGGGGCCGGCGAGCGTGCCCGACGCCGAACGCGCCTGGGTCTGGGCGTAGTACTGGGCGCCGTTGGGGCCCAGCCAGGTGGACCACAGCATCAGCAGGTCGCCGGTGCGGCTGCGATAGAACTCGCAGCCGTCGGTGACATAGGTGAGCCCGCCGGCGTCGGCGGTGATCAGCTGGTTGATGCCCAGGGCGTCGGACGCCTTGAAGAGGTGCACCGGATCGCCCACCGTTCCGGTGAGGTCCGGGGTGAGCCGGACGGCCTCCATCGTGCCGTCCAGGCGCTGCAGCCACTCGTGCGCGTAGACGAGCCACGGCTGCCCGCGTTCCACGAACAGCGTGCCGTCCAGGGCCATGAACGTGTCGGGCGTGTGCGGGCGGTCCCGGTTCAGCGGGGTGAACGGGCCGTAGAGGGAGTCGCTGACCGCGACGATGGTGCCGCGCCGGTACGTCCGGATGGGCACGTCCGGCGGCGCGGCCAGCTCCTGCTCCTCGTCGTGCAGGGTGGTGAACAGGTACCACTTCCCGCGGTACTCGTGGACCTCGGGCGCCCAGCCGCCGTCCTTCGCCCAGTTGCCGTCAGGAACCCGGAAGACGACGTAGGGACCCTGCCAGGAGACGAGGTCCCGGCTGCGGTACATCATCGTCCCGGTGCCCGAGACCCCGCTGGTCTCCGGCACGTTGGTGATGTACAGGTGGTAGGTGCGGCTGCGCCGGTCCGCGACGACGAACGGGTCGTGCACCCAGACGTCCTTCAGCCGCAGTCCCGCCGGCGGTTCGCCACCCGGGGCGGCGAACGCGGCGTCGCCCAGCAGGGGAGTGGCGGCGGTGGCCCCGGCCGCGCCGATCAGAGCTCGTCTTCCCAGAGATGTCATGGACGGCTCCCCATCGCCGATCGGTCACACGAGAGCCGGGCAAACACGACCAGTTTGCGCAAACGCGCGCCGCCCGACGCCCACAAGTATGAGTTCTCGGTTTCGGGGGTCAATGGCTGAGGCGAAAGTTGTTCGGATCCGTGGCGCCTGTTCGGCATGCCGGACGAGTTGGAGGGTTCGGTCGGCTCGCGGTCGGCTCGGTCGGCTCCGACCGAGCGTCACCAGTCGAGCGGCAGGGTGGCGAGATGGTCGTCGAGCAGGCCCGAGATGATCCGGTGGTCGTGTAGCGAGGGGTGCCAGTCGCAGCCCAGCCGGTCCAGGGCCGGATCGTCGTAGTACCAGTAGCTGACCCGGTCGTCGCCCTGGCCGTTGCGGTCCTCGGCGACGCGGCGGACGGTGTCGGGGAACGTGCTGTCGCTCCCGGCGGGGGTGGCGCTGACCACGAGGAACGTCTCCGGGCCGTACCGGGCGCGCAGCGTGTCGAGGAAGCCGTGGTAGGCGGACTCGTAGTCGGCGACCAGGGCGTTCTGGGTGGCCCACCGCTCGCCCGCGTTCAGGGGCGTCGAGAAGTCGTTGATGCCCAGCCCGACCACGACCAGCCGCGGCCGCCAGGTCGCCGGCACCGTCCAGACGTCGCCGGCGACGGGCAGCAGGGCCCGCTCGTAGTAGGTGCGGAAGCTGGTGTCAGGGCTGTGGCCGTTGTAGTTGCGGACCATGCCGAGGCCCGAGAAGGCGGTGATCTGGGCGTCGGCGTCGAGGCCGCGGGCGGTGAGCGCGCCGAAGGCGAGGTCGGCGTTGGTGTTCCGGTTGACGCCGCCGTTGCTCGAACAGTCGCGGGTGGTCGAGACGTTGCCGTAGCCGGCGGTGTAGGAGTCGCCGATGAACTCGATCTGCCGGCTCCGCGCCGGCGGCGGGGCGAGGATCTCGCCCCCGGACGCGGCGACGAAGCCGCCGAACCGGCCCGCGGCCCAGGCGCTCTCCGTGCGCTTGACCAGCCGCACATCGTGCTCGGCGTCGGCGAGGCCCTCGACCCACGAGGTGGTCCGGCCCGGGGTGACCAGGGTGGCGACGGTCGTGCCGTCGACCTGGACGTCGTAGTCGTTGTCGGCGTCGTCCAGCACCACGCCGACTCCGGTGCCGCGGAACCGGCCCTCGAAGGAGACGCCGGGCCAGGAGTACTCCACGGAACCGTCCGCGGTGGCCCGGACGCGACCCACCGTGTGGAACGGGGCCGGCGCGCCGGACGCCGGCGAGGGAGCGGCGACGGCGGTGACGACGCCCGCGGCGGCAGCCGTCAGCAACGTCCTCCGGGACACACGACGGATCTGCATGGGGCCGTCCTTCGCTCTGGTCGAACTCGCTGCCGGTCGAACTCGCTGCCGGTCGACGGGGGATCCTGGCGGGGGTCATCCTTCCGTGGTCCGGCCCGGAGGGCCATGGGGCCTCCGCCGCCCGTTGTTCGCGGCCCGTTGTTCGTTGCTCGTGCACCGATGACCGGGGTTCACCCGCGCCGCCGCCCGCGGCGCAGGCGAACCCCGGTGTACCCGTCGCCCTGGCGTGGCGAGTTGTGGTTCGGCCAGGGCGGCGGGGGCGTGGGGCGCCGGTGATCGGGCGGGCGAGTGAGCGCTGTTCCTCGCGCGCCTCAGGGCGTCACCACCTCATGGGGCGCTGTCCAGGCCGAAGAACGCGATCACCCGCGGGTCCAGGCCGCCGGGCAGGCCGTGTCCCGAGCCGGCGAAGCTGTTCGCCTCGACCGTGGCCTGGGTGCCGGTGCCGCCGTAGCGGGTGCGGGTCAGGCCCTGCTGCGGGCTGTCGCTGAACTCCGGGGTCTGGCTCAGGCCGTGGACGTTGGTCCACTGCTTGATCTCCTCGGTGAAGTTCTGGTAGGCGAGAATGTCGTCGACGGTGCCGTGCCAGAGCTGCATCCGCGGGTACGGGCCGGTGTAGCCGGGGTAGGCGGCGCGCACCAGGTCGCCCCACTCCTGCGGCGTGTGGATGATCCGGCCGCCGGAGCACTCGCTGTTCCACTCGGAGCCGTTGGTGGTCGCGAAGCAGCCGAACGGCACGCCCGAGGACGCCGAGCCCGCCGCGAAGACGTCGGGGTAGACGCCGAGCATGACGTTGGTCATCATCGCGCCGGACGAGGCGCCGGTGACGAAGACGCGGCTGGTGTCCGCGTCGTAGGTCTCGACGGTGTGGTTCACCATCGACATCAGGCCCACCGGATCGCTGCCGCCGCCGCGGCTCAGCGCCTGGGGCGAGGAGACGTCCCAGCACCTGCTGCTGCGGGTGGCCGACGGGTAGATCACGATGAAGCCGTACTGGTCGGCCAGCGAGGCGAACTGGGTGCCGGAGTAGTACGCCTCGCCCGTGCCGGTGCAGTAGTGCAGGGCCAGCAGCACCGGCGGCTGTTCGGCCACGGAGTCCGGCACGTAGATCTGCATGCGCAGATTGGTGGGATTCTCGCCGAAGTTGGTGACCTCGGTGAGCTGAGCCGCGGAGGCCGGGGGCGCCGTCGCGGTGAGGAACGTCGCGGCCAGCAGTGCCAGCACCGCGCCGAGGAGCGTCGCGCGGGCGGAGCGCTGCCGCGGGTGGGGCCGGGGCGCGGACTCGGCGGCGGGTTGCGGGGGTGCGACAGTCTGGGACACGTCGTCGTCCTCTCGTGTCTGCGGCTGGTGGGGGTCGCGGGAAACCGTGGGGAACCGCGGGGAAACGGCGGTCAGGTGATCTGCTCGGTCGCGGGGCCGCTCTCCCGCCACGCGGCCGGGTGGTACGCGGCCGCGGATCCGTTCCCCGGTGCGTCGCCGTCACCGCCGCCGTGGGTGGTGGTGGCGGCGTTCAGCGCGTCCAGAACGGCCTGGTAGGCCTGCTTCTTGTTGTAGTTGGAGTCGAAGAGCAGCGGGGTGCTGCTGGCGCGCCAGGAGTACTTGTCGGTGATGCCCCAGACGGTGATGCCGTTGCAGCGGGACACCGCGACGCAGGCCCGGGTGACCTGCCCGTAGACGTTCGCCTGGGACGACCCCGAGCCGCCGACGTCGAGTTCGGTGATCTGCACGTCGACGCCGAGGTCGGCGAAGCGCTGCAGGTTCTGCTGGTAGCTGCTGAGGTTGGCGTTGGAGTCGAGGTGGGACTGGAAGCCGACGCAGTCGATGGGCACGCCGCGGGAGCGGAAGTCCTGGACCATCCGGTAGATGGCGTCGCTCTTGGCGTTGATGCCGTCGGTGCCGTAGTCGTTGTAGCAGAGCGTGGCGTTGGGGTCGGCGGCGTCGGCGGCGCGGAAGGCGTCCTCGATCCAGCCGTCGCCCATCTGCTGCTGGAGGTTGGACTGCCGGCGGCTGCCGTCCCATTCGAACGCCTCGTTGACCACGTCCCAGGAGTCGATCTGGCCCGCGTAGTGGCTCGCGACGCCGGATATGTGGTTGAGCATCGCCTGGCGGAGGTTGTTGCCGGTCAGGCCCTGGACCCAGCCCGGCTGCTGGGCGTGCCAGACCAGGGTGTGGCCCCGCACCTCCATGCCCTGGCTCTGCGCGTGGCGCACGAGTTGGTCGCCGCCGCTGAAGTTGAACTGGCCCTGGTTGGGCTCCGTGGCGTCCCACTTCATCGCGTTCTCGGCGACGAGGCTGTTGAACTCCCGGTTCAGCGTGGAGGCGTAGCCGGACTCCCCGAGGAAGTTGGGGGCGACGGCGGCGCCGTAGTACCGGCCGCTCTCGGCCGCGGCGGCGCCGAGCGTGTCGGCGGCCTGGGCGGTGCCGGCGAGGGCCACCACGCCGGTGGCCGCGAGTCCGGCGGTCGTGAACGCGGCGAGCACGGCTCTGGCCCGACGGCGCGTGCGTTGCGCGGGTGAACTGCTGTTCATTGCTACCCCTTCGACTTCCGGTGGCGAGACAGGCGGTTGCCTGTCCGGAACGGTGACGGGCTAGCGCGCCGCGGCGGGGGAGCGCACCGCGGACCGGCGACGAAGCCGGGCGGTGTCGCGGAACGACCTGCTGCGGCGTGCATGGGGCCACTCCATGGCGGCTCGGCCGGAGGGGCCCTACCCACACACGGACTTACGGCAGCCTGGCGCGTGGGGGGAGCCTCACCGGAACGGGAAACGGGTGGTGCGCGTGCCGTTCGTGAGCGGCCTGTGGGGCGGGCACATACCGAGACGGTCAGTCACGATCGTTCGACCGATCGAACGTTGACCGGCTGTTCAGACATCAGGATCATAGACAGCGCCGGGGTGGCGTCAAGCCCTCTGCCGGGTTTTCTTTCGGCAATCTGAACGAATGAATCTGGATCTCCTCCGCGACCAGGTGTCTTGAGTCCGGCGCCGGAGCGCGGCGCCGATGTGGCGGGAAAGCGTCGCTCGGAAACGATCGGAGTGAACGCCGTAATGATCGGGGTGCGGCCTCCGTCACCAGGGAAAGTCCTCGCCCGCGCCGTCCGCCGCCCGCCCGCGCGGCGGCCGTTCACCGCGGGCGCGGGGCCGGGTAAACCGGACAGTTCCTGGAGTTCGGCTGTCCGGGGTGTTGCCCAGGCCCGGCGGGGCTCCTAGATTGGGAGCGCTCCCACGAAGGTTCGTGGGACCCCGCGCCACACGCCCAGTCCGCCAAGGGGCCGGAGGACTGGTCGTTGCCGCACCACCGGAGGAAGAGGACTCGCAGTCCCGCTCCACACAAGGAGATTCCCTTGACGGCCTCATCTCTCGTCACCCCGCCGGCGGCTCCGCCCGCTCCGTTCGCCTCCCGCGTGACCGCCGTGCCCGGCGCGACCGCGGCGGGCGTTCCGCCCAGCGGCGGCGCCTGACCCGTACGGCCGCCCGGAGCCTCCGTCGCGGGCACCCCCACCAGGACGAGGTCGGGGGCCGTTTCCGCCGGGAGCCGGGGTGCGTCGCGTCGCCCGTGCCGCTCCGGGCGCCCCGACCTCTTCCCTCGTCTGCCGCGGCATCCCACCGCTCCCCACGACAACGACAAGGAAGCCCCATGACCAGCAGGCGACAATTCCTTCTCGGCGCCCTCGCCCTCGCCGCGGCCCCCACCGTCGTCGGCGCCGCCGCCGGCACCGCGCACGCCGCCGGTGTGCGGATGATGCCGCTCGGCGACTCGATCACCGACGGCTTCAACGTGCCGGGCGGCTACCGCGTCGACCTCTGGCAGAAGTTCCTCACCGGCGGACAGGAGGTCGACTTCGTCGGCTCGATGTCCAACGGCCCGAGCAGCCTCACCGACAAGAACCACGAGGGCCACTCGGGCTGGACCATCGCCCAGATCGACAGCAACATCAACGGCTGGCTCGCCACCTACCAGCCCAACACCATCCTGCTGCACATCGGCACCAACGACATGTACGGCAGCGACCCCGGCGGGGCACCGAACCGGCTGTCCGCCCTGCTCGACCGCATCACCGCGCAGTCCCCGAACGCGGAGCTCTTCGTGGCCACCATCGTCCCGATCTCCTTCGCCGACGGGACCGTCCGCACGTTCAACGCCCAGATCCCGGGGATCGTGCAGAGCAAGGTCAACGCCGGCAAGCGCGTCCACCTGGTCGACATGTACAGCAGGCTGACCAACGCCGACCTCGCCGACGGCGTGCACCCCAACGCCGGCGGCTACAGCAAGATGGCCACCGCCTGGTACGAGGCGCTCCTCTCGGTGCCCGGCAGCATCGGGAACGCCGCGACCCCCGCCCCCGCGCGCTAGCGCGGACCCTTCTCGCCCCGCCCCTTCCCGGCACGAGAGCCCCCCTCGGGCCCCGGAGGGGGCGGGGCGTCCTCGCCCCGCCGACCTGGGCGGACGGACGGACGGTGGGGTCAGGCCCGGCCGCGTTGGAAGACGCCGGGGGTGATGCCGTAGACGCGCTTGAACCAGCGGCCGAAGTGCGCCTGGTCCGCGAAGCCGGTGGCCGCCGCCGCGTCGGCGGGCGTGGCGCCGTCGGACAGCAGCCGGCGCGCCCGGCGGAGCCGGAGCTGGCGCTGGTAGTCGCTCGGCGGCATGCCGAACTCCGCGCGGAAGGCCCGGTAGAGGGCGAACCTGCTGCATCCCGCGGTGCCGGCCAGCTGTTCGGAGGTGACGGCCTCCGCGCCGCTCTCGTGCAGCAGCGCGTGCGCCCGGCGGGCCGCCTGCCGCTGCGCGCGCCCGGCCAGGGTGTGCATGCGCGGGGCGCGCGTCGCGCCGCGTTCCGCCATCGCGACGACCGTGGCGGTGAGCAGCTCGTCGCGTTCGAGAACGTCGCTGGCGCCGCTCACCAGGGCGGCGTGCAGCCGGGCCAGCGCGCCGGTGAGCACGGGGTCGGTCAGCACGGGCCGCACGAAGAACGGCAGGGCCGCGGCCTCCGCGTCGGCCGTTCCCGCCGCGTCGGCGGCGTCGGCGAGGATCTCGCGGATGAGCGACGGGCCCAGATGCACGATGCGGTAGTGGTACCCCAGCTCCGCGGCCGACCTGCCGTCGTGCGCCTCGTCCGGATTGAACGCCATCACCATGCCCGCGCCGCTGGTGTGGTCCGCGCCGCGGCAGCGGAACCGCTGGGCGCCGGCGTCGGTGATGCCGAAGGAGTAGGCGTCGTGGCTGTGCAGCGCGTACACGTGGTCGCGGAAGCGGGCGTGCATGGCCTCCAGCGGTCGTGCCTCGTCCCGCCAGTACCGCACCCAGTTGACGCCGGTTCCCATGCCCCGATTGTGGGACGCGCACCAGCCTTCAAGCCAGAGCGTTCCGCTGCGGTCAGAGTCACATCCATGAGCACGCGACGCGGGTCCACCAGCCCCTACCTGCTCCTGATGACCACCATGGTCCTGTGGGGCAGCGCCTTCTCCAGTTCCAAGGCGGTGGTGGAGCACGTGCCGCACGCCGCGGCCGCGCTGCTGCGTTTCGGCGGTGGCGCGATCGCCCTGCTGATCGCCCTGTCGCTGTTCGGCGGCCGGCGGCCGAGCGGCGCGGCGGGCGGTGGCCGGCGCGCGGCCGCCGCGGGCGTGCTGGGCGTCTTCGCCTACAACGGCTTCTTCTTCTGGGGCCTGTCGCTGGCGCCGTCGCTGGACGCCGGCATCCTGATACCGGTCATGAGCCCGGTGCTCACCAGCGGCTGGCTGCTGGCGACGGGCCGGGAGCACGCCTCGGCCGGGCGGCTGGCCGGCCTCGGGCTCGGGCTCGCCGGGGCGGTGATCTTCTTCCTGGGCGCCGGCGGCACGTCGGGAGGCGGCTCGTCGCGGCTCGCGGGCGACGCCCTCTTCCTGCTGAGCGCCGTCTGCTGGGCCGCCTTCACCCTCGCCGGGCCGCGCGTGCTGGCCGGCGTCGAACCGTTGCGCGCGACGACCTACGCCACCTGCGCGGGCGCGTTGCTGCTGGGCGTGCTCGCGGCCCCGGACCTCGACGCCGTGGACTGGGGCGAGCTGCCGGCCGGGGTCTGGCTGAACACCGCGTACCTGGCCGTCGGGTGCGCCGCCGTGGCCAACCTCCTCTACTACCGCGGGGTGGCGGCGGTGGGGCCCGCGAAGGCGTCGCTGATGATGTTCAACGTCCCGGTGATCAACACCCTGTGCGCCACGCTCTTCCTCGGCGAGACCTTCGGCGTCCTCCAGGGCACGGGCGCGCTGGTGCTGCTCGCCGGCGCGGTGCTCGCCGCCACCCGGAGCCGGACGCCCCGGCCCGCGCCGGCTCCGCGCGGCGCCACGGGACCGGCCACGCCGCCGCGGTGACCACCGCCGGCGGAGCCGCTCGCCTGGTGCGGGACAAGTCCGAGGTCCGTCGGAGTCATTGACGAGCGGTGGAGGAGCCCTTATCTTCTTCGCGATATTACGAACGGTGTTCGAAATATCGAAACTCCCTCTCGCCGCCCCCACCTTGGTAGTCGGAGCCGTCCCGGTTTCACACGGCGCGGTTCCGTCGCCCTCCGGCACCACCGTGACCCGAGAGGAGACCCCCATGCGCACCCGAAGGAACCACGTGCCGTGGCGCCTGAGAGCCGCGCTGCTGACGCTCGTGCTCGTCGCGGCGTCGTTCTCCGTGTCCGCGCCCCAGGGATCGGCGGCCGCCACCGCCTACCCGCCCTCCGCCGCGGCCGCCGCGTCGTTCACGAACCCCATCAACAGCACCGGTCCCGACCCGTGGATGACCTACCACGACGGCAACTACTACCTGATGACCACGCCCTGGAACGGGCCGCTGACCATGCGGAAGGCGCCCACGATCGCCGCGCTGAAACAGGCCGCGCCCGTCCCGATCTTCGACGACTTCCCCGCGGACCGCTGCTGTTGGGTGTGGGCGCCGGAGTTCCACCTCGTGGACGGGCCGAACGGCCCCCGGTGGTACGTCTACTACTCCGCGGGCACCGGTGACATCGAGACCCAGCGGGTGCATGTGCTGGAGAGCGCGGGCACCGATCCGATGGGTCCCTACACCTACAAGGGCATGGTGTTCGGCGCCAACGACTGGTGGGGCATCGACGGCAGCGTCGTCACCATCGACGACCGGCTCTACCTCACCTGGTCCGGCGTGCCCACGCCCCAGTGGGCGGGGTCGGACCCGAGCATCTACATCGCCGAACTCGGCAACCCCTGGACCGTCACCGGACCGCGCACGGCGATCTCCACCCCCACCCTCGACTGGGAACGACAGGGCACCCCCATGAACGAGGGGCCCGTCGCCCTCCAGCACGACGGCGACACCTTCATCGTCTGCTCGGCCAGCGCCTGCCAGACCCCCGACTACAAGCTGGGCATGCTCACCTACACCGGAGGCGACGTGCTCTCGGCCGAGTCCTGGGCCAAGCACCCGCAGCCGGTCTTCCAACGCGACGACGCCGACGGCGTCTACGGCCCGGGACACAACGGGTTCTTCACCTCGCCGGACGGCACCGAGAGCTGGATCGTCTACCACGGCAACGACTCGGCCAGCCAGGGCTGCGGCAGCACCCGCACCACTCGCGTCCAGGAGTTCACCTGGAACGCCGACGGCACGCCCGACTTCGGCACCCCGGTGGCCAACGGCACGGTGCTGGAGCCGCCGTCCGGCGAGCCGGAGGTCACCTACCACGCCGTCGCCAACGCGCGCAGCGGCAAGGTCATCGACGTCCAGGCGCCCAACACCGCGGACCGGGCCGTGATCGGCCAGTACGCGCCGAACGGCTCGGCGTGGCAGAAGTGGCGCTTCGTCGACGCCGGCGACGGCTACTACGCGCTCGAGAGCCTCAACAGCGGCAAGTGCCTCGACGTTCTCGACTTCTCCACGGCCGACGGCGCCGCCGTCATCCAGTGGCCCTGCCACGGCGGCACCAACCAGGAGTTCCGCCTGGATCCCGTCGGCGACTCCTTCCGGTTGGTCAACCGGAACAGCGGCAAGTGCCTGCGCGTCGCCGGCGGTTCCACCGCCGACCTGGCACCGCTGGAACAGCGCGCCTGCGGTAGCGACGACAGCTACCTCTGGTCCCGCGCCTGAACCACTCCCCGGGGGAACCGGGGGACGGCAGCCGAGCCACGGGACGGCCCGTGGCCGTCGCTCCGCCGTCCCCCACCCACTGATCGCCGGTCCCGGAGTCGACCCGTCAGCAACACCCACAGGGAGGACACGCATGCGCAATCCGTTACGAATGATCGTGACCGCGGTGCTCGCACTGCCGCTGGCCCTGGCCGGTGCCACCCCGGCCACGGCCGATCACCACCTCACGGACGGGGCGTCGGTCACGCTGGTCGCCGCCCATTCGGGGAGGTGCGCCGACGTCATCGGCGAGTCCACCGCCGACGGCGCCGAGGTCGGGCAGTACGACTGCACCGGCGGGCTGAACCAGCTGTGGCGCCTCCGCGACCTCGGGGACGGCCACGTCCAGCTGTCCCCCCGCCATTCGGACCAGTGCCTGGACGTTCTGGACGCGTCGACCGCGACCGGCGCCCAGATCGTCCAGTGGCCCTGCCACGGCGGGACCAACCAGCAGTGGCGGTTGCGGGACGCGGGGAACGGCCTCGTCGAGGTCGTCGCGCGGCATTCCGGCCGGTGCCTCACGGTCGCCGACGGCTCCACCGCCAACAGCGCCCGGCTCCAGCAGGGGGAGTGCGGCACGGGCGACGCCGTGCGATGGGAGCTGGGCCTCGTCTCCAACCCCGCGCTGCCGGGCCTGTTCGCCGACCCGAACCTCGTGGTGTTCGGGGACACCTACTACCTGTATCCGACCACCGACGGTTTCGCCGGCTGGTCCGGCACCCAGTTCCGGGCCTTCTCGTCCCGGGACCTCGTCCACTGGACCGACCACGGCGTGATCCTCGACGTGGCCGCCGACATCTCCTGGGCGGACAACAGCGCCTGGGCGCCGGCCATCGCCGAGCGGAACGGCAGGTACTACTTCTACTTCTCCGCCGGGCGCGCCAGCGGGGACACCGCGAAGCAGCTGGGCGTGGCGGTGTCCGACTCCCCGACGGGGCCGTTCGTCGACGCGCTCGGGAGGCCCATGGTCGCGGCCGGCAGCCACAGCGGCCAGATGATCGACCCGGCCGTCTTCACCGACGCGGACGGCCGGTCCTACCTGTACTGGGGCCAGGGCGCGTCGCACCAGGTGCCGCTCAACGCCGACATGGTCTCCTTCGATCCCGGCCAGGTGCGCACGTACGACCCCGTCAACTACAACGAGGGCAGCTTCGTGGTCAGGCGCGGCGACACCTACTACTTCATGTGGTCGGAGAACGACACCCGCAGCGAGGACTACCGGGTCGCCTACGCCACCGGGCCCTCGCCCACGGGGCCCTGGGGCGAACGCGTCGGGCTGATCCTGCAGAAGGACCTCGACCAGGGCATCAGGGGCACCGGCCACCATTCGGTGGTCCAGGTCCCCGGCACCGACGAGTGGTACGTCGCCTACCACCGGTTCGCGATTCCCGACGGTGACGGAACGCACCGGGAGACCATGATCGACCGCCTGTTCTTCGACGCGGACGGCTCGATCCGCCCCGTCGTGCCGACCCTGGACGGCGTGGACCCGCTCCAGCCGAACCAGGCGCGGAACCGTCCCGCCCACCCGTGGACGACCCCGCGGACAGCCACGTGGACCAACCCGTAGACGACAGAGAGGAGAAGAAGCGCATGGCACACGTCGTTTCCCGCCGCGCCGTCCTGTTGACCTCCGCGGCCGGACTGCTGGCCGCCTCGGTCCAGGTGACCGACCAGCGGACCGCGGCCGCCCAGGAGGCGTACACCGGCTACCTGATGGCCCATTTCATCGGCGAGCAGACCGACGGCGAGCAGCTGTACCTCGCCCACAGCGGCGACGGACTGAACTGGACCGACCTCAACAACGGCCGTCTCGTGCTGCGTTCGACGGTCGGCACGCGGGGGGTCCGCGACCCCGCCCTCATCCGGTCACCGGCAGGCGACCGGTACTGGATCATCGCGACGGACCTGCACATCGGCAGCGGCACGTCGTGGGACGACGCCATCAACCGGGGCAGCACCGCGATCGTGGTGTGGGAGTCGACCGACCTGGTGACCTGGTCGGCACCGCGGCTCCTCGACGTGGCGGGCGGCATACCCGACGCCACCAACGCCTGGGCCCCCGAGGCCATCCACAACCCCGAGACCGGCGACCACGTCCTCTACTGGGCGACGATCTCCACCGTCGGCGGGGTGCGGAAGCACCGCATCTGGTACGCGCGGACCAGCGACTTCCGCACCATCACCGCCCCGCGGGTGTACATCGACCGTCCCGGCACCCAGGAGCTCATCGACACCCAGATCATCGAGGTGCCGGACGGCACCGGCGGCTGGCGGTACTACCGGGCCTCGGGCGACGGCCAGATCACGATCGAGGCCAGCGACTCGATCCTCGGCGCCTGGACCCGGCTCGGGGACCTGTCGCACATGGGCATCACCGGCTCCGACGTCGAGGGCCCCATGTGGGCGAGGTTCAACGACCGCAACGAGTGGGCCCTGTGGCTGGACCAGTACTCCAGCGGTCGGGGATACCTGCCGCTGTCGTCCGCGAACCTCGGCAGCACCCGGAACTTCCAGCGGATCAGCTCCTACGACCTGGGCGGCACGCGCAAGCGCCACGGCTCCATCCTCAACCTCACCGCGCCGGAGCAGGCCCGGGTGCTCGACCGCTGGGAGACCGCGCCGACCAACCGGTTGCAGTCGTACAACTTCCAGGACCGGTACGTGCGGCACGCCGACTTCGACGTGCGGCTGGACGCGAACGTCTCTCCCGCCCAGGACGCGCAGTTCCGGCTGATGCCGGGGCTGGCGGACGACTCCGCGGGGCGGGTGTCGTTCGAGTCGGTGAACTTCCCCGGGTACTACCTGCGGCACTCGTCCTTCGACTTCTCCCTGGTACGGGACGACGGCTCCGCGCAGTTCGCCGAGGACGCGACGTTCCAGCGGGTGGCCGGCCTGGCCGACGCCTCGTGGAGCTCCTTCCGGTCGCACAACGTCCCGGACCGCTACCTCCGCCACTCCGGCTACGTCCTCCGCATGGACCAGCTCGGCTCCGGCTCGGCCCAGGCCGACCGCGCGGACGCCACCTTCCAGATCACCTACTAGGGGCCCGCCCGGGCACGCGGGGGTCGTCGGCTGCGGCCCCCGCGCGGCTCAGGCCAGGCAGCTGAGCGGCTTCCCGCCGTTGTAGGCCACCATGTCGGCCAGCGCGGCGTAGATGTCGACGGGCCCGCCGCGCGGCGTGCCGTCGAGCTCGGCGTAGGCGCGGTGCAGGTTGCCCACGATGCGTTCGGCGTCGGGCCACCCGGCGAAGCGGCCGAGATCGGTGTCGCGCGCGGCCTCCAGCGGGGTGACCCCGGCCTCCCGGCCCCGGACGGCGAGATCGGCGACGAAGCGCAGGTAGTCGAGCGTGTCCCGCAGCGGCGCGTCGCCCGCGAACACCGCGCCGTGCCCGGGGACGACGGTGCCGGCGCCCAGCGGGCGCACGACCTCCTCCAGCACCTCGATGGAGCCGGTGACGGAGCCCATCAGCACGAACGGCGTGCCGCCGTGGAACACGAGGTCACCGCAGTAGAGCACGGAGCGCTCGGGTATCCAGACGATCACGTCGTTGGTCGTGTGCGCCGGCGTGCCCACATGCCGCACCTCGACGCGCAGGTCGCCGACGTGCACGGTGACCTGGTCGGTGAACGTGACGAACGGCGGGTCGAGGGTCAGGCCGCCCCACTCCACGTGCTCCCAGTACGGCAGGGGGCGCGGCGGGCCGAACGCGAGCGCCTCCGCGCGCGCCCGCTCGTGGGCGAGGATCGTCGCCGTCGGGAACAGGCAGTTGCCGAACGTGTGGTCGCCGTGGTGGTGGGTGTTGATCAGGGTGCGCACGGGGGCGGAGCTGACGCTGGCGATGGCGCGCTGGTAGGCCAGGGTGCGCTGCCGGGTCGAGCAGGCGTCGACGCTGACCACCCCCTGGGGTCCCACCAGGAAGCCGGTGTTGTTGATCCACCAGGTGCCGTCGGGCTGGACGTAGGCGAACACGCCGTCGGAGACCTCCCGCAGCTCGGGTCGTCCGGGACGGGTGACGTCGTGACGGGCGCTGCTCACGGGCGGGCCTCCTCGTCGGGGGACAGCGGACGTGCCGGACTCCCGGCCAGCACGCGGGCGTCGATCGCGCCGAGCAACTCCCCCGCCAGGCGCACCCGATCGCCCTCGCGGAGATACGGGTACGTCTCCGCGCCGTGCACCCGGGACAGCTCCAGAACGCAGCCGGTGCCGACGGTCCCGCTGCCGATCACGTCGCCGGGGCGGACCCGGGTGCCGCGCGAGGCGTAGGAGACCATCTGCCCGAACGACCAGTACAGGCCGGCCACGTTCCCCCTGCTGTACGTGACGCCGTTGACCGACGCCGTCAGCCCGAGGTCGTAGCCGCGGTCCGCGGCGCGGGGCGCCACCTCGTCGCGGGTGACCAGCCACGGGCCGAAGCTGTGGGCAAAGTCCTTGCCCTTCGCGGGGCCCAGGTTCAGCCGCATCTCGGCGGTCTGCAGGTCGCGCGCGCTCCAGTCGCAGAACAGCACGAACCCGGCGATGTACCGCTCGGCCTCCTCGGGGTCGAGATCGCTCCCCTCCCGGCCGATCACCGCGGCGACCTCCAGCTCGTAGTCCAACGCCGCGCTGCCGGGCGGGATCCGGACGTCGGCCCGCGCGCCGCGCGCGGCGGCGGGGTTGGAGAAGTAGAAGACGGGCTGGCGGTACCACAGCGGGTCGACGGTGAGCCCGATCGCGGCGCTCGCGGTGACCACATGCTCCTCGAAGGACATGAAGTCCCTGATCGACGGCGGTTCGGGAACGGGCGGCAGCAGCTCGACCCCGGCCGCGTCCACTCCCGCGCCCGAGGCGACGGCCGCCTCACCCGCCGCGCGTAACCGTGAGCCGTCGTCGCCGAGCAGGTCCACCAGCCGGCCGACGCCCGGCACCGGGTACAGCGCCTCCCCGCGCCACACCCCGACCCGCTCCTCGCCGTCGGCGGTGCGGAAGGTGCTCCAACGCATGCCTGCTCCCGAAGACGCGACGACCCGTAGTCCTCACCCTCCCCCACCCCCACGCGCCCCCAAACGGCCCCGTTCCCGCGCCGGGGGGCGGGGCTCGCTATTCGTGGTCCGGTGCCGGCCGGACGGTGTCGGCCGGGGGTGCCGGGGTTTTCGCGTAGAGGACCTCGCGGGCCTGTTCGGCGGCGCGGATGATGCTCTCGGCGGTGAAGTCGAGGAAGCGGGCGATGTTCTCCAGGCGGGCGGCGGCCGGGGTGCCGGGGCCGAGGACGGCGACGCCCTGGCGTGCGGTCTCGGCGAGCTGGTTGTTCGACCGGGCGCTGTCGATCATCGACTGGTACCAGATGTCGTCGTCGACGACGTAGCGCTCGCGGCGGCCCTCGTCGCGCTCCCGGCGCACCAGGGTCATGGTCTCGAGCATGGTGATCGCCTTGGAGATGGACGCCGGGCTGACCTGGAGGCGCTCCACGAGCTCGGACGCGGTGAGGCTGCCCGTGTCGCTGGTGTAGAGGCAGGTCAGCACCCGGGACAGCATCTTGGGCACGCCCGACCGCATCAGGACGGTGACGAACGTCTCCTCGTACTCGCGCACGGCCTCGGCGTCGCGTCCGTAGGGCAGCGCCGGCGTGTGCGGCCCCACGGGCGCGGCCTGCCGGCGCCGGTGGGTGCGGCGCTCGGTGGCGCGGTGGGCGAGGTCGGCGCGGTAGGCGGTGGGGCCGCCGTTCCGCATCACCTCGCGCGTGATCGTCGAGGTGGGGCGGTCGAGACGCCTGGCGATCTCCGCGTAGGCGTCACCGTCGGCCAGCCCCAGCGCGATCTGCTGGCGTTCCTGCTGGGTGAGCCTGCCTCCCGGCATCGCGACCTCCTCGGTGCGCCACGGTCTCCTCGGTGCCCTCAGCATAGCGATCACGCGCGGTTCAGCGCAACGAACCGGTCGGCTCACGTTGCGTTGAGTGCCGACCCATTGCAACGATTCTAAGGTGCTCACCTGCAATTATTCAGTTTCTGTGCAACATGCTTGTTGCCAGATCTATGAACGCAACGTAGCTTTTCCAACATCGGAAACAACGAGCCGAAGGACAGAACGATGCAGAAGTTCGACACCCCCGACCCGATCTCCGCCGTCCTCGACATCCCCGCCGGACGCATCCGCTTCATCGCCGCCGACCGGGCCGACACCACGGTCGAGGTGCTGCCCGCGAACGCCGCCAAGAGCCGCGACGTGAAGGCCGCGGAGCAGACCACCGTCGCGTACGCCGACGGCGTCCTGCGGATCGACGCCCCCGCGGCGAGGAACCAGTACTTCGGCCCCTCCGGATCCCTTGAGGTGACCATCCAGCTGCCCGCCGGCTCGGACGTCGAGGCGAAGGCGGCCAGCGCCGAGTTCCGCGTCGTCGGACGCCTGGGCGACGTCGACTTCGAAGGCGCGCACGGCGCGGTCAGGATCGACGAGGCCGCGAGCGTTCGGCTCACCGCCGCCGCCGGTGACGTCTCGGTCGGCCGCCTGGGCGGCCCCGCACAGATCAGCACCCAGAAGGGCGACATCGACATCACCGAGGCGGTGCGCGGCGCGGTCGTGCTGACCACCCAGATGGGCGACGTGTCCATCGGCGCCGCCCACGGGGTCTCCGCCGCCCTGGACGCCGGCACCACCTACGGCCGGATCGACAACGCGCTGCGGAACACCGAAGGCGCCGCCGCCGGCCTGACCATCCGCGCGACCACCTCGCACGGCGACATCACCGCCCGCAGTCTCTGACATCCCCAGCCGCTACAAGGAGCACCTGTCATGACCAACCTGGCCATCGCGGCGAACGGGCTGCGCAAGTCCTACGGCGACAAGACCGTCCTGGACGGCGTCGACCTGGCCGTCCCCGAGGGAACGATCTTCTCCCTGCTCGGCCCGAACGGCGCCGGCAAGACCACCGTCGTCAAGATCCTCTCCACCCTGATCGGCGCGGACGACGGCGTGATCCGCGTCGGCGGGCACGATCTGGCCACCGACCCCCAGGCGGTGCGGGCCGCGATCGGGGTCACCGGGCAGTTCTCGGCGGTGGACGGCCTGATCACCGGTGAGGAGAACATGCTGCTGATGGCCGACCTGCACCATCTCTCGCGGAACGAGGGGCGGCGGGTGGCCGCCGAACTGCTGGAGCGTTTCGACCTGGTGGAGGCGGCGAACAAGCCCGCCGCCACCTACTCCGGCGGCATGAAGCGGCGGCTGGACATCGCGATGACGCTGGTCGGCAACCCGCGGATCATCTTCCTCGACGAGCCGACGACGGGCCTGGACCCCCGGTCCCGGCACACCATGTGGGGCATCATCCGCGAACTCGTCTCCGGCGGCACCACCGTCCTTCTCACCACGCAGTACCTGGACGAGGCCGACGAACTCGCCGACCGCATCGCGGTGCTCCACGACGGCAGGATCGCCGCCGAGGGCACGGCAGAGGAACTCAAGCGGCTGATCCCCGGCGGACACGTCCGGCTCCGCTTCGCCGACCCGGCCGCGTACCAGTCCGCCGCCTCCGCCCTGACCGAAGCCGCCCGCGACGACCAGGCCCTGGCGTTGCAGATCCCCTCCGACGGCAGCCAACGCGAACTGCGCGCCATCCTCGACCGGCTCGACGCCGAGAGCGTCGAGGCCGACGAGCTGACCGTGCACACCCCCGACCTCGACGACGTGTTCTTCGCCCTGACCGCCAACAGCGACATCCCGCCCCAGACCAGCCAGACCAGCCAGACCAAGGAGACCGTCCGATGAGCTCCCTGTCCCTCGCCGTGCGCGACTCCTCCACGATGCTGCGCCGGAACCTGCTGCACGCCCGCCGCTACCCGTCGCTCACCCTGAACCTGCTGCTCACCCCGGTCATGCTGCTGCTGCTCTTCGTCTACATCTTCGGCGACACCATGAGCGCGGGCATCGGCGGCGGCGGCGCCGACCGCTCCGACTACATCGCCTACCTCGCCCCGGGCCTGGTGCTGATGACCGTCGGCAGCACCACGATCGGCACCGCGGTGTCCGTCTCCAACGACATGACCGAGGGCATCATCGCCCGCTTCCGCACCATGGCGATCCACCGCGGGTCCGTGCTCGTCGGGCACGTCCTCGGCAGCGTCCTCCAGTGCGTGCTGAGCGTGATCCTCGTCGGCGCCGTCGCGGTGGCCATCGGCTTCCGCTCCACCGACGCCACGGCGCTGGAGTGGCTCGCGGCGTTCGGACTGGTCGCGCTGTTCGCCCTGGCGCTGACCTGGATCGCGGTCGGCATGGGCATGGTCAGCCCGAACGCCGAGGCGGCCAGCAACAACGCGCTCCCGCTGATCTTCCTGCCGCTGATCTCCAGCACCTTCGTCCCCATCGACGCGATGCCCGGTTGGTTCCAGCCGATCGCCGAGTACCAGCCGTTCACCCCGGCCATCGAGACCCTGCGCGGCCTGCTCCTCGGCACCGGGATCGGCCACAACGGATGGCTCGCGATCGCCTGGTGCCTCGCACTGACCCTCCTCGGCTACCGATGGTCGAAGTCGACCTTCAACCGCGACCCGAAGTAACCGCGATGGCAGCGCGGGCCCACCCCCCGCAACCCCATCCGCCCCAGGGCGGCGTACCCCGACACCACGTCGGCGTACGCCGCCCCTCGGCGTTCCCGGCCCGGGACCGGGGCGATCAGTCCTCGTTGTTGCAGGCCTCGATGTGCTCCGGCGACAGCACCTCGATGGGGATGGCGATGGCGTTGCCGCCGGAGGTGGAGATGCACTGCTGGGCGTTCCAGCTGTGGCCGAGGTGGACCTCGGTGTCGGCCACGGCGGGGCCGGCCATGGCGAGGACGCCGCCGGCGGCGAGGGCGAGGGCGGTGAGTGTGGTGCGGATGCGCATGAGGGTCTCCCCGAGCGTCAGGCGGGCCGCCTGGTACGGCCTGCTTTCTGGCGAGGGCTGCCCCACCGACCCGTCATCCACGTGCGGAGTCACCCGGTCGAGCGTCCGGCCTCACCCGATTGGCCTACGACACGTCGCGCGGGGCGAGGTGCGAGACGCGCTGGTGCGACAGGCGAAGGGCGGCCCCGGCGTCGCGTGTGGTCCAGCCCTGTCCGGTGAGGGTGCGGGCGGCCGTCCGGGTGGTGCCCTGGGCCCTACTGCCGTGTGGGGCCGACGGACAGGGCGTGGTGGAAGACGTTGTGCGGGTCCCAGCGGTGCTTGACGCGTTGCAGGCGGGCGTAGCCGTCCTTGAAGTACAGCTCGTGCCAGGGGGTGCCCGAGGCGTTGTGGCGCGGGTCGGCGAGGTCGTTGTCCGGATAGTTGATGAACGTTCCGTCGTCGTCGGCGCCGGCCGGGACGCCGCCGGAGGCCGCGTACACGTCCGCGTACAGCTCGCGGATCCACCGCAGCTGGCGCGCGTCCTCCCCGGAGCCCTGCCAGCCGGCGAGGAAGCCGACGAGGAAGACGGAGTCGCGGTGCGGCATCGCGGTCGCGCCGGGGGAGACGGCGTTGACCCGGCCGCCGTAGGTGTTGACGAACACGTGGCCGTACGGGCTGGCGGGGTCGGTGAGGTACCGGTGGAGGGTGGCGAGTTGGCGGTCGGTGAGGCCGCGGCGCCGGTAGCCCGACTTGATCTTCATGCGGCTGTCGTACGGAACGGGCTCGCCGCCGCTGCCCAGCATCGCGGCGGTCAGCCACGGCACGGTCACGGCCTGCCGTACGGGCCGCGCGCCGACGCCGGACGAGAGCGCGCCCTCGAGGTCGTCGAGCAGTCGCAGCGCGGCGGCGCCCTCCGCGGCGACCTGGCCGGCGATGCCGATGGTCTCGCCCGGCGCGGCGGCGAGGACGAACTCGCCGTAGAGCGGGGCCGCGGGGGAGCCGGGGGCGGAGTTGCGCTCGCCCCACCGGCCGTAGTTGCGCATCAGCGTGACGAACGCGGTCTCGTCGAGGTCGGCCCAGCGCCAGTCGAGGGAGTAGCTGAGCACGGTGGCCGGGGGACGGGGCAGCAGCTCGCCGGGGTCGGCGCCGCGGGGGGCGTCGGGGGAGCGGAACCAGTAGCGGGTGACCACCCCGAAGTTGCCGCCGCCGGCCCCGGTGTGCGCCCACCACAGGTCATGGTGGGGGTCGGTGCGTTCCCGGGTGGCGACGACGCTCCTGGCCCGTCCCGAGCGGTCCGCCACGACGACCTCGACCGCCTGGAGGTGGTCGACGGTCAGCCCGTACATCCGGCACAGCGCGCCGTAGCCGCCGCCCGCGATGTGGCCGCCCGCGCCCACGTCGGGGCAGGTGCCGCCGGGGACGGTCACGCCCCAGCCCAGGAACAGCCGCCGGTAGGCCTCGCCGAGCGTCGCGCCGGGCTCGACGGAGAAGGCGTCGCGGCGGGGGTCGTAGCCCACGTCGCGCATGCCGGCCAGGTCGATGACGACCTCGGTGGACGGATGGTCGACGAAGTCCTCGAAGCAGTGCCCGCCACTGCGCACGGCCACCCGCCGCCCGGTCCGTAGGGCGTCGTCGACGGCCCGTACGACGTCCTCGGTGGAGCCGACGAGGCGGATCTGGTCCGGCTGGCTCGCGAAGCGGTGGTTGTAGCCGCGTCGGGCCAGCGAGCGGTAGCGCGGGTCGTCCGGACCGACGGTCACCGGGCCGAACGCGCCGTCGCCCGCCACCGTTGCCGGCGCGGCGGGTGCGGCCCGCGCGGCGTCCCACCAGGAGCCGGCGAGCGCGGCGGCGGGCGCGGCCGAGGCGGCCGCGGCTCCGGTGCGCAGTAAGTCGCGCCGGGTGGACTCGGACATGGTGGACCTCCGTGCGCCGGAAGGACGGGCCTACGACGCTAGGGACCCACCGCTCGCCGCGACATGGCCCTACCACCCCGCCGCGGGGTGTACCCACCACCCGGAGCCGCCCGCCCGTGGGCTACCGGCAGGTGTGCCGTTCGAACCGGGTCCGGGCGGCCTGGTACTGCTCCCGCACGTAGCCCTCGCGGAGGTGGCTGCCCCAGCGGTAGTGCTCCTGGTGGCCGCACCGGGAGCAGACCAGCTCGGGCAGGTCCTCCGGACGCTGGTCCGCGAGGGTGATCGCATGCTTGGGCATGCTCCAGGGAACGCCGTTGCCGTGTCCGGTGACGCCGACCTCCTCGGCGGCGGCCGTGCCGAGGTTCCAGGCGAGAGCGACGGCGAAGGGCAGGGCCAGGAGTGCCCACGGGGCGCTGCCGGTGACCACGGCGACCAGGGTCGCGACGGTCAGCACGAGGCCGCCCCAGGCCCCCACCCGCCATCTCGCCTGGCGGCGCCGGGTGGCCGCGACGCTGTGCGCGGTGAACGTCAGCTCCTTGTCGCACACCCGGCAGCGCACCGCATGCCGCGTCGCGGGCTGCCCGTCGTCGGGCCGAACCACCTCCCAGGGGCTGCCCTGGTACTTCCAGGACACGGTGGAGGACCCGGTGGGGCGCCCCCAGAAGTTCATCCGATGCGACACCGTCGCCTGCTGCCTCCGTGCGACATTGAGCGGCACGCCCAACCCCCCTGTGTATGCGTGACGTTGAGTCGATTCTCGGAGCTGGGGCACGGTCGGTCAACGGCCGTGCGCGGCTCGTGGCCGCGGATGGCACGGGGGCCGGGGGCGGTCGTGTGTCCCCACCTTGGTGAAGATCCTGCGCGAGCACGTTCACCGCGGAGGACTTCAGGCCACGAATCGGTCTCTTGCGGGGCGAACGCGGCGGCGTTCCGATGGGCTCCGTGACCGCCGAGCCCGTGCCGGGGCCGCGCGGACGTGCCGACCCCGGCGGGGTGCGACGCGCCGCCGGGCCGGCGCGTCTATGACCTGTGCCACACCCGCCCGTCCGGCCGTGGGTGTGACGGAGGTGCGCCGAGGTGGCCAGGGCCGCACGGGGCGCGGCGCGGCACCGGTGCCCCGGCCCGCGAGCGTCCAGCGCTCCTGGCTCGTCCCGCCGGCGCCTCGGAGGGTCCTTCGAGGAGGTCGCTGACCTGCGGAAACGCGCGCGAAAGAGAGCCCGGTGATCGTGTGCCCCCGGCAGGACTCGAACCTGCGGCCAAGTGCTTAGAAGGCACCTGGCCGACACGATTTCACGACTCGCTGACCAGCATGTACCCAGGGATTCGCTCGGGTTGGCGATTTTTTCGTCGCGTATTCGACGCTGCCGAACTTCCGAAGCCCTGGCCGTGGGTGCTTCTCCCGGTCTGAAGGCAGAACCGGGACCGGATCTCCACCCCCCCGCTCACGGGGAACGGGTCGGCAGTGAACCGCTCTGCTTGTTCGTCCCCGGACCACCCCCGCTCGCGCGGGGAACGGCGACAGGGGACGGGGCCCGGCGGGGATCAGTTTGCCGCGGGGGGCGCCGACGCGGGGTTGGCGGGCGCCGCGAGGCCGGACAGCACCGCGTCGTCTCCTCCGGTGACCCGTCGGGCGAGGGCGGACAGGTGCTCGTGGTGGGCCCGCGCGTGATTACGGAGGACCGCGAAGGCCTCGTCCATCGGCAGGTTCAGCCGTGCCGCGATCATGCCCTTGGCCTGTTCGATGATGATCCGGCTGGTCAGTGCGTTCTGTAGCTGGCTGGTGAGGGTCGTCTGCTCCTGGTGGTTGCGCTGGGACAGGATGCTGATCGTGGAGATGTCCGCAAGCGCCTGTCCGACGTGCCGATCGGCGTCGGTGAGGGTGTGGGTGCTGTTGTGGAAGAGGTTCAGGGCGCCGATGATCTCCCCGCGCAGCCGCAGCGGCAGCGCGTGGACCGCGATGAAGCCGGCCGCGCGGGCGGCCTCGGTGAAGTGCGGCCAGCGCGGCTCGTCAAGGTCGGCGTTGACCACCGGCTGTCCGGTACGGAAGCAGTCGACGCACGGGCCCGCGTCCGTCTGCGTTTCGAACAGCTCCAGCAGCCGGGCGTTCTCCGAGGAGGCGGCAGCGGGCCACAGCCGACCGCGGGGGTCGACCAGCATGAGGCCGGCCGCGTCCACGTCGAGGAGTTCCACGCAACGACGGGCCAGGGTGTGCAGGAAGTCGATGAGGTCGAAGTCGTCGACCAGGGTGTCGGCGAGTTCGACGAAGGCCCGGGTAAGTCGCCGTTCACGCATCGCGCACTCTCCTCACCACTCGTGGGTGTCGCCCACGAGGAACGCTACCGGTATCACTGGCATGCGTCGCACCACCAGCCCGTCTCACCGGTGTTCGGTGAAGTTCAGCCTTCCCGCCACGACGTCGGCGGCGACGTCATTGATCGGACGGCCGCTTCCGAAGGCATGAGCCCGCAGCCGTGCCAGGGCCTCGGCCAGTCCGGTTTCGAGCTGAACAGCGATCATCCCGGTGGCCTGGTGGACCGCCGCGCGCAGATCCACCGCCCCTGCGTCGGCGGACAGCCTCAGCAGCCGCGCCGTCACCGCATCGGCCAGCACCAGCCCGTCGATCAACTCCACGGCCCCCAACGGGCCCGGCGCGTCGCGGTAGACCTCCAGCACACCCAGGCCGATCGCGCCCATGCGCAGGGGGAAGGCGAACAGCGCCCGCACCCCGAGGTCGTGGGCGGCGATGGCGAATACGGGCCATCTCGCGGGGGACGTGCCCACTTCCGGTGCCAGCACCAGAACACCGCGCCGTGCGGCATCCACGGAGGGCCCTTCTCCCAGAGTGAACCCAAGGTCCTGCAGGGCGAGGCTGGTCGTGTCGCCGGACCAGATCGTCTCGGCGCCATCGGCACTGGTGCTGATGCTCGCGCTGAGACTGGTCGTCCCCAGGACGCCCGCTGCCCGGCCTGCCAGCGAGGCGTTCAGACCGGCTCCGCGGGCCAACAGGGCGAGGACCGCCGCCATGCGCTCACTGACCAATGCCCTCGTCTCCCGCCTGGCTTCCGGAGTGGCCGATCGATCGCGCCCTGACCGGCTCACGCCCCGGCCGCGCCGTAGCCACTGTTCCCCCGGCCCTGCCAACCCCCACGTCACGACCGAAGACGAGGTACGTCCAAGGGGACCCGTTCGTGGACAGTCGCCCGCCACGGCCCACGGAGCACCCTACGGGCAGGGGACCGGGAACGTGCCGGCGCGGAAGCACAGCCGGTGGCCCCAGCCGCGGAAGGCCGTTCCCTCCCGGTCGGTCGGCGACGTCCACCCGAGCGCCACGTCCGGTTTCGGGGGTGCGTCGCGCGCTGTACACGCCAGTCCGCCCACGGTAGTCTGAGTGCCAGTCGCCCCGGACCTCGGCGGCATTCCGCCCGAAGAGGATCCGCCCGGACACAGGTCTCCTGACAGCAGATCGCTGAGTGCTTCCGAGAGGCAGCCGATCGGCCTGAGCCGTCCTCGATGGTGTCCGTTCGGGCCCATGGCCTCCAGCCATCGGTAGCAGCCACGGTGAGTCGCAGCGCGTGCGGCACGTACGGAACTCCCACTACGCCGCCGGCACGCGATGCCGCTCTCGCCCACCTTCAAGGTCCATCCGCCGCGCCTGGCGTCCAGGGACTCGGTGTCGGACGGGCGACACGGCCGAAGCACGTGGCACATCCGAGGTGTTCGGGGGCAACGACCGGTCGACCCTGGCAGTCCCAGCCCGAAGGAGGCGTCGCATAAGCGTCATCAGGGCTCGGGGCAGGAGCCAGACAAGGATGCGTGAACCGTGAGCAGCACCGACAAGGAGCCGGCAAACGGTGCGGCAGGCCGAGCGGAGCACCTCGAAACCGTGGTCGTGGAAGATGAACTGGAGCTGACCCTGGTGCTGTCCGACTGGCTGACAGCGCCGGTACGCACCTGTTTCACCTATCGCACGGACGACCCCTACGCCGTCCATCTGCTGTTTCGGTTCGACTTTCAGAAGCCCGTGCGATGGGTCTTCGCCCGCGACCTGCTGACAGCGGGGATGTCCGACCGCGCGGGTATCGCGGATGTGACCGTCCGGCCCTCGAGTGACTGTTTCCTGACGAGCCTTTCCCTCGCCTCCCCGCACGGCCGGGTGGAGGTGGAGGCGCCAACGCTGTCCCTGGCCACGTGGCTGGCACGCACCCACCTGGCCGTCCCGGCGGGGCATGAGGACCGCCATCTCGACCTCGACGCCGCGGTGGAACGCCTGCTGCGGGAGCCGGGGCCGCCCCCGCCTGCGATCGAGGGCGGTTGAGAAGGAGACGGCCGGACAGCGGCACGGGCACCACGATGGTCACGGCACCGAAGTGTCCACGGGGCGAGCACGCGCGTGGGGTGTCCACCGGCTCCCGACGCAACACATCGGCCGCCGCGGCGACCGACCGGGCGGCGCCACCCCCCACCCGCGCAGGGCCCATCCCCTCGTGTGGACGCACCGCACCCAACCCGACCTCACCTCCACGGAAACCGGACTCATCGCCTCCCCCAGCCATTCCGGTGGCACCTGCACCGCGTGATGGCGGTGGCCGAACAGAGCCGGCCCGCCGACCCCGATCAAACGCACGTCCTCACATGGGGGCGCACCGCTCCTGGCGGGCTCCCGGAACCGAGGCACCATGCCTGTCCCGAAGACCCTGATTCTGCACCGACGCGACAGCCGGAGCCGGGCGTTGATCACCCTGTCCGGTGAGATGGACCTGCATTCGGCACCGGTGGTGCGTGAGTCGCTTGCGCGCTGTCTGCGCGACGGCGTCCGCGTGATCGACATCGACCTCACCGACGTCACGTTCTGCGACTGCCATGGTCTTGGCGTCTTCCTCGAAGCGCGGCGGCACGCCATCGCGAACGGAGGATCTCTGCGCCTGCACCACCCCAGCCCCGCACTGAGCCGGCTCCTCGACCTCGCCGGCGTCGGCCCTCTCCTCCTTGGCCCCCGATTCCTTCTCATGCCGCTGGCCGCGTTGAGAGGCCGACGCGGAAGTCGGTCGAACGGACCGCCGCGCGCCACAGCCCCGGACCCTGGCACGAACGCCGCCACCGGGTCGGCACAGGTCGCGCCGCCGGGGAGTGTGACGCTCCTCCCGGCTTCGACAACACAGGCAGATGAGGGAGTGACGTTTCCGCACCAATAGGTATACCAGGGGTTTTGCGGCCGTCACCTCGGGCAGGCGATAGTCGTGCTTCACCTGGAGGCACATCCGTGGGAGAGGTCTGTGGCCCCCCGGGGGAGTTCCGGTCTTGGAACGCTTTCACGGCGAAAGGGCAAGTTTCGCCGAACTGGAAGCGTGATTCTCATGACCACTGCGCAAATACCGCGACCGTCGCGACGAAAGCACCCCCACCACGATGCCCCCGACACCATCGAGGCTTTCCATCACCTGGCCCGGCTGGAATCGGGCAGGCAGCGCGAAGCGCTGCGCGAGGAACTCGTCCGCGCCTGGATGCCCATGGCCGCCCGCCTGGCCCGCCGCTTCCGCAACCGCGGCGAGGCTCTCGAAGACCTGGAACAGGTTGCCTACCTGGGCCTGATCAACGCCGTGAAGCGCTATGACCCGGAACTGAAGACGGCATTCGAAAGCTACGCCGTACCGACCATCGTTGGGGAACTCAGGCGACACTTCCGTGACCACTCCTGGGGAGTGCACGTCCCCCGCCGGGCCCAGGAACTACGCAACCGGGTCCGCACCGCCCACCACGAACTGTGCCGCTCGCTGGACCACCAGCCGAACGTCACGCAACTGGCCCGGCAAACCGAACTGACCGAAAGCGAGGTCCGCACCGGCCTGGAAGCCATGGATTCATACTCCCCGCTGTCCCTGGACGCGGAAATCGCCAGCACCCCCGGCGACGGCCACTCCCTCCTGGACTTCCTGGGCAAGACCGAGACGGCCTACGACCAGGCACTGGAGCGCGAGGCAGCCGCCCCCTGTCTGCGCAAGCTCCCCGAACGCGAACGACGCATCCTCCACCTACGGTTCTACAAAGGCATGACCCAACGCGCCATCGCCGACGAACTCGGCATCTCCCAGGCGCACGTCTCCCGCCTGCTTACCCGCACCTGCACCCAGCTCCGCCAACAGGTCGAACGCCCCGTCACCCGACCCACTGCCGCGCCAGGTCCCTGAAACCAGCCAACGAACCGGTCGGCCGCGCCGCCCCGAAACCGCAGCGATGACGAGGCTGGTGGGCCGGGACGCGGGTGACCGGCCGGTCACGGTGGGCCGGCGACAGCCGAGGAGCCCCAGCGGTTCACCGCCTGCGAGTTCGTCGGACCAGCCTCAGCGGCGACGGCGCGGCAGGGGATCGGCGAGGCGATGGCAATGGGCTGTCCGCGTGCCATGCGGTCAGGTTGGTTCAGTCAACGGTTCATCTGGCGTCGCCGCCGCGCCATTCGAGCAGCAGAAGGGTCGCGTCGTCGCTGGTGGTCCCGCCCCTCATCTGTTTGAGGGTGCTGGACAGGGCGCGCACCACCGCCCGGACTCCGCTGCCCTCGGCGCTGACGCGGTTGACCCAGTCGATGAGACGCGCTTCACCGAACTGGGCGCCCCCCGCCACGTGTTCCTCGATCACGCCGTCCGTGAAGAACAGCAGTCGATCCCCGGGCCTGAGCGACACCTCGCTGATCTGAGGTGCCTCCCCGCCGAAGCCGACCGGCAGGGTGGTGGCGCTCAGCAGTTGGTGCTTCACCCGACGATCACGAATCAGCAGCGGCGCCGGGTGGCCGGCGTTGACCCACGTGAGATCACCCGTAGTGATGTCCAGGCGCATCATCTGCGCGGTGAGGAAGTGATCGGGACCGAACTGCTGGGCGATGGCCTGATCGAGGTACGTGTAGATCTGAGACAGGTCGATGTCGGCACGCCTGGCGTGGCGGTAGGCGCCGATGGCGACGGTCGCCATGGTGGCCGCGTCCAGGCCATGTCCCATCGCGTCCACCATCGCCACGTGCAGGATGTTGTCGTTGAGGGCGTAGTCGAAGCTGTCGCCTGCGACGTTGTAGGCGGGTTCGAGGATGCCGGCCAACTCCACCTGCGGAACGGACATCGACAGCGGCGGCAGAAGCGACCACTGGATCTCCGCGGAAACGCTCATCTCCTCGGTGCGGCGTGCCTTGAAGAACTGATCGGTGTAGGCGTGCTTGGTGACGATGATGTCGGCCACCAGGCCGGCGAGTCGGCGCAGCAGCCGGCGGTCGTTGTCGTCGACGGTGTCCAGGGTGAGGGCCATCACGCCCACCTGGTCGCTGCCGTCCAGCAGCGGAAGGAACATGCGGATGCCGTCGTCCTGAGGCGTCTCGACGGCGGTCGCCCGCAGGAAGGCGGTGCCGGCGTCGGAGCCGTTGACCGGCTGGGGTTCGCCGACCAACAAGCGGTACCCGGGCAGCGGGACGAGGACCAGTTGGCTGTAGTCCTGCAGCAGGATGGAGACGTCACGACCGCCGACGTTGGCCACCTCCTCCGCGATCAGCGGCGCGATCATCTGCGGCGGCATCTCGTGGGCGCGATCCAGGAGCACTCCGAGGAGCCGCTCACCGAACCCCTCGGTCCGGTCCACCTGCTGCTCTGGCGAGCGGTCAACGGACGACATCGTCGTGCTCCCTCGGCCTGGCCGCCCTCCCGCTGCTGATCCGCCAGAGATCTCGCCGGCCTCGCACGGCAGCACAGGATGTGCCGTTCGCACCCACTCGGACCCGTCCTTCGCCCATCTCGCATCCCGTCGCCTGCCCACTCACCTGCCGGTGGGTAAACGGGACCCACACAATCACGATCGCTCGCACAGGGAGACGTAGGCCCTCGGCGTGGCGGACTCATGCCCCCTAAAGCAGCATGTCATCACCCTGCCGGCGACCTTCACGCCTCACGCCGCGGCACTCCAAGCAGGGCAGGCAGGGAACATCCGCCAGTCAGGTATCGCACTCCGGCCCACACCTCTGGAACACGGGGCGATCGACCCTTTCCGTGACGCTTCGCCGTGCATCCCGTCAGGCACGACGGGAGACATCGAGAATCAGCAATAAGTCCGCCATTCTCAGAAACTGGTTCTCGACCAGGTGATTCATGTGGGTGGTTCGACGTTCCAGGAGAAGAAAAACAGCGCCATCTCACACCCGCCGCCCCCCGGCGGCGGGTGTGAGATGGCGCTGGTGTCAGGTTCTCGGTAGAGGCCATATGCACCGGGCCCCCATCGCCCGGTGACCGACCGCCTGAGGCAGGATCCCTACGGCGGGCTGTGGGGTGCGGGTTGTGTCCACGGTGAGGTGCAGGCGGGTGCCCGTACCGGTCTCACCCGCAGGGAAGCTGCGTTGCTCCGTGCTGGCGAACCAGGCCCGCAGTAGCTGCGCCACCTGCCGCGCGACCTCGGGGGAGGCCGCGGTGATGCGAACCTCCGCGAGGCCCTTCGCGGGAAGACTGGGGTCGTGAGTCATGAGTGATTCCTCTGGGGTCGTGTCGCTGTTCGGCCGCGCGGCCGGCGTCCGCCGAAAGCCGCGCGCGTTGTGTTCCGCCCCGACGTGCGGATTCTCCGAAGGACACCCGGTCATGTCGCCGCGGTCAGGCCGGTCGCGAGCGAGGCGGGGCGTGTCCCTGAGGCGCCGCCCTCGTGCTCCCAGCTCTCAACGGGATCCTCCAGCCGGTCGACCGTCGACACGTCCCGGCGGGACTCCTCGTCCGCGACGAGCGTGCTCGCCGTGCTGAGCGGCTCCGCCGTGTCGCACGCCGCGGCCATCAGCCGCGCCGCCGAGGCCGCGCTGGCCTGCGGCGGAACCACCAGCAGGTCCCAGCGGCCGACGGCGTAGGAGCGCAGCAGAACCTGATGGGGGTCAAGTGTCTCGGAGAACCAGCCCACCTTGATCACGTGCCCGTGGACCGCCACTTTGCGCGGGATGACCGGCCAGAACCGAGGGTTGACCGCGATACGGGTCACCCGTCCCCACCGGGGATCCAGCACCTGGGCCAGAACGGGAAGTTCCCGGGACAGGTCCCGGGAACGTGGCCACCACGCCCCGTCCAGCAGCCCTCGATGGGCGTCGGCATCCTTCAGCTGGAGACGCGCGGGGGAATCATTGACATGTTCTCCCGGAAACGCGAGGAAATCGGTCGTCGCGGACATGGGTTCAGACCCTGTCTCCAGCCCTGCGCAAAGTGGAGGCCGGCATTGTCTTTCATCAAGAACGGCGCCCGCATGAAGGCCGACGTACGACAGACTCTCGACTGCTCCAGGGTACTCCTTTTTCGGGCGGAACGGGTCGCTTTATCGGCGTCAATTTCCGTTGCACTGAGGATTTCTTGGCGTCGGCGGAGGGGACGGGTTCACCACGTTCATCAGGCAGGGGCCAGCACGTGCCCGGGGGTCGTCCGACGGTTGAGAACACCCGGGTAGGAAGTCACCTCGTTCCCGAGGATCAACGTCGAGATCCGCCACATCGTGTGCACCACCAACGCGATCGAGAGCCTCAACACCCCCAGCCACCGAGCGGTCACGGTTCGCGGGCACTTCCCCGTCGAGCGAACCGCGCTGAGGTGCGTCCCCATGCCGATCACCCCTGGGCCCGACCGGAGCTGCCGCGCACACACGCTCCCTGCGGATCGTGCGCTGCCAGGTCCCGGTCCAGGCGGCGTTTCCCCCCGGCTGACTCGCCGGGGCACTGACCCGCACCCTGGCTGAGATCACCGAACGCCTGCTGCCCCCACGCCGCCACCGGACCTGCCCCCGAGTGATCAAACGCGAGATGTCCAACTGGCCGCTCAAACGAGCCGAGCACCGCAACCGGACACCACCCGCACCAGACACCGTCACCCGACAAGGCGCAACCTAAGTCACCAGCTTTGCACCTAGATGTGGAGCAGTCTCTGGGTGATCTCCCGGTACTGCCTCAGTGCGTGCCGAAGTTCGTCGGACTGTGCGTCGGGGTTCTGGTCCTGCCAGCCGGCGCGCAGGAGACGCCGTCGTTCCGCGAGGACGTTCACGAGTTGGGCGGTGGCTTCGTCATAGGCGCTCTCGGCCTCTTCCAGCGCCTCGATCGGGGTGTCGGCGAAGGTGTTGAAGGCGTGCCGGAGGCGCTGGACGATCTTGTCCAGTTCGTCCGACGGGAGCAGCGGCTTCGGGCTCGGGCTGCGGCGTCCGGCCGGGCCCGGAGTCTGGCCGGCGGATTGCCGGGCGCGTGTCTGGTCGTACATCATCGGGGGCCGCTTCCGTTTCGCCTGAAGGCGTCCTTGGTCTTCTCGACGGCCTGTTTCAGGCTTCCGGAGACGCGGTCGTTGCTGCCTCGGCGTTGCAGTCGCCTGTTGCGGGTGACCCCGCCGAGCTCTTCCGTGATCCTGCCCTTCATCGTCTGCGCCTGGTTCCTGATACTCCGTGCAACGGGCATGGTCGGCCTTGCTGTTGTCCGGTGGGTGGGTTCTCGCGGGGACTGGGCGAGGCGGAATGGCGGAATGCTTCGCCGTGTGTTCCGGAGTTGCATGGCCCGGCACCGTGCGGCCTTTCCGCGTCCGGCGACGGTCCGTGTCAACGCGGTGGCCACGCGTCCGGGTTGCCTCGTTACGGCCGGGGCGGTGGCGCATATGGTCGCATCGACGCGGCCAGCCGGTCGGGCCGTCCGGTGTCGGCGTCGTGCGATGTGGAGGGGGCGTCGACCTGTCCCGCCGTCATGAGAGCGGTCGCGGTCGACTGCGGGGCGGTGCTCGCGCTCGCGGCGGCCATCAGCCGGGCGGCCGAGGGGGCGGTGGCCTCCGGAGGTATCACCAGGAGGTCCCAGCAGCCCGACGTTCCGGACAGCAGCAGGATCTTGTGCGGGTCCAGCTCCGTGGTGAACCAACCGACCTTCACCACACGGCCGTTGACGAAAATTCGTTGCGGGATGATCGGCCAGTAGCGGGGGTTGACGGCGATACGGGTGATCCGCCCCCACAGCGGGTCCAGTACGTCGGCCAGCGCGGAGAGTTCGTGGCTCAGTTCACGGGAGCGGGGCCACCAGGCGCCGTCCAGCAGGGCTGGTGCGGAACCCACGGGAGCCAGCGACAGACGGGGCGAGGACGAGGAGGACCAGTCAACGGCTTCGAGCGTCGGCGAGGGGGAGATGGTCGCGGTCATGACGCGGACCCTGAGCCTTTTCCAACCTCAGGCTGCCGGCCTGAGGTTGGAAAAGGCTCCCTGCCCGGGGCCGGCCGCAACCGGCCCGGCGTAATCGATCGCCGAAAACGACACGGCATGGAAGCCGGTGCGCGAAGTATCTTCGGTAGTTTCAGCGTACTCCCCGGGCAGGCCGACGGACCGTACGGTCAACGTGCGTCTCTGCCTGGAACCGCCGGAATTCAGCAGAGCATCGTGGGATGTGACCGCCGTGGTCACTGTCTTGGCTCACCTGCGCCTGTCCGAACTCGCGGCACAGATCATCTCCGGCGCCTTCGACAGTACGGTCATCCCGGCGCCGGTACCGGACTGGCACGACGGCCGCCTCGGCTGACCGGCGTCAAGTCTTCGGCGCTGCCCGGTCGGTACCGGTGTTGATGAGGATCTGTTCGGCTTGCGTGATGTTGTCGGCGCGGACGGCTTCGGCCATCGCGGTGCGTGCGGCCTCGGGCGTCGCGTGCGGCGGGATGACAAGGAGGGAGACAACGAGGTCGTCATACAGCCCAAGGAAACTCCCCCGGACGGACACGCCGACGTACGTATCGTCGCCGCCTCCTCCGAGGTCGCCCGTCGGGTCGCGGAAATTCTCCGTCACTGCTTCGCCACCACAGAACAGCGCAGCTATCCCGCGGACGCCGAGGGAGGGACCCGCCTCCAGCTCACCGTGGACACCACCAGCGCGACAGAACCGGCGCGGTCCTGGCTGGAGACCAGCCGTTCCTCGGGCAAGGACGGCCGCCGGAAGTGAGGGTATCTCCGGGAGCGGTCTGTTCGGCCACTTCGGGGAGTAACGTGAACCCATCGGGAGCACTTCGCGCACCGGCCCCGATACCGGTGTCGTTCCTGGTGAGCAACGGCACCGGGCAACTGCTCACGCGCAGGGGTTCGGAGACGGGTTCGCACGATGTCCGCGATCACCGACCATCTCTCGCCCCGCGTCGTGCCCTTCAGGGCCCCGACCGCACGCCTCGCCCTCAAACCCGTGAGCCCCGCCCCGGGAGAGGTCGAGCTGGACGGCGCCTGGTGGCCCCGCTCCCGTGAACTGAGCCACGAACTCCCCTCCCCGACCGCCGTACTGGACCCGTTGTGGGGCGGGTCACCCGGGTCACGATCAATCCCACCCACTGGCCGGTCGTC
Source organism: Streptomyces sp. B6B3 (assembly GCF_039871525.1). Taxonomy (NCBI): domain Bacteria; kingdom Bacillati; phylum Actinomycetota; class Actinomycetes; order Kitasatosporales; family Streptomycetaceae; genus Streptomyces; species Streptomyces sp. B6B3. The sequence continues at coordinate 126,110 of NZ_JBDPLU010000019.1, read as the reverse complement.
CCGCGCACGGTGCCCGCCGCCGGGCACCGTGGTGAAACGTGGGCTGGTTCTTGTCCGAGCAGGACCCGCACGAACTGCTGCTGCTCTCCTACCGCGTGGACCGCTGGAACCTCCTGGGGGTCCCGCCGCAGACCACTCCCGTCACAGCCGCCTGGCTGATGGCCGCCGCGAGCGACCCACTGGGTACGTCGACCGCGAGTTGGTTGATGGAGGAGGCTGCGCGCCTGCGGATGGTGTCCGAGACCGACCGGGCCGTGGAAGCGGTCTGGGACTCCGAAGGAGGACATGAAGCCCGCGAGCCGGCCACAGGTCCACGGATCCCGGCCGTCACCGCCCCGCTGTCGCATCAGCCGACGGGGGTGAGGACCGTGGAGATGTTCGTGGCCGTGGTCGTGATCCTGGCGATGATCGCTCTGCCGTCACCGAGCGGAACCGCACCTACCTGGAGATCAAGCATCTGTGCGACGAACTCTCCGACACGGTGTTTGCCCTGCGACCGGGGCGGAAGGCGACCGGCGCCGGCCGCGCGGCGACTCGGGACGGCGGTCGGAGGACGACTGAATGCCGGATGCCCCGACGGCTACGGCCGCGACGCCGCCCGGGTCTCCTCGTGGGCGTGCGGGTACCTTGCGGTGCGGTGCTGGAAGGCGAGCACCTTGGGGTTCTGGACGACGCCTCCGCGGATCTCGATGGCGTGCCGGATCGTGTCGTCGGTGTCCCAGCCGTCGGGGCCCTGGAGCACGACGTCCAGATACGGCAGGAGGGCCTCGCTGTTCTCCCAGGTCGCGGAGTTCCACAGGTAGGAGGGGCTGTGGTCCACCCCGTAGTACCTGACGTGGTCGCCGACGGTGAACATCGGGTCGGTGAAGGTGGTGGGTCGGGCCCAGTCGAAGCCCATGCCCTTGTCGCAGGAGACGTCAATGACCAGGGTCCCGGGGGCCAGCTTGGGCAGATCCTCGTCTATCAGGAACATCAGCGGCGCGTCGGTGTCCTGCAGCACGCAGTTGACGATGATGTCGTGCCGGGCGAGGAACTCGGCCAGCGGCAGCGGGCCGTCCTCGGTGAGTGCGACACTGCGTCGCGGGTCGAGGGTGTCGTCGGCTTTGTCGTGGTCGAAGTGGACCATCCGCGCGGAGTGGATCGGGGAACTGACGGCGGTGACGCCACGCGCGGTGAGCACGTCGACGTCGTGCACGCCCAGGGCGCTGAGCGCGGTCACTGCGCCGCGGGCGGTCGCGCCGAAGCCGATGACGACGGCACGCTGCCGCCGCCCGTAATCGCCAGTCACGCCGGTCAGCTGCATGGCGTGCAGGACCGAGGAGTACCCGGCCAGCTCGTTGTTCTTGTGGAAGACGTGCAAGTTGAAGGCGCCACTGCGGGTCCAGTGGTTCATCGCTTCGAAGGCGATCAAAGTCAGCCGCCGGTCGATGGCGGTCTGGGTGAGCCTCTCGTCCTGGACACAGTGCGGCCAGCCCCACAAAACCTGACCCTCGCGCAGTTCCGCCAGGTCTTCGTGGAGCGGTTTGGCCAGCAGGATGACATCGCAGTTGGCGATGAGTTCCTCGCGCGTGCGGAAGCCCGCGATGAGCGGGGCGAGCCGGCTGTCCGGGACGCCGAAGTGCTCTCCGTAGTTTTCCTGGAGGTAGATGCGCTTGCGGAGACCGGCGTCGATGCGGTCGAAATGAGCGGGGTGGACGGGGAGACGATGCTCGTTTTCCTTGCGGGTCTGCGACATGATTCCGAGCGTGAGCTGCTGCAAAATGCCCCTTTGGTTGCTTCCTGTTTAGCACACCGGGTCAATCCGGCAGCCGGTCGCGACGGGCGGGGCCAGGGGCAGGCGCACGGGCGGGAGCCGGGTCCGGGCGACATACGCGTGGCCCTGTGCGCTTCCGGACGGCGGCATCCGTCTCTGCGGCGATCGGGTCGCACGGTGCTGGTCAACTCTGTCGGGTGCGGCCTCGATCGACGCTTGCGCGGGCCTGAAGGCGCCACGGCCCGAGGACAAACAACAATTCCCGTAAGAACGCGTGCTGGATGCCCGGGTGGTGTCTGGGGCGCCGGTCACGCTGTCGAGTGAGGAGATCGAGCGGAAGATCGGCTTCGTCGGCTTCTCCTCGCTGACGGTCAGGGCCGTGAAGGTGCCGCTGGAGGACCGCTGCGAGGACTACGGGCAGATCGCCTTCTATCGGGGCACGCTGCCCCGGGCGGCCTCATGCCTTCGACCTGGACGAGGATCACCGGTTCCCCACCGGCAAGCCTGTCCTGGTGTGCGGCAATACCGCCGACATCCTGGCCGCCAGCCGCTACGGCGAGCACTTCGAGATTATCGGTGACAAGTCGATGCACCATGGCCTGTTCCCATGCGGCCCGGCCGACCGGCAGAACGGCGAGGGGGCGGCCAGCGGCTCCTGCTGCTGACCGCGCACAGCCCCGACGGGGCGGCCGTGCCATCGGAATCGGTGGCACGGCCGCCTCGCGCTCTCACCCCGCCGCCGTGGTGTACCGGCGGCGTAGGGCGAGGGAGGCGTGGACCAGCGCCACCAGGACGGGAACCTCGATGAGCGGGCCGACGACCCCGGCCAGGGTGCCGTCCCCGTGCTCCGTCCCCTTGACCTGATTGCGCTCCCAGCGCAATCGTGCGGAGACCACGAGCGCCGCATTCGGCAAGGTCCCATGCACGGAGGAGCGTCTTGCGCCGTTCCTCCGGGCCCGCGGGCACTTCCCGAACGAGCAGGCCGCTCTCAAGTGCGTCTACATGGCGCTGATGAGCCTGGACCCGACCGGCAAGGGCCGCAAGCGGTGGACCATGCGCTGGAAGGCGCCGCTGAACGCCTTCCAGATCGCCTTCGAGGGCCGTCTGACCCCGAGCAACAACTGACCACTCAACAACCAAGATCAGCCGTTAAATTGACACACCCCTACGCCGGAGCCCGCCCGGAAGAAGTTGTCGCGCTGCGGGCGAACGACATCACCCTTCCGGACGCAGACGCTGACGATCAGTGGGGAGAGCTGTTGCTCCATACAGCCACCCCGGAGGTGGGCAAGCAGTGGACCGACTCGGGGCAGACCCACGACGAGCGGCACCTCAAGGGACGCGCCGCAGGTGACACGAGGGTGGTGCCGGGGCATCCCGCGTTGGTGAAGATCCTTCGCGAGCACATCCACCGCGAAGGGCTGCAGCCCACGGACCGCCTCTTCCCGGGCGAGCGTGGCGGTGCCCTGGCGGGTTCGGTGATCCGCCGGGCCTGGCGGCAGGCTCGGGCGTGCGTGCTGACCGAGGCGGAGTGCGCCTCGCCGCTGGGTCGGCGTGTCTATGATCTGCGCCACACGTGCCTGACCACCTGGCTGAACAACGGAGTCCCGCCGGCGCACGTCGCCGAGTGGGCGGGCAACAGTGTCCCTGTCCTGCTGGCCACCTACACCCGCTGCCTATCGGGACAGCTGAGGGACCTCCAGCGGCGCGTCGAAGCGGCCCAGGACCTCACAGGACTCGCCTCGGCACCGATGGCGAGGCCGGAAAACTTCTCCGTGTATTCACCGCAGCCACCCGCCGAAACCCGCCACCAGTCGGGTACAGCCGGACCCGCGCGGTCGGCAGGGGCCGCAGGTGCGCCCGGTCGCCAGAGCGTGCAGCGTGGTCGCTGACCTGCGGAAACAGGAGACGGCAAGGATGCGACGATCGTGTGCCCCCGGCAGGACTCGAACCTGCGGCCAAGTGCTTAGAAGGCACCTGCTCTATCCACTGAGCTACGGGGGCCGGTCTCCCTCATGGCGCGGGACGGTGCCCCCCTCGGTGACCTCGCCGCGCACAGGATAGGGCTTCGAGGGGTCCGTTCCCGTTGCTTCACCGCAACCCCGTCCTGTGGAGATCCAGTGAAGCAGACCTGATAATCGCAGGCGAGTGCGAAGCGCGCAGCGTTTTTGGTGCGTTGTTCGGTGGGGTGTTGCGCAGTCGTTATGCCCGGGGACGGGTTACACATGGCGGAAGATGCTTGGGAAAACGCTCTAAACCGGGCATTCTGCGCTTGTGGCGATCTTGGAAGCAGGGCCCGGGCTGCTCGACGCGTTGACCGTGCTGCGGGAGCGACTCGCCGCCGCGCGGTTCCCGCTGGAGCTGCCAGGGGCCGAACGGGCCAGGCGGACCAGGGGTGAGCTGCTCGCGCAGCTCGACGGGTACCTGCTGCCACGGCTGCGCGAGCCTGCGGCGCCGCTGCTCGCGGTGATCGGCGGCTCGACCGGGGCCGGCAAGTCCACGCTCGTCAACTCCCTGGTCGGCCGGCGGGTCAGCGAGGCCGGGGTGCTGCGGCCCACCACCCGGACCCCGGTGCTGGTGTGTCACCCGGAGGACCGCCACTGGTTCGTCGACCAGCGGGTGCTGTCCCGTTTCGAACGCGTCTCGCGGCGTCCGTCCGGCGCGCCGCTCTCGGGCATCCGGGGCCTGTCCGGCATCCCCGCCCCGGGCACCGGGACCCTGCCGGACGCGGGGCTGTCCGGGCCGCCGGACGCCGAGGACCCGGGCGATCCGGTGTTGGTCGTGGAGACCGACATCACCGTGCCGGCGGGCCTCGCGCTGCTGGACGCGCCCGACATCGACTCCCTGGTGGTGGAGAGCCGCGAACGGGCCGCCGAACTGCTCTGCGCCGCCGACATCTGGGTGGTCGTCACCACCGCCGCGAGGTACGCCGACGCGCTGCCCTGGCACCTGCTGCGCAGCGCCCAGGAGTACGACGTGACGCTCGCCACGGTGCTCGACCGGGTGCCGCACCAGGTCGCCGCCGAGGTGTCCCGGCAGTACGCCGTCCTGCTGGAACGGGCCGGGCTCGGCCACGTCCCCCGGTTCACCGTCCCCGAGCTCCCGGAGTCCGCGGGCGGCGGCTCCGGGCTGCTGCCGGGCACCGCCGTCGCCGCGCTGCGCGACTGGCTGGGCCGGCGGGCCCTGGACCCGGAGGTGCGGGCGGCGGCCGCCAACCGGACCGCGACGGGCATGCTCGCCTCGCTCCGCGGCCGGGTCGCCGAACTGGCCGGCGCGTGCGCGGCCCAGTACGCCGCCGCGGTCCGGCTCGGCCAACGGCTCGACGAGTGCTACGCGGAGGCGGCCGGCCGGGTGCGGGCCTGCGTGACCGGGGGCGGCCTGCTGACCGGCGAGGCCCGCGCCCACTGGCTGGCGTTCCCCGACGACGCGAGCGGCGACGAGGTGCTGGAGGCGCTGCTGGAAGGGCTCGCCGGGCTGCTGGCCGAGTCCGTGGCCGCGGCCGACGCGAGCGTCGACGCGGCCTGGCGGCGCGAGCCGGGCGCCCCGGCCGCGGTCGCCGGCATCGACGGCCCGGGCGGTGTCGACGCGTTGCGGGCCCGTGCCGGCGTGCCCGTGCGGAAGCTGGGCCGCTGCCTGGTGGAGCTTGCCGAGGAGGTACGCGCCGACGCGGGCGCCGGCGCGCATCCGGGCTTCGGCGCCGGGTCGCACTCCGTACCGCGCCCCGGGCACGAGGCGGAGACCGCGGCGCTGCTCGCCGTGGCGCTGATGGGCGGTGGGACCGCGGTCGTGGCCCAGCAGAACCTCACGGGGGCGCTCGGGGAGCCGGCCGCCGTCCGGCTGCGGGAACAGGGGACGCGGCTGCTCGCGGAGTGTGTGGAGCGGGTGTTGGCCGGCGAACGCCACCGCCGCGGCGCGCCCCTGCACCGGCTGGCGGTCACCCCCGACCACCAGGTGGAGCTGGTCGCCGCCCTGTCCACCGTGCGGACCCGGCAGGCCACCCACGTCGCCGTGTAGCCCGCCCGACGACCAGGACCGCCAGACAGGCACGACCGGCGCAAGGCCCAGGGGGGTCACGGGGAGCCACAGGAACAAGGAGTGATCGGGATGCTGGACGAGAGGACGACCGCCACCGAGGGCCGTTGGATGGTCGGGCCGTTGGCGCCCGCCGTCCCCGCGGCCTTCCACCCCTCCGCCGCGCCCGACCGCCCCGGCGGGCTCGCCGGCGCGGAGGACGGGCCGGACACGGCGCTGGACCGCCGGCTCACCGCGCTGCGCGAGCTGCTCGGCCTGTCCCGCACCCGGCTCGCCGGCGAACCCGGCCACGGTTCGGACGAACTCGCCGCGGCCGCCCGGTTGCTCGACGAGGCCGCCGCCCGCGAGCGGCTGCCCCGCGCGTACACCTGCGTCGCCATCGCCGGCGCCACCGGCAGCGGGAAGTCCACGCTGTTCAACGCCCTGGCCGGGGCCCGGCTGTCCGAGGCCGGGGTGCGGCGCCCCACCACCGCGGACGCGCTGTCCTGCGCCTGGGACGCCCAGGAGTCCGCCGAAGGCCCCGACGACCTGCTGGAGCGCCTCGGCGTCCCGGTGCAGTCCCGGCGTCAGGCGCCTCTTGCGGATCCGGGGCTGCGCGGCCTCGTGCTGCTCGACCTGCCCGACCACGACTCGTTGGACGCCACGCACCGCCAGCAGGCCGACCGGCTGCTCGCCCTCGTCGACGCGGTGATCTGGCTGGTGGACCCGGAGAAGTACGCGGACGCGCTGCTGCACGAGCACTACCTGCGGGCCTTCGCCGACCACGCCGAGGTCAGCCTGGTCGTGCTCAACCAGGCCGACCGGCTGCCCGGCGAGGCGCTGGACGTGGTGCTGCACGACCTGCGGCGGCTGCTCGACGAGCGCGGCGTCGCGCTGGGCGAGCACGGCGATCCTGGCGCCCGGGTGCTCGCGGTGTCCGCGCTCACCGGCCGCGGCGTGGGCGAACTCCGGGCCGAGCTGGCGCAGCTGGTGGCCGGCCGGGGCGCGGCGGCCCGGCGCCTGGTGGCCGACCTGGACGGGCTGGTGCGGCGGCTGCGCCCGCTGTACGTGGCGGCCGACGGCGTCGCCCCGGCCGGGCTCACCGACGAGGCCAGGGAGGGCTTCGAGGAGCGGCTCGCGGCGGCCGTCGGCGCCCCGGCGGCGGGCCAGGCCGCCGAACGCGCCTGGCTGCGCCGCGCCGACCGGGCCTGCGGCACGCCCTGGTCGCTGCTGCTGCGGTGGCTCGCCCTGCACCAGGCGGAGCGGCGCGGTGAGCCGCCGGCGCTGGCCGCGAAGCGGCTGCGCGCCGCGGAACCGCCTTCGGTGTCCAGGACCGACGTGGAGCGCGCCGTGCGCCGGCTGGTCACCGACACCACGGCGGGGCTGCCCGAGCCGTGGGCCGAGGCGGTGGGGGAGGCGGCGTGGCGCGGCGCGGCGGCGCTGCCGCGGGCCCTGGAGTCCGCGCTCGGCGCGCAGCCGACGGGGACGCAGCCACGCCCCCGCTGGTGGTCGGCCGGCGCGGTCGGGCAGGGGGTGCTGCTGGCCGCGCAACTGCTCGGTCTCGGCTGGCTGCTGGCCGCCCTCGTCGGCCAGCCCGCGGTGGGGCGGTGGCTGCCGCTGGCGCTGCTGGCCGGCGGGGCGCTCGCCGGCCCGCTGCTCGCCTGGGGCTGCCGGATCGCCGCCCGGGGCCCGGCCCGGGTGTTCGGCCAGCGGGAGACGTGGCGGCTGCGCCATCTGGCGGCCGACCGCGGCCACCGCCACGTGCTGGAGCCGTTGGTCGCGGAGCTGCTGCGTTACCGCGAGGTACGCGAACGGTATGTCATCGCCGCGTCACCGAACGGGAGATAGCCGCCGTCGCGGGCCCTTCGGGGGATACCCGGGGGATAGCGCCAATAGTCGTCCAACCCCCCTCATGGCCACCGTCGCCAGGTAACGATTCGAGCTCGAGATGTGTAACTCTCGTATCCCCTGGGGACATTGCGCGACCGCTCTCTCTACGATCCAGCGTACGCACGGGGGTCACGAGAAGCGTGTGGTCGGGGCACACCCCTGCGCCCGACCGCCGGCACCGTGACGACAAGTGGACTTGTGGAGGAGACACACAGATGTTGTTTGCGCGCAGGCGGGTCGCCACTCGCCTTGCGGCCACGGCCGTCGCCACCGGGCTCTTCACGGCCGGTGCGATAGCCGTCGCCGGGACGGCCACCGCCGACGAGAACCCCTGGGACGGCGGCGCGACCGCGGTGCTCGACGGGCTCTCGGTCTCCGACGAGGTCGACGTCGTGATCGACGGCGAGGAGCACACCTACGGGGCCGGGCTGTTCAACCTCACCGGGTCGGACGGCAGCAGCCTCCAGACCTACTGCATCGACTTCCTGACGGGCGCCCAGAACGGCACCCAGTACAAGGAGACCGGCTGGGACTCCTCCACGCTGCACGACAACCCCGACGCGGGCAAGATCCAGTGGATCCTGGAGAACTCGTACCCGTCGGTCGACGTGGCCGCCCTGGCCGGTAGCGCCGGCGTCGACTCGCTGACCCCGGAGACCGCCGCCGCCGGCACCCAGGCCGCCATCTGGGGCTTCTCCGACGGCGTCGAGGCCGTGCCGCAGGACGGCAACGCCGCGGCGCTCGCCGAGTGGCTGACAACCAGCGCCGAGGCCGTCGAGGAGCCGGGCGCCTCCCTGGAGCTCAGCCCGCGCGAGGTCTCCGGCACCCCCGGCTCGCTGGTCGGCCCGGTGACCGTCAACACCAGCTCCGAGTCGGTCACCGTCACCCCCGACGCGGCCTCCGCTGACCAGGGCGTCCAGATCGTCGACGCCGACGGCAACGTCATCACCGCGGACACCCCGGTGACCGACGGCACCGAGCTCTTCTTCGACGTGCCCGAGGGCGCCGACCCCGGCGCCGCCTCGTTCGACGTGACCGCCTCCTCCACCGTCCCGGTCGGCCGCGCCTTCACCGGCGTGGACACGATCACCCAGACGATGATCCTGGCCGGTTCCACCGACTCCTCGGTCACCGCCACCGCGACCGGCCGCTGGGCCGTCGGCCCCTCGCCGTCCATCACGGCCGACGAGGTCTGCGCCGAGGGCGGCGTGGAGATCACCGCCACCAACAACGGTGACGAGACGTACACCTTCACCCTGGCCGGTGAGGAGCACGAGGTCGCGCCCGGCGACTCCGCGTCGGTGGTCTTCCCGGTCGAGGACCAGCAGCCGTACGAGATCGTCATCGAGAACCCCATGGGCGACAACTGGGAGTTCACCGGCGTGCTCGACTGCTCCACCGAGGGTGACACGCCCGACGGTCCGAACGCGCCCGAGCCCGCCAGCACCGGTGGTGCCGGCGGCGCCGAGGAGGCCGAGGACGACGTCGACCTGGCCGAGACCGGCAGCAGCAACAGCCCGGCCATGATCGGCGGCATCGCCCTGGCCCTGCTGGTCGCCGGTGGTGGCGCGCTGTTCTTCATGCGCCGCCGGGCCGCGACCGTCAGCGCCGGGTCGGAGGACTGAACGACCATCGCAGCGCGGCGCTGACGCGCTGACGCAGCCGAGGGGCGGGCCCGCGGGCCCGCCCCTTCGTGCTGCCGTCGCGCCGTCGTCGTGCCGCCGTCGAAGCGCTCTCCTGCCCGCCGCCCGGGCCGCCGGTCCTGGCGGGCGTCCCTCGTCGCCAGCCGGTTTCCTGACGGGCGGGGCGATGCGGCAGGATGGGTGCATCCGCCTTTCCACCCTGATCCATCACCGAACTAGGCTGCCGGACGGTTTCTCTTGGCTGAGTACATCTACACCATGCGCAAGACGCGCAAGGCCCACGGCGACAAGGTGATCCTGGACGACGTCACCCTGAGCTTCCTGCCCGGGGCCAAGATCGGTGTCGTGGGTCCCAACGGCGCCGGCAAGTCCACGGTGCTGAAGATCATGGCCGGTCTGGAGCAGCCCTCCAACGGCGACGCCTTCCTGACCCCCGGGTACAGCGTCGGCATCCTGCTCCAGGAGCCGCCGCTGGACGAGACGCGGACCGTGCTGGAGAACGTCCAGCAGGGCGTGGCCGAGATCAAGGGCAAGCTCGACCGGTTCAACGAGATCGCCGAGCAGATGGCGACCGACTACTCCGACGCCCTGATGGAGGAGATGGGCACGCTCCAGGAGAAGCTCGACCACGCGGGCGCCTGGGACCTGGACGCCCAGCTGGAGCAGGCCATGGACGCCCTGGGCTGCCCCCCCGGCGACTGGCCGGTCACCAACCTCTCCGGCGGCGAGAAGCGCCGCGTCGCGCTGTGCAAGCTGCTGCTGGAGCAGCCCGACCTGCTGCTGCTGGACGAGCCGACGAACCACCTGGACGCCGAGTCCGTGCAGTGGCTGGAGCAGCACCTGGCGAAGTACGAGGGCACCGTCGTCGCGATCACCCACGACCGGTACTTCCTGGACAACGTCGCCGAGTGGATCCTGGAGCTGGACCGGGGCCGGGCGTACGTCTACGAGGGGAACTACTCGAAGTACCTGGAGACCAAGCAGTCCCGGCTCAAGGTCGAGGGTGCCAAGGACGCCAAGCGCGCCAAGCGCCTCAAGGACGAGCTGGACTGGGTCCGCTCCAACGCCAAGGGCCGGCAGGCCAAGTCCCGGGCCCGTCTCGCCCGGTACGAGGAGATGGCCGCGGAGGCGGAGAAGACCAGGAAGCTGGACTTCGAGGAGATCCAGATCCCGCCGGGCCCGCGGCTCGGCAACATCGTGGTCGAGGTGGAGCACCTGGCGAAGTCGTTCGACAGCAAGGTGCTGGTGGACGACCTGTCCTTCACCCTGCCGAGGAACGGGATCGTCGGCGTGATCGGCCCGAACGGCGCCGGCAAGACGACGCTGTTCAAGATGATCCTCGACCAGGAGCAGCCGAGCTCCGGCCGGATCCGGGTCGGCGACACCGTGCAGGTCTCCTACGTGGACCAGGGCCGGGCCAACATCGACCCGAAGAAGACGCTGTGGGAGGTCGTCTCCGACGGCCTGGACTACATCAACGTCGGCCACGTCGAGATGCCGTCCCGGGCGTACGTCAGCGCGTTCGGCTTCAAGGGCCCGGACCAGCAGAAGCCGGCGGGCGTGCTGTCCGGCGGCGAGCGGAACCGGCTGAACCTCGCGCTCACCCTCAAGCAGGGCGGGAACCTGCTGCTGCTCGACGAGCCCACCAACGACCTCGACGTGGAGACGCTCTCCTCGCTGGAGAACGCGCTGCTGGAGTTCCCGGGCTGCGCCGTGGTGATCTCCCACGACCGCTGGTTCCTGGACCGCATCGCGACGCACATCCTCGCCTACGAGGGCGAGTCGCAGTGGTTCTGGTTCGAGGGCAACTTCGCGTCCTACGAGAAGAACAAGTCCGAGCGCCTCGGGCCCGAGGCCACCCGCCCGCACCGCGCCACGTACAAGAAGCTGACCCGGGGCTGACCGTGCGGCACGTGTACGAGTGCCCGCTGCGCTGGTCGGACATGGACTCCTTCGGGCACGTCAACAACGTGGTCTTCCTGCGCTACCTGGAGGAGGCCCGGATCGACCTGTTCTTCCGGGTCGCGGCCGAGGCGGCCGGCGGCTCCTTCAGCAGCGGCTCGGTGGTCGCCCGGCACGAGATCGACTACCTCCGGCCGCTGACGTACCGCCCCGAGCCGGTCACCGTCGAGACCTGGGTGACCCGGCTCGGCGGCGCGTCGATCCACGTGGCGTACGAGGTCAGGGACGCGGACGTGGTGTACGCGCGGGCCACCTCCGTCGTGGTGGTCTACGACCTGGAGCGCGGCGCGCCCCGGCGGATGACGCCGGAGGAGCGGAGCTTCGTCGAGAAGTACCGGGAGGACCCGGTGGACCCGGCGGGCCCGGGGAGCCCGGAGCGGCGCTCGGAGAAGGGCACGGGGCGGCGCTCGGTGGGCCCGGGCGAGGGGGGCTCGTTCCACGCATGATTCCACGCACGACCGAGCACGGCGAGCCGGAACCCGACGCCGGGGGAGGCGGCCGGCTGGCCTTCGCCGAGGCCGGCGCGGCCGCGGACCTCGCGGCGTTCCTGCGCCGCCAGCTGGCCTGGGACCGGGCCGCCGCGGCCCGGCTCACCGCCGGCGGCGACACCGCCGGCACGGTCGCGGCGGTGTTCACCCGGCCGGCTCGTTTCGACGTGCTGGCGGTCCGCCCGGGGCGGCTGCGGGAGCCGGCGCGACTCGACCTGACCGTGTCCGCCGGCGAGCTGCTGGAGGGCATCGACGAGGAGAGCGAGGCGGTGGTGCTGCCGGAGCCGGTCACCGGGCCCGCCTGGGCCGGGGTGCTGCCGCCGCGCGGCGGCTGGCGGCAGCTGGCCGAGGTGGCGCACGACGAGGCGCGGGCCGCGGCGGCCGGGGCGGTGGCGGAGTTCCGCGAACGGCGGGAGCGGCTGGCCGATCCGGACCGCACCCGCGAGGCGCTGGACGCGCTCGCCGAGGAGATCTGGTCCCGGACGCTACCGGGCACCGCCCTGCCGTTGCGCGCCGTGCACGCCGCGCAGGCCCTCGGCTTCCTCCGCTCGGACGCCCCGGCGACGGTGCTGAGCAGCGGCGCCTGGCTGCGGCTCGGCACCCCGCTCGGCTCGATCGCGGTCCGCGGCTCCGGCGTACGGGGACTGTCGGTCACCCCGCTGTAGCATGGGTTGTGCGTGGCGCACCACGGAGCGCGATGCGCAACAGACCACGACGGGGTGCGCATGACGGACCTGGATGACCGGCGCGCGGGTTCCGCGAGGTCCGCGGGTCGCGGGCGGGACCCTGAGCGAGCCGGAGCCGGAGAGCGGGCCAGCTCCGTGCAGTCCGTGGACCGCGCCGTCGGGGTGCTCGAGGTGCTCGCCCGACACGGCGGTGCCGGGGTGACGCAGATCGCGGACGAGCTCGGGGTGCACAAGTCGACGGCGTTCCGGCTGGTCGGCGTGCTGGAGCAGCACGGTCTGGTGGACCAGGAACGGGAGCGAGGCAAGTACCACCTGGGGGCGGGCATCCTGCGGCTGGCCGGCGCGGCCGCCATCCGGCTCGACGTTTCGCAGGAGAGCGGCCCGGTGTGCCGGCGGCTGGCCGAGGAGGTCGGCGAGACGGCGAACCTCGCGGTGCTCGACGGCGACGCGGCGGTCAACATCACGCAGGCCAGGGGCGCGGCCGAGGTCAGCGCCCACAACTGGCTGGGCCGCCGCACCCCGCTGCACGCGACGGCCAGCGGCAAGGTGCTGCTGGCCCAGCTGCCGACGGCGGTGGGTGACCGGCTGGTCGCCGGCGTCCTGCCGCGCTTCACCGACGCCACGGTGACCGACGCCGGGGAGCTGCGCGCGCAGCTGGAGACGGCCCGCCGGGACGGCTACGCCGTCACCAGCGAGGAGCTGGAGGAGGGCCTCAACGCGGTCGCCGCGCCGGTGCGCGGGCACGACGGCGGCGTGATCGCCGCGATCGGCGTCTCCGGCCCCGTCTACCGCATGACCGAGGACCGGCTCCCCACCCTCACCCAAGCCACGGTCACCGCCGCCGCCGACCTCTCCCACCGCATGGGCTACCCCGGCCCCTGACCCGGGCCCTGCCGGCCCGCACCCCGCGCCCGTTCGGCCCGGCGGCCGGCTCGCGTCCCGCGTCCGGTGGGCGGGGCTGTGCCGCCGCGTGGGCGCCGTCCGAAAGACGTCCCGCGCGGGGCCTGGCGACGGCCCGCCTGTCCCCGCGCCCACGCGAAGCCGCACGGGCCTGCCGGCCCGGGCCGCCCACTCGGCCTGGCGGCCGACCCCGGGCAACGCACCGCCGGCGAGGGCGGCCCGACCGTAGCGCCGCACCTGGTCGGCCTGGCGGCCGGTCCGCGGCTCCGCCGCGTTCTGCTGACGTGTCCCGCGTCCGGCGTGCGGGGCTGTGCCGCCGGGTGGGCGCCGTCCGAAAGACGTACCGCGCGGGGCCCGGCGACGGCCCGCCTGTCCCCGCGCCCACGCGAAGCCGGATGGGCCTGGCCGGCCCGGGTGGCCGCTCGGCCTGGCGGCCGACCCGCGGGCGTGGCGGTTCGCCGACGTGCGTGCCGCGCCCGCCTTGTCCGCCTCGGACGCCCCCGAACCGGGCGTCCGAGGCCGCGCTCGCGCGGGGCCGCGGCGTCGCGGCTGGCGAAGAATGCCGGCAAGGCAGCTGTGGGGCCTTGACGGGTGGTGGATCGCGTTCCCATCATGTCCCACATAGCGCAACCTTCCGCGTAGTACGCAACAGAAGGGCGGCGGTCATGGTGCAGAGGCCGGCGGACGCCGGACCGGAGGTCGTCGTCATCGGGGCCGGCATCGTCGGCTGTGCCCTGGCCGACGAGCTGACCGCGCGCGGCTGGCGGAACGTCACCGTGCTGGAGCGCGGCCCGCTGCCGACCGAGGGCCGCACGGTCGGCTCCAGCGGCCACGCGCCGGGTCTGGTCTTCGCCACCAGCCCGTCCCGCACCCTCACCCACCTGGCGCGCTACACCATCGAGAAGTACGCCGCGCTCGGCTGCTTCGACGCCGTCGGCGGCCTGGAGGTGGCCACCACCCGGGAGCGGTGGGCGGACCTGGCGCGCAGAGCCGGGCTCGCCGCCTCCTGGGGGGTGACCGCCGAACTGCTCACACCCGAGCAGTGCGGCCGGCGCTGGCCGCTGCTGGACGCCGCCCGGGTGCTCGGCGGCTTCCACACCCCGGGCGACGGCCTGGCCGACTCGCCGCTCGCCTGCCGGCGGCAGGCCGAGCGCGCCATCGCCCGCGGCGCCACGTTCCTGGGGCGGCACGCCGTCACGGGCGTCGAGCGGACGCCGGACGGCCGCCGGGTCGCGGGCGTCGTCACGGACCAGGGGACGTTCGCCGCCGACGTCGTGGTCTCGGCCGCCGGCTTCTGGGGTCCGGTGATCGGCGCCCTGGCCGGGCTCTCCGTGCCGCTGCAGCCGCTCGCCCACCAGTACGCGCGCAGCACCCCGGTGCCCGGCCTGGACCCCGGGCCGAGGCTGCCGATCCTGCGCCACCAGGACCGCGACCTCTACCTCAGGCAGCACGGCGACCGGCTGGGCATCGGCTCCTACGCGCACCGGCCGATGCCCGTCGATCCTTTCGCCACCCCCGCCTCGGAACTGCCCTTCGGTGCGGAGGAGTTCGCCGCCTCCTGGGCCGACGCCGCGGAGCTGGTCCCGGCGTTGGCCGAGGCCCGGATCGCCGAGGGCCTGGACGGCGTCTTCTCCTTCACCCCCGACGGCATGCCGTTGCTCGGCGAGTCGCCCGAGCTGCGCGGCTTCTGGCTGGCCGAGGCCGTCTGGGTCACCCACTCCGCCGGCGCCGCCCGGGCCGTCGCCGAATGGCTGGTCGACGGCCGGCCCGGCAGCGACGTGCACGCCTGCGAGGCCGACCGCTTCGAGGAGGCACAGCGCTCCCCGCGCTACGTGGCCGAGCGCGGCGCGCAGAACTTCGTCGAGGTCTACGACGTCATCCATCCCCTGGACCCGCCGGCCCGCCCCCGCCCGCTGCGCACCAGCCCGTTCCACACCCGGCAGCGGGAGCTCGGCGGTTACTTCCTGGAGGGCGGCGGCTGGGAGCGGCCGCACTGGTTCGAGGCCAACGCCCCGCTGCTGTCCGCCCTGGAACCGGGCGCCGTGCCGGCCCGCGGCGCGTGGGCCGCCCGGCACTGGTCGCCGATCGCCGTGGCCGAGGCGCGCGCCACCCGGGAGCGGGTCGCGCTGTTCGACATGACCCCGCTGACCCGGCTGGAGGTCACCGGGCCCGGCGCCCTCGCCCTCCTGCGGCGGCTGACCACCGGCCGGCTGAACCGCAGGACCGGCTCCGTCACGTACACCCTGATGCTGGACGAGGCGGGCGGCGTGCGCTCCGACATCACCGCGGCCCGGCTCGGCCCCGAGCACTGGCAGATCGGCTGCAACGGCCCGCGCGACCTGGTCTGGTTGCGCCGCCGGATGCCGGACGACGGCTCCGTGGCGGTGCGCGACATCACCGCCGGCACCTGCTGCCTGGGCGTCTGGGGCCCGCGCGCCCGGGACCTGGTGCAGCCGCTGACCGACGAGGACTTCTCGCACCGCGGCTTCCCCTACTTCACCGCGAAACGGGCGTTCGTCGGCCACGTCCCGGTCACCGCGCTGCGGGTGAGCTACGTCGGCGAGCTGGGTTGGGAGCTGTACACCACCGCCGATCTCGGGGCGGCGCTGTGGGACACGCTGTGGCGGGAGGCCGAGGAGCGGGGGCTCGGGCTGGTCGCGGCCGGCCGGGCGGCGTTCGACAGCCTGCGCCTGGAGAAGGGGTACCGCGCCTGGGGCCGGGACCTGAGCTACGAGCACGACCCGTACGAGGCGGGGCTCGGCTTCGCCGTCCGCGAGGACAGGGCGGAGGACTTCGTCGGCCGGGCCGCGCTCGCCGGGCGGTCCGCGCGGACCGCCCGGCGCCGGCTGGTCTGCCTCACCCTGGACGATCCGGCCGCCGTGGTCCTCGGCGGGGAGCCCGTCAGGCTGCCGGGCGAGACCGCCGCGGCGGGCTACGTCACCAGCGCGGGGTACGGGGCCACCGTGGGCCGCACCGTCGCCTACGCCTGGTTGCCGGCCGCGGCGGCCGACCCCGGCACCGCCGTGCACGTCGAGTACTTCGGGGAGAAGGTGCCGGCCACCGTGCGCGAGGAACCGCTCGTCGATCCGGAGATGGCCCGCCTACGCTGCTAGGCGGCCGGCCGCGCGGCGTCCGCGCCGCGCGCCGCACCTCCACCCGCACCGCCCACCCCGGGAGACCACCGTGCCCCCTACCACCCACGACGGCCACGACGGCAGCAACGGCAGCGCCGGCGGCGCCGGTTACGACGTCATCGTCCTCGGCGTCGGCGGCATGGGCAGCGCCGCCGCGCACCACCTCGCCGCGCGCGGCGCCCGGGTGCTGGGCCTGGAACGCTTCGGGCCCGCGCACAACCGCGGCTCCAGCCACGGCGGCTCCCGCATCATCCGGCAGTCGTACTTCGAGGGCGCCGAGTACGTGCCGCTGCTGCTGCGCAGCTACGAGCTCTTCGAGCGGCTGGAACGGGACAGCGGCCGGGACCTGACGCTGCTGTGCGGCGGGCTGATGCTGGGCCGCCCGGACAGCACCACCGTGGCCGGCAGCCTGCGCTCGGCCACCGCCTGGGACCTGCCGCACGAGATGCTGGACGCGGCGGAGGTGCGCCGCCGTTTCCCCACCTTCACCCCCGCCGACGACGAGGTGGCGCTGTTCGAGGACCGGGCCGGGCTGGTCCGCCCCGAGGCGACGGTGGCCGCGCAGATCGAACTGGCCACCCGGGCCGGGGCGGAGCTGCGCTTCGAGGAGCCGGCCACCGAGTGGTCGGAACTGCCCGGCGGGGCCGGGGTGCGGGTGCGCACCCCGGCGGGCAGCTACACCGCCGGACACCTGGTGATCTGCCCGGGCGCCTGGGCGCCGGGGCTGCTCGCCGACCTGGGCGTGCCGTTCACCGTGGAGCGGCAGATCATGCACTGGTTCCAGCCGACGGGCGGCACCGAGCCCTACGCGCCCGACCGGCACCCCATCTACATCTGGGAGGAGCCGGACGGCATGCAGGTCTACGGCTTCCCGGCCATCGACGGACCCGACGGCGGCGCCAAGGTGGCGTTCTTCCGCAGGGGCTCGGCGTGCACCCCCGACAGCATCGACCGGACGGTGCACCCCGAGGAGGTCGCGGCGATGGCCGAGCACGCCGGACGCCGGCTGCCCAGCCTGCCCGGCCGCCCGCTGCACGCCGCCACCTGCATGTACACCACCACGCAGGACGAGCACTTCGTGATCGCGCCGCATCCCGCGCACCGGTCGGTGACCGTGGCCTGCGGCTTCTCCGGGCACGGCTTCAAGTTCGTGCCCGTGGTCGGCGAGATCCTGGCCGACCTCGCGCTCACCGGCACCACGGACCACCCCATCGAGCTCTTCCACCCGCGGCGACTGACCTCCGTCTGAGCGCCCGTCCGCGCCCCGCGCGCGCCCGGCTCCCGTGCGGAGCGGACCGCGAGGAGAGAAAGGAGCACCGGCCATGACCGCACCGCCCCGGCCCAGCCTGCTGCCCACCCTGCCGGGCTCGGCCTACACGGACCCGGAGATCTTCCGCCGGGAACAGGAGCTGATCTTCGAACGCCGATGGTTCTGCGCGGTGCGCGCCGGCGACCTGCTCACCCCGGGCTCCTTCCGCACCGCCACCGTCGGCCGGGAGAACGTGCTGGTGATCCGCGGCAGGGACGGCCGGCTGCGGGCGTTCCTCAACGTCTGCCGGCACCGCGGCGCCCGGCTCTGCACCGAGGAGGCCGGCGAGGTGCGGCGGAACCTGCGCTGCCCGTACCACGCGTGGAGCTACGCGCCGGACGGCCGGCTGGTCGCCGCCCCGAACCTCAGGGAACTGCCGGACGTCGAGCGGCGGGACTACGGGCTGGTCCCGGTCGCGCTGCGGGAGTGGCTGGGCTACGCGTGGCTGTGCCTGGCGGACGAGCCGCCGTCGTTCGAGGAGACCGTGGTCGACGCGGTCACCGAGCGGCTGGGCGACCCCCTGACGGTCGAGCGGTACCGGCCCGCCGACCTGGTGCTCGGCCGGCGCGTCGGCTACCGGGTGCGGGCCAACTGGAAGCTGATCGTCGAGAACTTCATGGAGTGCTACCACTGCGCCACCATCCATCCGGAGCTCGTCGGCGTGCTGCCGGAGTTCGCCGGGGGGTACGCGGCGCAGTCGTACGTCGGCCACGGCGCGGAGTTCGCCGAGGACGTCACGGGCTTCACGGTCGACGGGGGAGCCGGCTTCGGGCGGCTCCCCGGTCTGACCGACGCGCAGGACCGGCGCTACTTCGCCGCCACCGTCCGCCCCCAGGTCTTCCTGAACCTGGTGCCCGACCACGTCATCCTGCACCGGATGTTCCCGCTCGCCGTGGACCTCACGGTGGTGGAGTGCGACTGGCTGTACGCGGCCGAGGTCGTCGACGCGGGCGTGGACGTCTCGCGCTCCGTCGAGCTGTTCCACCGCGTCAACGAGCAGGACTTCGCCGCCTGCGAGCGGACCCAGCCCGCCATGAGCTCCCGCGCGTACCGCGCCGGCGGCGTCCTGGTGCCCACCGAGCACCATCTCGCGGAGTTCCACGGCTGGGTGCGCGGCCTGCTGTCGGCCGGCTGACGCCCTGCCCCGCAGGGGTCCGCCGGGGCCGCGGCCGGGGCTACTTGCCGCCCTTGCTCAGCCGGTTCGCCTCGCTCTGCGCGTTCACCTTCTTGACCTTCTCGCGCAGCTGGTCCGCGGTGCTCGATGAGTCGTTCTGACTGCCGGGGGTGGTCGGTTGTGGTGCGGTCGACATGTGAGGTGCCCTTCGCCGTTGGGGAAGCAGCCTCGCGAGGGTGTCAGAGACCGGGCACCGCCCCGGCTCGCTGACGTACAGCAACGGTAGCGCTACAGGACGGCCACGGCAACAGTATCCCGGGATACCGTTGTCAAATTGCTCGCCGTTTTGATATAGAGCGATTGCCTCGCATATGACCGCCGCACGTCGGTGCGCGAGTCGAACATGAGGAAGGCCCCTCGTCCGGTGTGGGGAGGGGCCAGGGGGAGCGTCGCGTCGGGCGGTCAGTCCGTGAGGCGGTCGAAGCCTCCCCTCTTGGAGCTGGCGAGCAGCGCGGCGAGACGCGCTCGGCTCGCGGAGATGACGATCTGCGGTGCGTCACTCTCCCTGATCGCGATGTCCGCCCCGTGCCACGCGATCTCGACGCAATTGTCCCCAGTGCTCGAATAGGTCGACTTCTGCCAGGTGAACTCTGCGGTCATACTCCTGCTCACATCTCTCGGGTGATGTACCGGACGAGCTGCCGTGAGTCCTCTGGATCCAACGCCAGGGCGCTGGCCGTCTCGAACAGGGTCCGATACTTCTTCAGTTCGGGCTCGGTGTGCAGGAAGGCGCCGCCGAACGGGGTGTCCACCTGCACGGTGTCCAGTTGCGGTACCGGCCCTTCCGTATAGAGCATAGACTGCGCGTGACCGGGGATCTCCTCCAGCGCGAACGGGATCACCCGTAGGGTGACGGACGGCCAGTCCGCCACCACCAGCAGGTGTTCCAGCTGGGCACGGGCCACGCTCCGGCCGCCGTATCGCATGCGCAGCGCGGCCTCGTGGATGATCGCCTCGCAGGGCGGCGGGTCCTGCCGATGAAAGATCTGACTGCGACTCACCCGGTGCTCCACCCGGGCGTCGAGTTCCTCCTCGCGCGGCCGGGGGATGGCGCTGCCGAAGATCGCCCTGGCGTATCCCGGAGTCTGGAAGAGACCGGGAACGAGAAGCATGTGCACGATGTTCAGACGGAGCGCGTTGTGTTCCAGTTCCGCCATGTCGAGTGCGCCGGGTGGCAGAATTCCGCGATACCGCTCCCACCAGTGCTGCCCGCGGTGTTCGCGCGCGATGGCGCACAACGCCTCGATCAGGGGCTCGTCGTCGCACAGATAGAACGCGGAGAGCGCGCGAATGCGCTCCTCGCTGATTCCGCGCCGTCCCGACTCTATGTTCGACATTTTCGCCCGGTCGGTGCCGATGTGCGCCGCCGCCTCGTGCGCTGCCTTCCCGGCCCGTTCCCGCAACTTGCGCAACTCGGCACCGAGGCGTGCCTCGCGTGCGGTCGGAACGTCCCTCGGCGGCATGTGGCCCCTCCAGTCCTGAGGCTGTCCTGATGATCAAGCCCGGCGCGTCAAGCCCTGAAGTCTGCCGCTCCGCCTCGGGTCCGGTCCACTTGGAGGGAAGAATGCTACGGGGCACAGGTGCCCCGCTCTGCGCCCCGTGCGCCGTCGGAAACGGGCCGCCGCCGGCCGTTCCGGGGGATCTGCGACCATGGGGGTGTGACGGAGATGCCGGAGCAGTCTTTTTACGACCAGGTCGGGGGCGAGGAGACCTTCCGGAAGCTGGTGCGCCGCTTCTACGAGGGGGTCGCCGCGGACCCGGTGCTGCGCCCGATGTACCCGGAGGAGGACCTCGGCCCGGCCGAGGAGCGTCTTCGACTCTTCCTGATGCAGTACTGGGGCGGGCCCCGGACGTACAGCGACAGTCGGGGCCATCCGCGGCTGCGCATGCGGCACGCCCCGTTCACGGTGAACCGCGCCGCCCACGACGCCTGGCTCGGACACATGCGCGACGCGGTGGACAGCCTCGGTCTCCCACCGGAGCAGCAGCGCCAACTGTGGGACTACCTGGTCTACGCCGCCGCCTCGATGGTCAACACGCCCGGCTAGGCCCTGTCCGGGCCTCGGCGGCCCGGGCCGGATGCGTGCTGGCCGGAAAGCGCCCTAGGACCGGGGCCCGGCGAGCGCCGGCGCCTCGCCGGGATCGGGGAGCACCGTCGACGGCGCGATCGGGATCTGGGAATCGGTGACGCGGGTGCGTTGTCCCTCGCCCGGCCGGTCGGGGCCGGCGGGCGGCGCCGGTTCGGCGCGGAACAGCCACGGCAGGCGCGGCTGGACCAGCGGCCTGGCCAGCCAGCGCACCGGTGGCGAGGCCAGCACGGTGGCGAGCACGAAGGCCAGGCCCAGCATCGCCACCTGGTCGAGGTTGGAGTCGATCCAGTCGAGGGCGCCCCGGTCCTGCAGCGGCCTCAGCACCAGCGGGTGCAGCAGGTAGATGTACAGGCCGCCGGCGCCGAGGTAGGTGATCACCGGCAGCCGCCGGCGCGGCACCAGCCGGACGAAGCTGAGCGCGACGACCATGCCGCCGAGCAGGACGGCGCCGCGGATGGTCCACGCGAACGGGTCCTGCCAGGGCGCGCCGCCCTCGTACGGCCCCTTCATCCGCAGCCAGTTCGCGCTGATGTCCAGGTGCGCGTACGCCATGACCAGGAAGGTGGTCGCCAGCACCCCGACCGCCGCCGGCTTCGTCCAGGCGGCCCGCAGTTCCCGGGCGAAGAGCCCCTGGCGGAGCTTCCAGCCGAGCAGGAAGAACGGCAGGAAGGACAGCGTCCGGGAGAGCGAGCCCGCGGTGCCGAAGTCGGAGACGTAGCCGGCCACGAGGGCCACCAGCACGGACGTGGCCATCGGGTAGCGCAGCCGGGCGAGGTACGGCAGCGCCATCCGCCAGCACATCAGGGACAGCAGGAACCACATGCCCCAGGCCGGCTCGACGATGTGGAACCGGAACTCCCCGTCGGGGGCCCGGCCCATCTGCGCGGTGTGCAGCAGCCCGATGAGCAGGTACGGCACCAGGATCGACTCGATCAGCCGGCGCGCCTCCCGGTTCGTCAGCGCGTCGGCCCGGCTGAAGTAGCCGGCGACGATCACGAACGCCGGCACCCGCATCGCCCAGGTGGACATGTACAGCCAGTGGAACAGCTCCAGCCGGCTCAGCTCGTTCGTCATGTGCACGAAGAGCACCAGGGTGCCGGAGAGGAAGCGGATGTTGTCCCAGTGCGGGTTCCGGCTCGTCCCGCGTCGGGCGGTCGCGGCCCGCCGTTTCCTCAGTCGTTCCAACATCCGCCAGCCCCCGTGCCGGTCCGCGTCGGCGTGCCGCCGAACGCGTTGCTGCCTGTTCACGTCCTGTTGGACGACCGAAAGGCGGCAGGGGATGTACTCCAGCGGTGTATGTAGCGCAACGATCTTGTCACCGGATTGCGATACGTGCCGATCAGGTGCCCGTCACGTGCCCGGTCGGGTGAACCCCGACCGTCTCGTCAGGCGCGATAGACCGTCAGCGTCGTCCAGGCGCCGATGTGGATGCGGTCGCCCTCCTTCAGCGACACCGGCACGAAGGGCTGGATCGGGTCGTCCGCGCCGTTGACCGTGGTGCCGTTGGTGGAATCCTGGTCCACCACCGCCCAGCTGCCGTCCGGCTGCTGCACCAGGATCGCGTGCTGGTGCGAGACGCCCGGGTCCTCCGGGGGGCGGGCCAGGTCGATGTCGGGGGACTCGCCGGTCGACTGCCGGCGCCGGCCGATGGTGATCTGCGGCTTGTTCAGCGGCACCTGCTGTTCGGGCGAGTACGCCGGCAGGTTCAGCTGCGACGCCTCGGGCCCGGAGCGGCGCATCATCGCCGAGAAGTACTGCGGGTCGGCACCTATCGACACCATCCAGCCCGCGGGCTGCGGGCCGCCGGGGTAGCCGGGCTGCGGAGGCCCGGGCTGCGGCGGGACGCCCTGGTACTGCGGCGGGGCCCCGGGGGGCGCGCCGGGGGGCGCTCCAGGGCCGCCGGGCGGGGAGATGACCCAGTCGCCGGTCTGCCCCGGGCCCTGTCCGGGGTGCTGGCCCGGGTGCTGTCCGGGGTGTTGTCCGGGCGGCGGCTGCGGCGAGGGGTACATCGGCTGGCCGGGGCCGCCCATCGGCGGTCCGCCCAT
The DNA here is from genome assembly GCF_039871525.1 of Streptomyces sp. B6B3. Lineage (NCBI taxonomy): Bacteria > Bacillati > Actinomycetota > Actinomycetes > Kitasatosporales > Streptomycetaceae > Streptomyces > Streptomyces sp. B6B3. The sequence goes on along the minus strand of NZ_JBDPLU010000019.1, from coordinate 103,025 downwards.
CGGCTGTCCGGGCTGGCCCTGCGGTCCGGGTGGCGTCGGCGGTATGTAGGTGGTGGGGGAGTTGGTCAGGAAGTTGAACCGGCACCCCTCACAGAACGGCGCCTGCGCCTCGCGCGGCGTGCCGCACTGCGGGCAGAGCTCGCCGGGGGCACCGGGCATCCCCGGGCCGCCTCCGTGCATCGGGGCGCCGCCCGGAACTCCGGGGCCGCCGGGGCCCCCAGGGCCCGGGGGAGGGTAGCCGTAGCCAGCGGGCGGAGGGGGCGGGGGCATCGCGGCCGCCGCCGGCGCGAGCATGCGGTGGCCGCACACCTCGCACCAGTCCTCGGCCACCGTCTGGTGGCCGTTCGGGCAAGTCGGCATGGTTATGCCTCCCCCTTACGTCACAACGTCTCGGGGTGTGGCCACACCCCGAGCACTTCTCTGCGGTCCTGACTACGTCTGCCGCGTCACTTCTTCACCCGGACGGTCTTCGTTGACCGCGTCTCCAGGGTCATCTCGTCGGCCTCGGTCACTCGGGCCTTCAAACGAACAGTACCTCCCGCCGCGTCCTCCACGTCCACCACCTTCGCAAGCAGTTTCGCGGTGTCCCCGTTTCCGGACTCGTGGGCCAGCTGAACGGCCCGCCCCAGCCTGGCCGTCGCGCCCTCCACATCGCCGTCCTTGCGCAGCTGGAGACCCTCCTGGATGGCGTCGGCCAGCTCCGCCTGCCCCGTGTAGTGGGCCACCTGGGAGTTGATCCGGGTCGAGGCCGCCAGGTCGTCGGTCCACACCGCGCGGATCAGGCCCTGCCCCAGCGTGGTCGCCGGTGGGCCCGCGGGGGCGGCCGGCTCCCGGATGACCAGCGCGACCCGGGCCGCGAGCATCTCGTGACCGACCTCCGCCGTCGGCACCCGGACGCACACGTGATAGTCACGGGACTCGTCGCCCCAGGAGCCGGTCGGATAGTCGCCGGAGCGTGGCGGGGACTCGGTCCGGCGCCCGGTGAGGTCCTCGACGGCGGGCGCGACCTGCTTGACGAACTGGACCTCCGCGCCCTGCGGGGTCCACAGCCGCAGGCTGACGTCGCCCACCTCCTTGCCCATCGCCGTCTCCATCATCGCGGTGAAGTCGGCGGCCAGGCCGTCCGGCTCGGCGACGATGTCGGCGGTGCCGAGCAGCGCCGAGGCGATGCCGGTGACCTCCCTGACCTCCCAGTCGGTGCCGACCCCGCGGGCGTCGCAGGTGAACCGGCCGGCGCAGGCGTCCAACGCCTCCCGCAGCTTCTCGGGCTCCTCGTGCTCGTTGCGCCCGTCGGTCAGCAGGATGCCGTGCCGGATCTCGGCGTTCGACGAACCGAACAGCCGCTCGGCCAGCCGCAACCAGGTGCCGATCGCGGTGCCGCCCGAGGGCGTCAGCCGGCGCAGCGCCTGCCGGGCGTCGGCGCGGGTCTCGTTCGAGGCGAGTGCGAGTTGGCCGTCGCCCGGGTAGATCTCGACGGCCTTGTGGGTTCCGGCGATCACGGCGAAGGCGACGCCGTCGCGGAGCGTGTCGATGGCCGCCTCGGTGGCCTGCCGGGCCCCGCGCATCTTCGTCGGCGGATAGTCCATGGAGCCCGAGCAGTCCACCATGATCACCACGGCGGCGTGCGCGCCCCCTCCGGCGCTTCCCCCAGGCCCTTGGGGGCCTGGGAGGTGCCCCCATCGCTCACTCGCCGGCAGCGGGCGGCCGCCGGTCGTGCCACCGCCGGTCGAGGTGACCGTGACGATGGCGTTGACCTCCCCGGCGGACTGCGGCAGGTACTCGTTCTGGTAGACGTCGATGCTGAACCGCGGCACGTTCGACTTGGCGAAGTTGGCCATCAGCGGACCCTCCTCCTCGCGCGGAACGGGGGCACCTCCCGGGCCCCCTGGGGCCGGGGGGCGCACTGCCGCCTGGTCAAGCCGTTCCTGCCCGGTCGGTGGTCACCGGGAACGGGATGACCGCCACCGTTACGTTGTCGTGGCCGCCCGAGTCGAGCGCGTGTTGCACGAGGCTGCGGGCCGAGGTCAGCGGCGCCACGCGCGCCTCCGACGGCACGATGTGGGCCATCTGCTCGGCGCTCTCCGCGTAGTTCCACAGCCCGTCCGTGCAGACGATGACCACTCCCGGACGGTCCGGCTTGAACGAGGCGGTGTGCGGGTCGATCTCCTGCGCGTCCGCGCCCAGCCAGGCGGTGATGGCGTGCGCCCGGTGGTCGGCCATCGCCTCGGCCTCGCTCAGCAGCCCGGCCGCCACCATCTGCGCGGCCCAGGAGTCGTCCTCGGTGAGCCGGGCCGGGGCGCCGCCGCCGGTGCGGTCCTCCGGCACCCAGTAGGCCCGGCTGTCGCCGATCCAGCCGACGGTGAGGGTGCCCTGCGCGGTCACGGCGCTGACGATGGTGCACGCCGGGGCGTTGCGTCCGGGCTGCCGCTCCTCGCTGGTCGCCAGGTCGGTGACCGCGTGGGCTGCGGCGAACAGGGCGTCGTGCATCGCCTGTTGCCCGGACACCCCGCGCGGCAGCGCGATCAGCAGCGACTCCTGGGCCGCCTCTGCGGCGGCGGCGGACGCGTCGTCGGGGCGGCTGGAGGAGGACACGCCGTCGCAGACCACGGCGATCACCGCGGGTGAGCCGTCGGGTAGCGCGGTGGCGGAGACGGCGAACGCGTCCTCGTTGCGGTGGTGGCGCAGGCCGAGGTCGCTGACGGCGGCCACGCCGCCCAGCGCGCGTTCCACGTGGTCCCGCTCGCCCGGCTGGGCGCGCCCGCATTCCTCGCAGTAGCCGTCGTGATCGATCCGGCCGGTGCCGCACACGGTGCAGGTGACCGGGTGGGTGTCGCGTCCCGGCGGGCTGGCGTCCCGGGTGCGGGGGTCCTGTGCGGCGGGCTGTGCGGCCGGCGCGGACCGGGGGTCGGCGGCGGCCGCCGGGGCGGGTGCCGGCGGGGGAGCGGGTGGGGCGGGGGAGTTCCGCGGGTCGAAGGAGGGCAGCCGGGTGCCCGCGGGCCGCTGCGGCGGTGGCTGCACGGGCTGGGCGGGCTGCGGATGCGGCCGCGGCGGCTCGGCGGGCGGATGGGGCGCCAGCTGCGGCTGCGGCTGCGGGGGCGGCAGGGTGAAGTCGGGTTCGGTCGGCGTGCGCACCGGCTCGCGGGGCGGCGCGGCCGCCCCGGCCTGCTCCCGGGAGCCGGCCTCCGCACGGGCAAGCGTTTGCAGATCGGTCCCGCAGACGCCGCAGTAGCGGTCGTCCTGCTCCAGCGGCTCACCGCAGCCGGGGCAGGCGGAGACTTGGTCGAGCTGCGGCATTGTCACACCCATGTCCTAGGGCGGAAGCGGTTGGCCGCTTCCACTAGTTCGATCCGTTCCGTGCTGCTGGGCGCCAGCCTGGCCAGCCGCCGGTAGCAGCGTTCCAGGCCGAGCCGGACGCCGGTCTCGTCCAGCGTCACACCAAGCAATTGCTGTTGCACATGCATTTGCTGTTGCGACTGATTTTGCCGTCCTGCGAGCACCCAGTCCAACGCGGAACCCAGCACTTCACAGGACAGCTGTTCACCCAGTGACGGTTCCAAGCCTGCCGCACGCAAACTGGCAACCTGTCGTCCGGCGGCCAGCAGATCGGGCAGCAGGTCCTCGTGCGGCGACCGCTGCCGCAGCCGGGCCCGCACCGCGGCCACCCGGGCGGCGGTGCAGTGCGCCGAGGTCTCCGGCACCGACTCCAGGGCGGCCACCGCGCGGAGCCGGTCCCCGGACGCCAGCCGGACCCGGGCGAGGCCGAAGCCGGCGCTGACGTGGCTGGGGTCGGTGCGCCACACCAGTTCGTAGTAGTCGGCGGCGTTGTCCAGCTGACCCAGCACCTCGGCGCAGACGCCGAGCGCCAGCTTCGGCGCCACCTCGCCGGGGAACGCGTCGTAGACCGCGTCGAACGCCAGCGCGGCCGTCTCCCAGTCCTCGGTCACCAGCGCGGACAGCCCGCGGTACCACACCACCCGCCAGTCGTCGGCGTGCTGGTCCTCCAGCTCGGCCAGCGCCTGCCGGGCCGAGGCCACGGCGGACGCGTCGGCCAACTCCAGCCAGGCGCGGAGCTCCCGGAGCCGGCGCTCGACCGAGTCGGTGGGCGCGGAGCGCAGCGCCGTGATCAGGTCGGCCGAGGAGGTCGCCATCAGCCCGGCCAGGAAGCCGGCGTTCGGGTCGCCGGGGTCGACCCGGGGCACCGGCAGGGCGAGCGCGGTCTCCCGCACCGCCGGCGGGACGGTCCGCGGGGCGCCCGCGGGGACCTGGAAGGTGCCCCCGTGCGGGACGGCGGGATGCGTCGCGGCGGGGTGCGCCGGCGGACCGCCGGGTCCGGGAACGGCCTGCGGCGGGCGCTGGCCGGGCAGCGGCAACGCCCCCTGCCCCGGCGGTCCGCCGGGCGCGGGGACCGCCGTCGCGGCGGCGATCCGGCGGCGGTCGTTCCGCCCGCCGAGCGCGGACTCCTCGCCCTGCCGGCGGGCCGGCACCAGCTCGGTGTCCACCACCCGCAGCTCGGGTCCGAACAGCTGGGACATCGCGGGCTGCGGCTGCCCGGTGTCGATCGCCACCACCTCGCGCAGCACCCCGGTCAGCTGCTCGGCCATCTCCTGCGCGGAGGCGAACCTGCGCTGCGGGTCGGGGTCGGTGGCCCGCACCAGGAAGCGGTAGAACGACTCGTAGCGTTGGAAGACCTCGACGCTGTCCGGCTCCGGCAGGCCGTCCGCGTAGACCGAGGTGTAGCCCTGGAAGTCGAAGGTCAGCACGGCCAGGGTGCGGGCCACCGTGTACAGGTCGGAGGGCACCGTCGGGCCGGTCTCGGCGACCTCGGGCGCCTGGTAGCCGATGGTGCCGTATATGGCGCTCTCCTCGTCGTCCGCCCGCCGCACCGCGCCCATGTCGATCAGCTTCAGCTGGTCGTCCTGCTGGATCGCGTTGTCCACCTTGAAGTCGCAGTACAGCAGGTTGCGGCCGTGCAGGTAGCCGAGCGCGTCCAGCGCCTCGATGCCGTACGCGCAGGCCTGGGCGACCGGCAGCGGGTCCCGGCGACCCTCCGGGGTGCGCCGGGAGTTGGCGATCTCCTTCAGCGACTTGCCGCCCACGTACTCCATGACGATGTAGCCGTCGAGGCTGCCGGTGCGCTGGTCGAGGTGCTCGACGAAGTTGTAGATGCGCACGATGCTGGGGTGCTGGATCTCGGCGAGGAACTGCCGCTCCGAGATGGCCGCGGCCCGCGCGTCCTCGTCGCCGGTGTCGAGCAGGCCCTTGAGCACCACCCACCGGTTCGACACCCTCAGGTCCTTGGCCAGGTAGATCCAGCCGAGGCCGCCGTGCGCCAGGCAGCCGGCGATCTCGTACTGGCCGTGGTGCACCGCGTCGCCCGGGCTCAGCTTCGGGACGAACGAGTACGGGTGGCCGCACTTGGTGCAGAAGCCCTCGGTCCGTCCTGGCCGGCCGCCGCGGGCCCGGCCCACGGGCGCGCCGCAGTCGCTGTTCCCGCAGAACCGCTTGCGCTCCGGCACCTCGGCCTGCTCCAGCACCGCCTCCCGCGGATCCGGGCGCGGCACCTCGGGCACCGCGACGACGCCCACGCCGAGCCGGGAGCGCCCGCCGGCGCCGGTGGAGGAGCGCGAGCTGCGCACCGAGACCGAACGCGAGGTGAGCTGCCCGGAGACGGAGCGGGACAGCCGGCCCGAAACCGAGCGGCGGGAGAACTGCGACCGGGAGGACCGCGAGGACCGCGAGGACTGGGACGACTGGGAGGAGCGCGACGAACTGGGCGTGGAGCCGGAGCCGCTCCCGCTGCTCCGGCCGCTGCCCGAGCTGCCGGAGCCGGCGGCGGCGCCGGTCACGCCGGTGGGCGCGGAGCCGATCATGCCGCCCGGCGAGACCACCGGCGCCATGCCGCAGGTGTCGCAGTACAGCTCCCCGCCGCCGACGTCCTCGTAGGACCCCTCGCATCCAGGCCGCTGGCAGGGTCGGGTCCGCAGGTTCGTCTGGTCGCTCACGGCGCACCCTCCGAAGGGGTAGGGGGCTGAGGGCTCAGGACCTCCAGCGTGGCGTCCTGGTAGCGGCGGACCGCGTGCTCCGCGGCCCGGAGATCGCACGGGGCGGTCCACAGCATCCGCCGGGCCACGTCGTAGCGCTCCACCAGCAGCGGTTCCTCGGCCCTGCCGAGCCGGGCCGCCTTCGCCTTGTACGCGTCGAGCCGGCCGCGCAGCTCCGCCCGCACCGCCAGCGGCGCGGTGACCGCGGACAGCGAGTCGCGGGCGCGTTCCAGCTCCTCCTCGGCGCGCTGCTCCAGCGACTCCAGCAGCGGCGAGAGCCGGTGCCACTGGGCCCTCCTGCGGAACTCCGCCGCCGCCGAGAGCTGTTCGTGCAGGGCGGTGGGCGGGCCGTTGACCGCCGGCACCTCGGAGGCGGCGATCTTCGCCAGCACCTCGCCGCGCGCCGTGCGGGCCTCGGCGAGCGTGCGGTCGGCGCGCGAGAGCACGTCGCGCAGCCGGGCCAGCCGCTCCTCCGCGTCCTTCCGCACCCCGATCACCGCGTCCACCTCGCGCCTGATGTCGTCGAGCGCGCGGGCCGACTGGTCGTACCTGGTGGTGTCCGGGCGCCCGCCGCCGGGGGCGCTGCTGCCGCCGGCCGGGCGCCAGAACGCCAGCGGGTCGGCGATCACCTCCGCGCGCAGCGAGGTGAGCTCCTCGGTGACGCGCCGCAGCTCGTCCCCCGCGGGGTGGGCGCCGGGGCGCACCCCGACGGAGTGGGCGAGCTCGCTGAGCCGGTGCAGCTCGGCGGCGAGCAGGTCTATCCGGGCCGGCAGCGCGGACCACACCGCGTCGGCGGCGACCACCACGTCGAGCACCTGGGCGTAGCCGGTGTTCATCCGTTCCACGAGCTCGGGCCAGCCGAACCGCTCGGCCAGCCGGTCGCCACCGGAGACCAGCAGGTTCTCGCCGTCCAGCAGTTCGCTGAGCCGGACCAGGTCCTCGCGGTTCGGGGAACGCCGGCGGGACCGGAGCTCCCGCGCGGTGGTGATGGCCTCGGTGCAGGTGTCGAAGTACGACCACAGCAGGGTCACGGTCCGCTCGGCCCGCGCCCAACGGTCCCTGGTGAGGCCCGTGAGCTCGGCGCCCTCCAGCAGTCGACGGCCCGCGTGGTCCTGCAGGGCGAGCAGGGAGGACTCGATCGCCTCGTGTTCGGCGCCGAGCCGCACCAGTGCGCGGTCCACCTCCTCCCGGCTCAACACCGTGCCGCCGGAATCCGGGGCCATCGCTCTCCCCTCTGGCCGCTCAAGCCGGCCACCACAGTTGCTTCCCTCTTCGCGTGGACATCAGTCCAGGTACAGCGGCTCCGGCGCCGTCGACTGCCCCTCCGGCAGGTAGGCGGCGAGCCAGTCCGCGTACGACTCGGCCCACGCGCCGCCGGTCGTGTAGTCCTGCAGCACCTCGTTGACCCGGCGCACCAGGTCAACGTCCTCCAGGTTCATGGCGACACCGTAGGACTCGACCGTGATCGGCTCTCCCACCAGGTGCACCGTCGGGTCCTGGGCGGCGTGTCCGGCGGCCAGTGCGCTGTCGGTCATCAGCGCGTCGGCCTGGCCGAGCTGGATCGCCACCAGGCAGTCCAGATGGTTGCCGCGGGTGATCAGCTCCACGTCCAGCGCCTGCGTCCTGGCCCGCAGCTCCGTCTCGGCGGTGGTGTCCTCGCCGCTGCACACGGTGGTGCCGTTGAGCGACTCGTTGACGCCGTCGATCCCGGAGTTGACGGGGGCCAGCAGCTGCTGCCCGGTCTCGAAGTAGGCGGCGGAGAAGGCGACGTCGTCCCACCGGTCGCAGGTGATGGACATCGACCGCACCACCATGTCCACGTCGCCCGACTGGATCGCCGGGATCCGCTGGGCGGTCGGGATGGCCTTGAAGACGATGTCCGGGTTCGGGCCGAGCAGGTCCTCGCCGATCGCCCGCACCAGGTCGATGTCGAAGCCCACGATGTCGCCGGTGTCCGGCTCCCGGTAGCCCCAGCGGTAGCTGTTCTGGTCCACGCCCACCACCAGCTGGTCGGCGTCCTGGATGCGCTGCACCGCCTCGCCGTCGATGCCGTCGGGCGCGTAGCTCTCCGCGGGGTTCCGGCCGTCGTCGCAGACCTCGGGCTCGGCCACCGCGCCGATCTCGCCCGGGGCGTCGTCGACCTGGTCGAGCAGCATCCGGCGGGTGAGATCGCCGCCGGCGGCGTCGACGGAATCCTCCGCGGCGCCCGGGTCGGACGGCGGCAGCGACGCCACGACCATCGTGCCGGCCAACACCAGCCCGCTGACGGCGATGGCCAGGGCGCGCGCGTTCGGCGAGCCGTACCGCCGCGATCCGGACCCCGCGGCCCGGCCGGCCCTCCGCTCGGCCTCCCTCTCGACCTGCCCCTCCATGGTCACTGGCTCGCCCTCCCTCGCCCCGCGCACCGGCCTCACCGGTACTCCGACAGCCGGCGGCCGATGCCCTGCAACGCTCCCACCGCGCCCAGCACGGCGAGCGCCGCGGCACCGACGACCAGGCCGGTCAGCGCGCCGCGCCCGCTCTCCGCCGCCTGGTCGAACTCCGCCTGCTCGTGCTCCACGGCCTGCCGCAACGACTCGTCCACCGCGTCGAACGCCTCGCCCGTCGAGCCCTCCGCGCCGATGACCAGCTCCAACGCCGCGTCGTACTCGCCGGACGTCTCCTGGCCCAGCGCGCTCTCATGCCGCTCCCGCCAGTCCGCCGTCGCGTCGAGCGCGTCCCTGACGGGCTGCCTGCCCTCCGCGTCGTCGGCCAGGTCGGCGGCCTGCTCCAGCAGGTTCGGGCCGCCGTCCTCGCCGTCGCCGGCGACCCTGGTCATGTGTTCCTGGTAGTCCTGCTCGAACTCGTCGCCCGCGCCGCGCGCCACCAGCCACAGGTTCTCGAAGCCGCGGGCCTTCAGCGACTCCGTCCACGCCGCGTTGATCGCGCCGAGCGACTCGGCGGCGCCGGCGTCCGCGTCGGACAGGTGGCCGCGGGCCAGTGTCTGCGACCCCGCCAGCCACACCAGCAGCACCAGGGTCGCGGCGCTGGCGCCGAGCAGGCCGGGGTTGAACACCCGGTTGGTGCGGCGGTAGCCGCGCCGCTGGGCCCAGCCGAGCACGAGCAGCGCCGCCACGCCGGTGCCGAGCGCCAGCCACGGCCAGGCGGTGGCCTCGGCGAAGTCGTCCCGCAGCCGCGCGGTCTCCAGTTCGTACAGGTCCTCGGCCAGCGGCAGCATCTCCTGCATCCGCTCGTCCGCGTAGCGCAGGTAGGCGCCGCCCAGCGGGAAGCCCTGGCGGTTGTTCGCCCGGGCCGTCTCGACCAGACCCGTGTAGACCGGAAGCTCCTGGCTGAGGCGCTCGATGAGCTCCTGGGAGCTGCCGGTGCCGGAGCCGTGCGCGGCCGCCTCGGCGAGCAGCCGTCCCGCGCGTTCGACGTCCTCCTCGTACCGGTCCCGGACCACCGGGTCCTCGTCGGCGCCGGCGAGGAAGCCGGTGGCGGCCATGGTGTTGGCGTCGGCCAGGCTGCGGTAGATCTCCGCGGCGTCCGCGCTCAGCGGCTGGCTGGACTCGACCACGGTGTCGGCGGCCGCCGAACGGGCGGACACCTGCCACGCGGTGACCGCGCCGAACAGCACCAGCAGACCGGCCACGACGGCCCCGATGATGCGGAGCCTGCCCGGCTCGGTGCGGGCGGCGGCGCGGAGCCGCGCCCTGCCGTCGGCGAACGCGGAGCGCCTGGGCGGTTCGGGACCCGGAGCCGAACCGGGCGGCGCGTGCGGGTGGGGCGGTGCCGTCGCAGCCGGCGGTCGCGCGGGCGGTGCGGTCGGCAGATGCGTCACGGTCCGGGCCCTCCCCCTTACGAATCCGGTCGCCCCACCCCGCCACGACGGGCGACGGCACGAGCCACGGCCAGCAGTATGACCGCTCGGTGCGGCAACGACACAGCCCTTTCCGGGATCTTGTCAAGACCGGGTTCCGGCGGCCGGCGGCGCGGCGCTTGTCCCTTCCTAGTGGACACGCGCCGGATTCGCGGGCGGTTCCGTGTTTTCCGCTGGGTCGTACGGATTTTCGCGGGTGCGCGACGGTGCGTCAGTCCAGCCGGTAGCCGAGACAGGCGATGGAGTCGTCCCGGTCCTCGGTCAGGGGGAGTTCGGTGAAGCCGATGCGGTCGTAGAAGGCGGCGGCGTCGGTGTTCTCGCGGCTCATGTTGAGGTGCACGCCGGGCACCCCGCGCTCGCGCAGGGCGTCGAAGAGGGTGTGCATCAGGCGGCGGCCCAGGCCCTGCCGCTGGCCCTCGGGCAGCAGGTCGATGTGCAGGTGGGCGGGGTAGTCGTCGGCGATCTCCGGGACCAGCATCCGCTCGGCGTGGTGCAGCAGGTCGGCGAAGACCTCGTCCAGGTCCGCGGGCGGTCCGGCGGGGGCGGGGAAGCGCTCGGCGTAGCGGGGCAGCCAACGGGCGCGCAACTCGGCGTAGTGGGCGGCGGAGTCGGCGGCGCAGACGACGTAACCGATGACGCGTCTGCCGTTGTCGGCGACGAAGACCAGGCCGGGATCGAACTCCGCGTAGGGCGCCGCGAAGAGCACGGGCAGGATGTCCGGGTCCCTGAGGTGCCCGGTGGCGTCGCGGCCCACCAGGCCGGTCCGTATACAGATGTCGTGGAGGTCGTCGAGGTCGGCCGGTCGGTAAGGGCGGATGAGGGTGCTCATGGCGGTCATTGTGCTCACTGGTTCGACGGGTGTGGACAGCCGGCCCCGGGCGACTTAGTGTCAACACGAGTTGGCCTCTGGGCGTGGGTCAACCAGGGCAACGGCTGCGGCGCGGGTGGCACGGAGGCACGATGAGCGGCGACGAGGTGCGGGTGGACGACGTGGCCTGGGCACCCCGGCGTCGCTTCGGGCCGCGCTCCGCGCCCGCCAGGCGGGCGATCCTGGAGGCGGCGAGGTCCCGCTTCGCGGCCGACGGATACGAGCGCACCACGATCCGCGCCATCGCGACCGACGCGGGCGTGGACCCCGCCATGGTGATGCGGTACTACGGCAGCAAGGCGGATCTCTTCGCCGCGATCGTGCAGGTGACCAGCGATCTGGCCGACCTCTCCCAGGTGCCGCGAGCGGAGGTCGGCGCGCGGCTGGCCCGCGCCATGCTCGGGCGCTGGGAGCGCGGCGAGAACCAGCCGGAGGCGGCGGTGCTGCGGGCGGCCCCCACCCACCCCGAGGCGGCCCGGGCCATCCAGACCATCTACGAGGAGCAGCTGCGCCCGGCGCTGGGCCGCGCCTTCCCCGACGACCCGGACCTCGACGTCCGGGTCGGGTTGGTGCTGACCCAGGGCATCGGCGTCGCCCTGCTGCGGTACGTGCTGCGCATCGAGCCCGTCGCGTCCATGGACTTCGAGCAACTGGTCGACGCGATCGGCGCCAGCATGCAGCAGCACCTCACCCGCCCCATGGGGGGCGGGAAGTAGGCGCGCGCCCGGCCTCGCCCACGCGCGTTACGGCCCTCGGCGGCCCGCGCGCCGGGACCCGGGCCGAGCCGGACCCGAGCGGCCCCGGGTTCCTGCCCGTCCGAGGACAGGAGGGCCGCCCCGGGCGCGGCGTCTCCCGGCCTGTGCCTCGGCCGTTGGGTCCTGCCCGGTGGGTCGATGGGGGCACGGGGCACCTCCCAGCCTTCCAGGCTGAGCCAGGCCCTCAGGGCCTGGTGGATGCCCCCCATCCGCTGGTGTCGGGGGGCGCGAAGCTCCACCGGACAGGGCCTGGCGCCGAGCGGCGCTTCGTCCCGGCGTTTCTCGGACTCGGGAGCACGGAGCCTGCCACCTCCGGCGCCCCGGGCCGCGGGGGCCTTCGCGGCCGATGGGCCGACGGTCCGGGGCCCGCGCCCGGGAAGGGCCACGTCAGGGCTGCAGGCGTTGGTGAGTCCAGTTCCAGCGGGGAGAGGGGCCGCGTTCGTAGCGGAGGCGGCGGTGGAGGCGGTCGGGGCTGCCCTGCCAGAACTCGATGGTCTCGGGCACCAGCCGCCAGCCGGTCCACCGGTCGGCCCGCCGCACCGTGCCGTCGCCCGCCGCCTCGGCGACCTCCCGGGCCGCGGCGCGGAACGCCGCCTCGTCGGGCAGCGGCTCGCTCTGCCGGGAGACGGCGGACACCGCCAGTTCGATGTTCCGGCCGCCCTTCGCGAAGAGCCTGTCGGACTCCTCGGGGGCGAGGCGCTCGACCACGCCGGCGACCGTGAGCTGCTGGAACGTCTCGAACCAGAAGAACGTCGCCGAGGCGTAGGGGCGGGCGGCCAGGTCCCTGCCCTTCCGGCTCTCGCCGTCGCCGCCGAAGACCAGGCCGCGGCTGTCCGGCTCGGCGAGGTGCAGCACCCGGGTGGACGGCCGCCCGTTGGCGTCCGCCGTCGCGAGCACCGCGGCGAACGGGTCGGCCACGCCGTACTGGACCGCACCCTGTATCCAGCCGCGCATCAGCTCCCAGGGGCTGTCCGGCGGGTTGTCGAACTCCGGCAGGCGCGGCGCCTCCGGGGCACCCTCCGCGCGCTCCCCGCTCGAACGGTTCGCGGCCGTCTCCGTGTCAGTCATGCGACGGGCACCTCGTCTCCCTCACGGCGTCTCTCCGGTCCGGCGCCGGCTTCCGACTCCCGGCCCACCCGCCGAATGGTGGCGGGCTCCGCTTGGACACCGCTCGTATCACGCTCGTGGCCGGCGTCGGCGTCGCCGACCACGCACCGCCACCTGGGCGTTCGGGAGCCGCCGGAAGCCGGGCGGCGAGCCGACGCGGGGTCCCGTCCCGGTCAGCCGAGGTGCGCCGGAAGGGACGGACCGCGCTCGTCCCGTCCGTCGCCCTCGCCGGCGAGGCGCTCCGCGTCGGGCCGGCGCCGCGGGCGCGGGGTGTTCATCAGCACGCCCACGATCAGCGCGGCGGCGACCAGGATGCCGGAGGCCCAGGCGAACGCCGTGGTGTAGCCCTCGACCAGCCCCTCGTCGACCAGCGTCGGATCGCCGGCGGCGCGCGGGCCGAGCGCGGCCAGGTGGTCCTCCGTGGCGTTGGTGGCCAGGGTGTTGAGCAGCGCGGTGGCGATCGACCCGCCGACCTGCTGGGCGGTGTTGACGGTGCCGGAGGCGACGCCGGCGTCCGCCGGGAGCACGCCGTGGGTGGCGTAGTTCATGGCCGGGGCCATGGTCAGCCCCATGCCGGTGCCGATGATCAGCATTCCGGTCAACGGGCCCGCCGCGTAGGAGGTGTCGGGCCGCAACGTGCTCAGCCAGCCGAGCCCGCCGGCGACGATCAGCAGGCCCGGCACCATCAGCGCCCGCGGCGCCACCCGCGGCAGCAGGCGGGTGGCGATCCCGCCGGCCGAGACGCCGACCGCGAGGGTCAGCGGCAGGAACGCCAGACCGGCCTTGACCGGCGAGTACCCCATGATCAGCTGCACGTGGTAGGTGAGGAAGAACAGCGTGCCGAGCATGCCGACGAGGGCGAAGCCCACCGCCAGGTACGCGCTGCCGCGGGTGCGGTCCAGGATCACCCGCAGCGGCAGCAGCGGGTGCGCCGAGCGCCGCTCCACCAGCAGGAAGACGACCAGCAGCAGGACGCCGGCGAGCAGTGGCGTCAGCACCGTGCCCGAGGTCCAGCCCTCCGACTCCGCCTCGCTCAGCCCGTAGACCACGGCCACCAGGCCGACGGTGACCAGCAGCGCGCCCGGGATGTCGAGCCGGGGCCGCTCGGCGGGGCGCGACTCCCGCATCAGCCCGGTGCCGGCCAGCGCGGCGACGGCGATCAGCACGTTGACGTACATGCACCAGCGCCAGTCGAAGGCGTCGGTCAACCAGCCGCCGAGCAGCAGGCCGATCGCACCGCCGCCGGCCGAGATGCCGCCGAAGAAGCCGAACGCCCTGGCCCGCTCCCGGGTCTCGGTGAAGCTCGTGCTGATCAGCGACAGCGCGGCCGGGGCCAGCAGCGCCCCGAAGACGCCCTGCAGGGCGCGGGCGGCGAGCAGCAGTTCGAAGCTGCCCGCGGCGCCGCCCAGCGCGGAGGCGCCGGCGAAACCGACGGCGCCGATGGCGAAGGCCCGCCGGCGCCCGGTGTAGTCGGCGATCCGGCCGCCGAGCAGCAGCAGGCTGCCGAAGGCCAGCGTGTAGGCGGTGACCACCCACTGGCGGTCGCCGTCGGAGAAGCCGAGGTCCCGCTGGGCCGAGGGCAGCGCGATGTTCACGATGGTCACGTCGAGCACGACCATCAGCTGCGCCAGGCAGATGAAGAACAGCGCCAGCCAGCGCCGGCCGTCCGGCTCTGCGGAGGGGGAGAGGGCGGGGGACGGGCCCTGGGGTGGGGCGGAGCCTGCTGCGGCCATGACGACGACCCTTCCTGAAACCAGCGACGCCAACGAGCTGTGCCAACGTCGATTGCCAACGACTGTTGTCAACGCTCGTTGTCACCGTAGCCCCGCCGGAGGTCAACGTCAACGGGCGTTGGCACATATGCGTTCGGTGACTCTTGGATCACGGATCGTCCGGATCGCTGGTGGGGTTCGCCCGGGCGTGACACGATCCGCCCATGTTGACGACAGCCAGTACTGGATTGATGAAGGTCCTGGCCGATCCGCTCCGACTGCGGATCGTCACCCTGCTGGCCGGCGAGACGCTCTGCACGTCGCATCTCGTCGCCGAGACCGGCGCGCGGCAGACCAACCTCTCCAACCACCTCCGCGTGCTGCGCGAGGCGGGCGTGGTGGACACCGAGGCGTGCGGCCGTTTCACCTACTACCGGCTCAGGCCGGAGGGCCTGGCCTGTCTGGCCGGCCACTTCGCGGAGCTGGCCGAGTCCGCGCACACCACGGCCGTGCTCGACCGCCGACGGCCCTGTCCCTGAACGTGAACGGCCGGGTCAGCGGGCGGTGAGCAGCGCCCCCATGGCGGCCAGCACCGTGGGCGCGACCCGGTAGTAGACCCAGGTGCCCCGCCGTTGCGAGGTCAGCAGCCCGGCCTCGCGCAGCTTCTTCAGGTGGTGGCTGACGGTCGGCTGGGACACCCCGACGTCGGAGATGTCGCAGACGCACGCCTCGCCGCCCTCGTGCGAGGCGATCAGCGAGAACAGCCGCAGCCGCACCGGATCGCCCAGCGCCTTGAACATCGCCGCGGTGCGCTCCGCCTCGGGGGCGGTCAACGGCCGCTCGGTCAACGGCGGACAGCAGGGCTCGACGCCCGACTCCACCAGGTCGGCACTCGGGTGCGACATGGCCTCATGGTGACACGCGCGCGGCGTCCTCACTCCGGCGCCGACTCCCCGGTCAGCTTGCGCAGGGTCAGGCCCGGCTCGTCCACCTGCTCGATGCCGGCCGCGTCCAGCGCCCGCTTGACGCGCCAGCGCAGCTCGCGCTCCACCTGAAGGGCCTTGCCCGGCTGGGTCTTGGCGACGACCTTGATCACCATCGTCTCCATCGAGACGGAGTCCAGGCCGAGCACTTCGACCGGCTCCCACAGCAGTTCGTCGAACGGGGACACGTGGGAGAGCTCCTCGCCGGCGTCCGCGATCACCTTGCGCACCCGGTCCAGATCGGCGTCCGCGCTGACCTGGACGTCGAGCGACGCCGTGGACCAGCCCTGGCTGAGGTTCCCGACCCGCTTGATCTCGCCGTTGCGCACGTACCACATCTCGCCGCCGTCGCCGCGCAGCGTGGTGACCCGCATCCCGATCTCCAGCACCGTGCCGGTGGCCTCGCCCACGTCGATGCGGTCGCCGACGCCGTACTGGTCCTCCAGCAGCATGAACATGCCGCTGAGCACGTCGGTGACGAGGTTACGAGCGCCGAAGCCGATCGCCACGCCGATGATGCCGGCGCTGGCCACCAACGGGCCCAGCTCTATGCCGAGCTGGGAGAGCACCATCAGCGCCGCCGTGCCGAGCACCAGCACCGAGCCGGCGCTGCGCAGCACCGAGCCGATGGTCTCCGAGCGCTGCCGGCGGCGCTCGGAGTTCGCCAGCAACAGGCCGCCGCGCTGCCGGTCCTGGCGGTTGAGCCGGCGGAGCAGCCGGGTGATCGCGCGCCGCAGCAGGAAGCGCACGGTGAAGGCGATCACCAGGATCAGGAGGATGCGCAGACCCGCCGCGAGCCACGCCTCCCAGTTGTCTCCCATCAGTCCTCTTCAGGTCGGCTCTTCGGGTCGGCTCTTCGCGTCGGCCTCTTCGGCTCATGCGGTCGTTCGCGCCGTCGGTCCGCGCTCCCGGTTCCGCCGGGTGCGGGTCCACCGTAAGTGGCCGGCGCGTGGGGCCCGTGGGGAGGATGAGAAGGATGTGGTGAACGACACAATCGGCGCATTTCGCGATCGTGGTGGCGCTGACGGCCCGACCCGGGACACACTGTGGGAGATCGTCCCGGCGCGAGCCACGTGCCGCCGACGGAAACGGAGGGCGTTCGTAGTGCCACACGTCTTGGTCCTCAACGCGTCGTACGAACCACTCGGTGTCGTGCCGGTCCGCCGCGCACTCATCCTGTTGCTGAACGACAAGGCCGTCAGCCTGGAGAACTCGGGCGCCCTGATGCGTAGCGCCACCCACGTCATACCCACCCCGAGCGTCGTGCGGCTCAAGCGCTTCGTCCGGGTACCGTACCGCAGCGCCGTGCCGCTCACCCGTCGAGCGCTCTTCGCCCGGGACGGCGGCCGCTGCGCCTACTGCGGCGGCGTGGCCACCAGCGTGGACCACGTGATCCCGCGCAGCCGCGGCGGCGAGCACGCCTGGGACAACGTGGTCGCCGCCTGCCGCAGCTGTAACCACATCAAGGCCGACCGGCACGTCGCCGAGCTCGGCTGGAGACTCCGACACCAGCCGGGCCCGCCCTCCGGGCTGGCCTGGCGGATCATCGGCACCGGCCACCGCGATCCGCGGTGGCTGCCGTACCTCAGGCCCTATGGCGCGGACGACGCGCTGGCCCGGATCGAGGGGCGCAGCGCCTGACCGGGGTGGGCGGGCCGTCACGCCAATGGCGGCGCGTGTAAGAAATGTCAGCAGGAGGGTCACGGGCGGCAGCTTTTGCGCGGAATCGGGGGTGAGCTCGGCCACTTTTCTCGCGGGAACCCATAATTTCCGGCCGCTGTCCGTGGCAATCCCGGATGGGGTGGCGTTGACTGGGTAGGGACGACCGCAGCCCGCACCGCCCCTCCGCGATCGGAGTGAACTTCCGTGGCCGCAGCCACCAGGCTCGAAGCTCCCCCGCTGATCTCGCTGCCCGCCTCCTCCGAGCGGGTGCCGCTGACCAGCGAGCCGCCGCTGGCCGACGCGGCTCCCCTCACCAGTGAGCCGCCGCTCGGCGGCGAGCCGGCCCTGACCGCGGAGTCCACCGTGACCTGCCACTGCTGCGCGGACGACGAGGACATGTGGGTGCCGCCCGGGCCTCCGGCTCTGTACGGGGCCGGGGGAGGCGCGGAGGCCGCCAGACCCTGATGGAGCACCTGGCACGGCTTGCCGCCGCGCACGGCGTCGCCACCCACCACGAACCCGGCCCCGGGATCAGGGCCGCCGTGCCCGAGTCCACGCTGCGCGCCGTGCTGCACGCCCTCGGCGTGGACCCCGCGGCCCCGCCGTCCGCCGAGCCGGCCGAGCTGCTGCCGCCCGTCGTCGCGTTATCCCGCGGCGGCGGGCCGCGCGCGTCCGGGGCCACGGACCCGGGGCCGCCCGAACTGCCGGAGCTGCCGGAGCTGCCGGGCCTGCCGGTCGGCAGCGAGGTCGGCGTCACCACGGAGGACGGGCGCGAGCTGTCCTGGGGCGCCGAGCCGTTGCCCCCGGGCTACCACACGCTGCGCGCGACCGCGCCGGACGGCCGCTCCGCCCGGGCGCTGCTGATCGTTCCGCCGGAGCGGCTCCCGGTCCCCGAACGCCGCGGGCTCGGCCTGCTGGTGCGGCTGGACTCGGTGCTCTCCACCCGCTCCTGGGGCATGGGCGACCTGGTCGACCTCGCGGAGCTCACCAGCTGGGCCGGGCACTCGCTCGGCGCCTCGTTCGTCCAGCTCGACCCCCTGCACGCGGCCGTGCCCGACATCGCCGACGCCGCCACCCCGTGCCGCCCGGGCAGCCGGCGCTTCGCCGACCCGGTGCACCTGCGGATCGAGGACATACCCGAGTACGCGTACCTGGACGCGACGGACCGGCGACGCCTGGAGCCGCTGCTCACGCGGGCCGCCGCGCTGCGCGAGGCGGTGCTGGAGAAGCGCGCGCCGATCGACCGGGACGCGGTCTGGGACCTGAAGCGGCGGGCGCTGGAGATCGTCAGGACCGTCCCGCTGGGACCCGGCCGGGCCGCGTCCTACCACGCCTTCCTCGCCGCCCAGGGCCAGGCCCTGGAGGACCACGCCACCTGGCACGCCCTGGCCGAGTTACACGGCCCCGACTGGCGCTCCTGGCCGGTCGGGCTCCGCGACCCGCGTTCGTCGCGCACCGCCAGGGCCCGGGCCGAGCATCTGGAGCGCATCGACTTCCACAGCTGGCTGGCCTGGCTCGCCGACACCCAGCTGGCCCGCGCCCGCCGGGTCGCGCAGGCGTCGGGGATGACCGTCGGCCTGATGCACGGCCTCGCGGTCGGCGTGCACCCGCACGGCTCCGACGCCTGGGCGCAGCAGGCGGTGCTGGCGCCCGCCATGTCGGTGGGCGCGCCGCCGGACGCGGACCACCCCGAGGGCCAGGACTGGGGGATGCCGCCGTGGCGTCCCGACGCGCTGGCCCGCGCCGGGTACGCGCCGTACCGCGAGTTGCTCGGCTGCCTGCTGCGCAACGCGGGCGCGCTGCGGGTCGACCATGTGACGGGGCAGTACCGGCTGTGGTGGATCCCGCGGGGGGCGGAGCCCGCCGCGGGCACCTACGTCTCCTTCGACGCCGACGCCATGTTCGGCGTGCTGTCCCTGGAGGCGCAGCGGGCCGGGGCCGTGGTGGTGGGCGAGGAGCACGGCACGGTCGATCCCGGGATCCGCGAGGACCTGCGGCGGCGCGGGATCCTGGGCAGCTCGGTGCTCTGGTCCGAACGCGACCACGGCGGCCCGCCCCGCGCCCCCGCCCCGCCGCCGCTGGCGCCCGCGGCGTGGCGCGTCGACTGCCTGGCCACGGCGGCCCGGCACGACCCGCCGCCCACGGCGGCGGAGCGCGCGGAGTGGCTCCAGTTGTTCGCCCGGCTCGGCCTGCTGCCGCCGGGCGCGGACGAGGAACGGCGGATCGCCGCCGCCTACCGGTTCCTGGTGCGCACCCCGGCCCGGCTGATCGGGGTCTGGCTGCCGGACGGGGTGGGCGACCGCCGGCGGCGGAACGTGCCGGGCCCCCGGCGCGCGCCGGCCGAGGCGCGGCTGCCGATCGCCGATCCGGCGGGCGTCCCGCTGACCCTGGAGCAGCTGGCCGCGTCCCCGCGGATGGCGGCCCTGATGCGGATGCTGCGCGAGGACCTCGCGGCCTCGCCCGGTCCTGGTCGCGGCTCCGCCCGGGGCGTTGGTTAGGGTGTGGGTGTGGTCGACATCAGTGAGAAGCGCCAGAAGAACCTTGAGAAGAACGAGGCACGCCGCGGGCGCCGCGCGGTGCGCGCGACCGGCGTCGCCGGCGGCACGGTGCTGGTCTCGCTGCTGGCGTCCCCCGCGGCGCAGGCCCTGCAGCGGGACGACGGCGACGATCCGGGCACCGGCCTGAGCATCTTCGAGACCCTGAGCCTCTTCGTGGTGGCCCCGATCCTCCTCTTCGCGGTGATCGCCGGCCTGGTCGTCCTCGCCGAGCGCAAGAGCGCGTAGCCGCTTCCCGCGGCGGCCCGGCGCGGTCGGCTCCTGGGGTCTGTCCCCCGATCCACGAAGATCCGAACGCCAGATCCTGAGGCTAGACTGAGCGAGATTTCTCGCATTTCGGTCAAAGCATGAGAAACGGGTCCGATCGATGGCCGCATCCGACCGTGCGGGGCAGCAGGCGGGTGACGCCGAGGTCGGCCCGCTGCTGGCGGCGCTCGTGTACCGCTCTCCGGTGGGCGTCAGCATCTACGACACCGAGCTGCGGCTGCGCTGGATGAACGACACGTCCGCACGGCAGACGGAGCGGTCGGAGCGGCATCTCGGGCACCGGCTCGCGGAGCACCCCGCGGGTTTCGACGCCCCGTCCCTGGAGGCGATCCTCCGGCGGGTGCTCGACGAGAACGCCCGGGTGCCCTCCGGGACGGAGGGCACCCGCGCCGGACCGGCCGGCTAGGCCATCTCGCTGGCGGCGTCGTCCGCGGCCTGGGCGGCCAGCGCGCGCACGACGCCGGCCCGGGACTCCATGGTGAGGCGGCGCAGCGCGGGGGAGGGGTCGGCCTCGGCCAGCCACGCGTCGGTGGTGTCCAGCGTCTCCTGGCTGACCTGGAGCACCGGGTAGAGACCGATGGCGATCTGCTGGGCCATCTCCCGGCTCCTGGTCTCCCACACGTCCGCCAGCCGCGCGAAGTACATCGGGGTGTACGGGGCGATCAGCTCGCGCTGGTCCGTCTGCACGAAGCCGCCGATGACCGCCTCCTGGAGCGCGTTGGGCAGCGCGTCGTCGCCCGTCGCCTCCACCACCGAGGCCCAGGCCGCCGCCTTCGCCTCCGGGGTCGGCCGGGCGGCCCGCGCGGTCGCCGCGTGCCGCTCGCCGGCCGCCGTGGCGTCGCGCTCCAGCTCCTCCGCGATGGCCTTCTCGTCGGCCCGGCCGGTGGCGACCAGCCGGTGCAGCAGCGCCCAGCGCAGCTCCGTGTCCACGGCCAGGCCCTCGATCGTCTCGGTGCCGTCGAGCAGGCCGGCGATCAGCCCGAGCTGCTCCTCGGAGCGGGCGGTGGCTGCCAGCGCCCTGGCCCAGGCGAGCTGGTGGTCGCTGCCCGGCGCGGCCGCCCGCAGATGCCGCAGGGTGGCCTCCGACCAGGTGTCGAGACCGGTCTCCCGCCAGGCCGGCGCCGCGTACAGGTCGAGCGCCAGCTTCACCTGCCGCTGCAGCGACTGCACCACGCCGATATCGGTCTCCTGGTCGATGCCGGAGAGCACCAGCTTCAGGTAGTCCCGGGTGGGCAGTTCGCCGTCCCTGGTCATGTCCCAGGCGGACGCCCAGCACAGCGCGCGCGGCAGCGACTCGGTGAAGCCGCCCAGATGCCCGGTCACCACGGCGAGCGACTCCGGGTCGAGGCGCACCTTCGCGTACGAGAGGTCGTCGTCGTTGAGCAGGACGACCGCCGGCCGCGGCCGGCCGACCAGCTGCGGCACCTCGGTCCGCTCGCCGTCCACGTCCAGCTCGATCCGGTCGGTGCGGCTCAGCACGCCGTCGTCGCCGAGCTCGTACAGCCCGACGGCGATCCGGTGCGGGCGCAGGGTCGGCTGACCGACGGCGCCCTCCGGCAGGTCGGGCGCCTCCTGGCGGATCGCGAACGAGGTGACGACGGCGCCGGGTCCGTCCCCCTCGGTCCTGATGTCGGGGCGCAGCACGTTGATGCCGGCCGTCTCCAGCCATGCCTTGGACCACGTCTTCAGGTCCCGGCCGCTGGTCTCCTCCAGCGCGCTCAGCAGGTCGGTCAGCCGGGTGTTGCCCCATGCGTGGCGCCGGAAGTACGCCTGCACGCCGCGGAAGAACTCGTCCATGCCCACGTACGCCACCAG
Organism: Streptomyces sp. B6B3; assembly: GCF_039871525.1. Lineage (NCBI taxonomy): Bacteria > Bacillati > Actinomycetota > Actinomycetes > Kitasatosporales > Streptomycetaceae > Streptomyces > Streptomyces sp. B6B3. The sequence goes on along the minus strand of NZ_JBDPLU010000019.1, from coordinate 81,401 downwards.
CTGCTTCAGCACGCTGGCGCCCTTGGCGTAGGTGATGCCGTCGAAGTTGACCATGACGTCGTCCAGATCGCGGATCTCCGCCATGATCGGGTGGGTCGACGGGAGCTGGTCCTGCCGGTACGCCCAGGTCTTCATCGAGTTGGCGAACGACGTCCAGGCGTGCGGCCAACGGCTGCCCGGGGCGTGCGCCATGCAGGCGACGGAGGTGTACGTGGCGAACGACTCGTTCAGCCACAGGTCGTTCCACCACTCCATGGTGACCAGGTCGCCGAACCACATGTGGGCCAGCTCGTGCAGGATGGTCTCGGCCCGCATCTCGTACGCGGCGTCCGTCACCTTGGAGCGGAAGACGTACTGGTCCCGCAGGGTGACCGCGCCCGCGTTCTCCATCGCGCCGGCGTTGAACTCCGGGACGAACAACTGGTCGTACTTGACGAACGGGTACGGGTGGTCGAACTTCTCCTGGAACCAGTCGAAGCCCTGCCGGGTGACCTCGAAGATCGCGTCGGCGTCCAGGTGTTCGGCCAGCGAGGGCCGGCAGTAGACGGCCAGCGGCACGGTCCGGTCGGGACCCTCCCAGCTGCTGTGCACCGCGTGGTACGGGCCGACGATCAGCGCCGTGACGTAGCTGGACAGCCGCGGGGTCGGGTCGAAGCGCCAGGTGGCGCCGTCGGGCTCCGGGGTGGGGGAGTTGGAGATCACCGACCAGCCCTCGGGGGCGGTGACGGTGAACTGGAAGGTCGCCTTCAGGTCGGGCTGCTCGAAACAGGCGAAGACCCGCCGCGCGTCGGGCACCTCGAACTGCGTGTACAGATAGGCCTGCTGGTCCACCGGGTCGACGAACCGGTGCAGCCCCTCGCCCGTGTTGGTGTAGGCGCAGTCCGCCACCACGCGCAGCTCGTTGCGGCCCTCGACCAGACCCGGCAGCGCGATCCGGGAGTCCGCGAAGACCTCCGCCGGCGACAACGACTGCCCGTTGAGCACCACCTCGGAGACCTCGGGCGCGACCAGGTCGACGAAGCTGGTGCCCGCCCTGCGCGCGGTGAAGTGCACGGTGGTGGTCGAGCGGAAGGTGCCGCCCTGCTGCGCACCGGAGAGGTCGAGCGCGATCTGGTAGCTGTCGACGCTGAGCAGCGCCGCGCGCTCCCGCGCCTCGTCACGGGTCAGATTCGTACCAGGCACCTGTCGGTCTCCTTTTTCGGGCTTCTCGGTGTCGCCATCCTCGCACGCGCGCCCCCGCCGGAACGGCCGTGGCCGCCCCGGCGGGGGCGCGTTCTCGAGGCCTGGTGAGCGCCCGTCGGGGACGGGCGCTCACCAGCCTTCCCTCAGCGGGGTGAGGTCACTCGGATGCCGCTCCCCCGCCTCCCTGCACCACGTGTTCGATGGTGATGTCGCCGGTGCCGGTCGGGGTGCCGGCACCGTTCCGCAGCTCGACCGCGCCGAAGAACTCGCGGCCCTCGGGCGCCGAACCCGTCACCGTGACCTCGGCGCCGACCTCGGTGCTCTCGCCGGTGTCCAGGCTGATCAGGCCCTCCTCGACGGCCACCGTGCCGAGCCCCGGGCTGAGATACGCGTCCCGGTAGTCGTACTCGGTGCTGCCGGCCGGCACCGCGTAGCCGTGCACCTCGATGGTGTAGGTGCCGGCCTCGGGGTCGACCAGGGTGATCGCTTCCTCGGAGGCCGAGGAGGCGGACGAGCCGATCAGCTCCGCGTCGTCGCCCTCTCCGTAGTAGATGAAGAGGTCGAGGTCGGCGGCGGGATCGGACGGCGAGCCGATGACGGCGGAGAGCTCGGAGACGTCGGCGGGCAGTTCCACCGTGTGGGTGGCGTACTCGCCGTCGGCGATGGTCGGGCGCTCGGTCAGCGCCGAACCCAGTTCGCCGGCGGCCAGCGAGCCGTTCTCGATCGGCGCGAAGCCGTTGGTCACCTCCCAGTCGACGGGGGTCGGGGTGCCGATCTCGGCCTCGTCGATGGTGACGGTCTCCGGTTCGAAGGTGGTGCCCAGCGCGGTGGCGGTCACCTCGTAGCGGTTGTCGAGGATCGGCGAGGTGCGCCGCGACTCGACCTCGATCTCCCACACGCCGGGGATCGGGTCCTCGTACGACCGCAGGTCGGGTCGGCAGGTGTTGCCCGACTCGTTGTAGTGCGGATAGCAGAGGTTGCTCGCCGCGTCGTCGGCCAGCGTGCCGTACGGGGTGATGGCGATCCACCGGGTCTGGCTGAGCTCGGCCAGGCCGCTCATGGCGACCTCCAGCGTCTTGGTGCCCTCGGGGACGTTCACGAAGTACGAGGTGGTGTCGTTGCGCTGCACCTCGTCCGCGTTGGTCACCGAGAAGGAGGGCTCCGCGAGGTCCTCGGCGGTGACCACGGTCGCCAGGATCTGGGTGTCCGTGCCGCCGGTGCGGCCGTCGTCCACGGTCAGCAGGGCGCTGTGCGCGCCGCCGGACCGCGGCCGGGCCTCGACCGTGACGGTCACCGGCTCGTTCAGCGGCAGCGTCACCGAGTCACTGTTCCGGCCCACCAGCCGGAAGGTGCGCTCGTCGTTGTTCGCGAGCTCCAGGCTGTGCCGGACCGGGCGGTCGGGCCCCGTGGTGCGGGTGATGGTGACGTCGTACCGCTCCGACTGGCCGACCGTAGGGGCGCTCTCCCGGTCGTAGACGCCGCTGCCCACGCCCGGCGTCGCCAGATACTCGTCCATGGCGTGGTCGACCGGGGCCTCGACGGTGTACTCGTGCGCGTCGGCGCCCCGGGTGAGCTGCCGCCAGGCGGCCTCGGTGTTGATGAGGCCGGCGCCCTGCTCGTGCGCCTGGGTGCCCCGGATCGTGTCGGCCGAACTGGTGAGGGCCGTGCGCAGGCTGGCCGGATCGGCCTCGACGTCGTACCGGTTCGCCGCGGAGAGCAGCAGCGCCGCGGCGCCGGCGGCCTGCGGCGAGGCCATCGAGGTGCCCTGCAGCATGCCGTAGCCGGGCGGCAGGTCGTAGCCGGCCTCGGGGACCGGGCTGCCGGCCTGCCAGGTGGGGATCGCGTTGATCGACGCGCCGGGGGCGGCGATGGTCGGCTTGAAGCCGCCGTCGTCGCGCGGGCCGGCCGAGGAGAACGGCATCATCGCGTAGTTCCGCTCGACGCCCGAGCCGTAGTTGGCGGCCCAGGTGTCGTCGGAGATGGCGGCGCCGACGCTGACCACGTCGTCGGCCACGGACGGGTCGCCGACGGTGTTGGTGCCGGGGCCGTCGTTGCCGGCGGAGATGAACATCTGCACGCCGTAGGTGTCGATCAGCTCGTTGTAGAGCCAGGCCCGCGCGTTGTTGCCGTCGTTGAGCGCGGGCAGGCCGCCGATGGAGACGTTGACGACGTCCACGTCCCGGTTGACGACCAGGTCGATCATGCCCTCGGTCAGCGCGGTGTAGGTGCAGCCGCCACCGAACGAGCAGGCGCGCGAGGAGACGACCTGCGCGCCGGGGGCGGCGCCGTCCATCTCGCCGCCGAACAGCCCGTTGGCGGCGGCGATGCCGGCGACGTGGGTGCCGTGCCGTCCGGAGACGATGCCGATGTTGACGAAGTCGGCGGTCTGGCCGACCCAGTCGCCGCCGTACGGGTCCATCGGCACGTCCTCGCGGATCTCCACGACGAACGGGATCGCCTCGGCGATCTCGGTTGCCTCGTCGTCGGTGCCGAAGTAGCCGACGTCGTGGCTCTCACCGTACGGCGTCATGGCCTCGTCGTTGGTGAAGTCGGCGTCGGCCGCGAGGTCGACGCGGACCGAACCGGCCTCCGGGTCGTACAGCAGGGCCCAGGCGTCGGTCGTGTCGCCGTCCCGGTTGAGGTCGCCGCCGATCTCGCCGCTGGCGGCGTTCTCCCGGAAGGTGTTGATCAGGTAGTCGCCGGCCGGCGCGGTGTACGTCCGGCCGTTGTACTCGAAGGAGGGGCCGGAGACCTCGGTGATCATCGAGCGCCAACTGCCGTCCAGATCGATGATCGGGTCGGTCGCGGTCACCCAGTCGGTGATCTTGGGCTTGCCGTTGCTGGTCTCCTGGAGCGCCGGGTGCGCCAGGTCGACGCCGGTGTCGAGCACGCCTATGGTGACGCCGCGGCCGTCGGCCCGCGGGTGGTCCTCGACGAAGTCCACCGCGCCGGTCTCGTGCGCCGGCTGGTACGGGTTCGCCGCCGGGGTGTCGGCGTCGGGGCCCGAGTACTCCCGGCTCACGCTGGCCTCGCCGACGTCCGTGGACTCGGGCACCGGATCGGGGATCCGGATCTCCTCGTTGAGGTCGATCGCGCGCACCGCGTCCATGCCGGTGGCCTCGGCGATGGCGGCCTCCGCCTTGCCCGTGCGGACGGTGACGCGGACGTAGCCGACGGACTCCTCGGTGTAGCCCACCGAGGCGCCGTCCAGCGCCTCGATCCGGTCCGCCACGGCCTCGGTCTCGCCCGGTTCGGCCGCGATCATCATGGTCACGTGCGGCTCGCCCGCGGCGCGTGCCTCGGCGAGCAGGGTGGCGTCATGGGTGGAGAACTTCTCGCCGAGCGGCTTGTCCGCCGTGGGCGGCGGGACGTCGCCGGCGTGGGCTGGGGCGGCGCCGAACGCCGCCGGGGTCATCGCCAGTGCGGCCACCAGGCCCGCCGCGATCGCGGTGCGGGAGGGCCGTCGGGACGTCAACGGGGTCAGTTGCGGTCTGAGTGGCATGAGCATCCTTGGTCGGCTTGCGTGAAACCCGGAGCAGGATGACCGGCCATCTTACGGAAGTGATCAATTTGACGGGGTGAGTTGGGTCAAACTTGTCGCGTCCCGATCAGTAACGATTGGGTCACCGGAGGACGGATTGACCCGCGTCCATCAGCGGGGGAGCACCACCAGATAGCCCCCCGGATCCTTGGCCGCGGCGCGCAGCAGCGTGGCGCGGAGCAGCGAGACCTGTGGCTCCGCGGGCTCCCGCAGCTTCCGCGGCGTCAGGTGCAGCACGGTGACGCCGAGTCGTTCCAACGAGGCACGCCGGCGCATCCGTTCGGCCCATGCGGGGTCCTGGTCGGAATCCCCGTCACCGGCGGCCTCGTCGGACCCCCACGCCCCCGCGGCCCGCCCTTCCTCCACCCACCTCTCGAAGGCCTCCGCCTCCGACGCGGACGCCTCCGACGTCGGCGTCTCGGAGCCACGCGTATCCGGCGCGGGCGTCCGGGAGGACTTCGTCTCCCGCGCTGGCGTCTCCGTTCCCGACGTCTCCGTTCCCGGCGTCTCGGAGCCCGACCGAGAGCCCGGCGTCTCGGAGGTCCCCGGCTCCGTTCCCGGCGTCTCCGCGGCCCATGGCTTCGGAGACCGGGTCTCCGGTCCCCGCGTGGACGGGTGTTGGCCCTCCGCCACCAGGGTCCCCCGTTCCGGAACCCTCGGTTCCGCCGGGGTGGGGCCTCGTCGGGAAGGCGCCCGCGCGTCGATCTCCACGACCACCCCGTGGTCCGGCCAGTACGCGTCGACCTCGCCCAGGCAGGGCCCGCCGGGCAGCCACAGCTCCACGTTCCAGCACGGATCGGGCAGCCCGCCCACCCGCACCAGCTCCATCAGCCGCTCCTCGGCCATCCCGCGCGCCTCGGCCAGCAGCGCCTCGACCGCCCCGGCCACCTGCGGTCGGCCGCGTAGCCGGGCCCGGGTGAACTCCCGTACCACGGCGTACGGCTCGCAGTGCCCGCCGCGCACCGCCTCCACCATCAGCCGCCGCACCGCCAGCGGGTCCACCAGCCGGACCACCGCGTCCACCAGCGCCCGGGGCGCCGGCGCCACCGGGAAGCCGCCCACCTCGACCGGGCGCGGCAGCCGGTGGGTGCGCACGATCCGGGCACACCCTGAGGAGCGCAGCCGCCGGGTGCGCGGCACCAGCACGTCCACCCGGTTGAGCGCGGCCAGCGGCGGCACGGCGGAGAACCCGTGCAGGGCCAGTGCGGCCAGCCCGCTGACCATCGCCTCGCCCGGCCGCCCGCCGGTGTACCTGAGCACCGCGTGCAGGGTCTCCTCGGCGGTGGGCGGGCCCGCGTGCAGCAGGAAGACGCCGGGCAGCGGCATCTGCCACGGCCCGCCGGGGCGGCAGCGCTCGTGCGCGGCGGCACTGCTGACCCCGTGCTCGCGCAACTCCTGAACGGTCATCACGCGGCACCTGGCGTCGGCGAGTTCGTGCAGCGGGCGGGGTGTGATCGGGTTCCTGGAGGCACTCATGACCGGCCGATTCCCGGTGGGGACCCGGATCGCTCCCGTTGTTACACGCCCGTCGCCAAACGCGGACAACCACGTACTAAAGTACGCGCGTTCGAGTGGCGAGTCGGAACTGACTGGTCGTCAGTAGCCATGATCCGGTCGCCAACGGTCGAAAACGGTCGTGGGGCCCGGCGCGACCCGAACACCCCGCGCCCCACCGGGCGCGGGGTGGCGCACGTCCTCAGTCGGCCGCCGCGGCCTGTGCGCGGAGAGCGCGTGCCAGATCGTCGCGCGCCTCCAGGACGAGGCGGCGCAGCGCCGGCGCCGCGTCCTGGTGCGCGGCCAGCCAGGCGTCGGTGGCCTCCAGGGTCGCCGCGTTCCCCTGTTCCATCGGGAACAGGCCGCGGACCACGGCCATCGCGATCTCGATCGTCCGCTCCCGCCAGACCCGTTCGAGGGCCTCGAAGTACCTCGGCACGTACGGCGCCACGAGCTCCCGCTGACCCGGCTGAGCGAAACCGGCGATGACCGCCTCCACCAGGGCGTTGGAGAGCGTGTCGGTCTCCACCACCCGCTCCCAGGCCCACGCCTTCACCTCGGGTTCCGGACGGGCCGCGAGGCAGCGCATGTGGTGGCGTTCGCCCGAGGCGGTGTCGTCCCGCTCCAACTCGGCGTCCAGCTCCGGCCGGCCGGCCCGTCCGTGCGCGGTCAGCGCGCGCAGGAACGCCCAGCGCAGCTCCTGGTCGATGGCCAGGCCGCCGATCGTCTCGGTGTCGTCGAGCAGGTGGGCCAGCAGCCGCAGCTCGGCGTCCGAGGCGGCCACCACCGCGAAGAACCGGGCCCAGGCCAGTTGGTGGTCCCCGCCCGGCGGGGCCTGCCGGAGCTCGGCCAGCGCCGCCTCGGCCAGCTCGGCGCGGACCGTCTCGCGCCGCTCGGGCACCGTGTAGTGCTCCAGCGCGGACAGCGCCCAGTCGTGCACCATCTGGAGCACCCCGATCTCCGTCTCGGCACCGGCGAACCGCCGCACCAGGGCGAGGAAGTCGCGGGCCGGCAGCAGGGCGTCGCGGGTCAGGTTCCACAGCGCGGACCAGCACAGCGCGCGGGCCAGCGGGTCGGTCATCCGGCCCAGATGCTCGCGCAGCGTCGCCAGGGAGCGCTCGTCGAAGCGGGTCTTGCAGTACGTGAGGTCGTCGTCGTTCACCAGGACCAGCTCGGGCGCCTCGGCGCCGGCCAGCTCCGCGACCACGGTCTCGGCGCCGTCCACGTCCAGCTCGGCGCGCCGGTACCGGACCAGCGCGCCCGTCTCGTCGCGCCGGTACAGGCCGACCGCGACCCGGTGCGGGCGCAGCGTCGGATGGCTGGCGGCCGCCGCCTGGACCACGGTCAGCTCGGCGATCCGCCCGTCCTCGGCGTACGTGAGGCGCGGCGTCAGCGCGTTGACGCCCGCGGTCTGCAGCCACGCCTCGGCCCAGGCGGTCATCGACCGCCCCGAGGTCTCCTCCAGCACGGCGAGCAGGTCGGCCAGCCGGGTGTTGCCGTAGGCGTGCCGCCGGAAGTACCGCCGCGCGCCCTCCAGGAACGCCTCCCGCCCGGCGTAGGCGACCAGCTGCTTCAGCACGCTGGCACCCTTGGCGTAGGTGATGCCGTCGAAGTTGAGCTTGGCGTCCTCCAGGTCCCGGATGTCGGCCGTGACCGGATGCGTCGAGGGCAGCTGGTCGGCCCGGTAGGCCCACGCCTTGCGCCGGTTGGCGAAGGTGATCCAGCCCTCCTCGAAGCGGGTGGCCTCGACCAGCGAGAACGCGCCCATGAAGTCGGCGAACGACTCCTTGAGCCACAGGTCGTCCCACCACTCCATGGTCACCAGGTCGCCGAACCACATGTGCGACATCTCGTGCAGCAGCGTGTTGGCCCGCCCCTGGTAGGAGGCGCGGGTGGTCCGGCCGCGGAAGACGAAGTCCTCGCGGAACGTCACCAGGCCCGGGTTCTCCATCGCGCCGATGTTGTACTCCGGCACGAACGCCTGGTCGTACTTCCCGAAGGGATACGGGAAGCCGAAGGCGTCGTGGAAGAAGTCGAACCCCTGTTTGGTGACGGTGAAGATCTCCTCGGGGTCGAAGTGCCGGGCCAGGCCCTTGCGGCACAGCGCGCTCAGCGGGATGTCCAGCGTGCCGCCGTCCGGGAGCTTCCGCGCGTAGTGGTCGCGCACCACGTGGTACGGGCCGGCCACCACGGCGGTGATGTAGGTGGAGATCGGGCGGGTGCGGGCGAAGCGCCAGGTCGCCGCCGTGCCGTCGGCCAGCTCCTCGCGCGCCTCCTCGACCCCGTTGCTCAGCACCGTCCAGTGCGCCGGCGCGGTGATCTCGACGTCGAACGGCGCCTTGAGGTCGGGCTGCTCGAAGGTGGCGAGGACGCGGCGCGCGTCCGCCGGCTCGTACTGCGTGTAGAGGTAGGTCTCGCCGTCCTCCGGGTCGGTGAAGTGGTGCAGTCCCTCGCCGGTCCGGCTGTACGCGCACCTCGCGTCCACCGTCAGTTCGTTCTCCGCGCGCAGGCCGGCCAGGGCGATGCGGGTGCCGTCGAAGATCCGGTCGACGGGCAGGGCGTCGCCGTTCAGGGTGACCGAGTGCACGCGCGGGGCCAGCAGGTCGACGAAGGTCTCCGCGCCCTCGCGGGCGCAGCCGAAGCGGATCGTGGTGGTCGAGCGGAACGTGCGCGGCCCGGAGCCGGGCGGCGGCTCGGTCGCCGAGCGCAGATCGAGGGCCACCTGGTACCCGTGGACGGTCAGCAGGGCGGCCCGCTCCCGGGCCTCCTCGCGGGTCAGGTTCTCTCCGGGCACGGGCCACTCCCTTGCTGCGCGGTTGGTCCAGCGATGTTCGCTCGGCGGTGCGGTGCGTGGCGGTGCCCCGCCCGCACGGCGCGTGCCAGCATTCCATCCCGCCAGGAATGCGTCGCGGTCCGGTCGGGTTGTCGCCATGGACGTCCGCCACCACCATCGCCGCAGAACACGTTCAGCCGAGGAGACAGGGCATGTCCGACAAGACCCCAGCCGACTTCTGGTTCGATCCGCTGTGCCCGTGGGCCTGGATGACCTCCCGCTGGATGCTGGAGGTCGAGAAGCAGCGCCCGGTCGAGGTGCGCTGGCACGTGATGAGCCTGTCGGTGCTGAACGAGAAGCGGCTGGACGACCTGCCGCCCGACTACGCGGAGGCGATGCGCGCCGCCTGGGGTCCGGTGCGGGTGTGCGTCGCGGCCGAGCAGGAGCACGGGTCCCAGGTGCTCGGGCCGCTGTACACCGAGATCGGCACCCGCTTCCACAACCAGGGCCGCCCGAAGAACGCCGAGACCCTCGCCGAGGCGCTCGCCGCGGCCGGGCTGCCGACCGATCTGGTCCAGGCCGCGGACTCCGACCGGTACGACGCCGAGCTGCGCGCCTCGCACGCCTCCGGCATCGATCTGGTCGGCCAGGACGTCGGCACGCCGGTGATCGCGGTGCCGGGCGCGGACGGCGAGCAGATCGCGTTCTTCGGCCCGGTGGTCACGCCGGCGCCGAAGGGCGAGGCCGCCGCCCGGCTGTGGGACGGCACCCTGATGGTGGCCTCCACGCCCGGCTTCTACGAGATCAAGCGCACCCGGGAGGCGGAGCCCCGGTTCGACTGAGCCCGGGCACCGCACGAGGCGGCCCCCGCACGTCAGGTCCGTGCGGGGGCCGCCTCTTCTTCCGCCTGTCCCGTGAAGGGTGAGAAGACGATCACGAGAGCAGGAGGTTCTGGGCGCGCTCCCTGGCGGCGGTGTAGCGGGCGGTGACGTCCTGCCAGTTCACCACGCGCCACATGGCCTCGACGAAGTCCACCTTCTGGTTGCGGTACTGCAGGTAGAAGGCGTGCTCCCAGGCGTCGAAGACCAGGATCGGCACGGACGCCTGGCCGACGTTGCCCTGGTGGTCGTAGACCTGCTCGACGATCAGCCGCCCACTCACCGGCTCGTAGGCCAGCACGCCCCAACCCGAGCCCTGCGTCGTGGCGGCGGCCCTGGTCAGCTGCGCCTTGAGGCGGGCGAAGGAGCCGAAGGACTCGGCGATGGCGTCGGCCAGCTCCCCGGTGCCGTCCCGCTCCAGCGGCTCACCGCCGCCGTCGCCGGTCATGTTGCGCCAGTAGATGGAGTGCAGGATGTGGCCGGAGAGATGGAAGGCGAGGTTCTTCTCCAGCCCGTTGATCGATCCCCACTGGTCGGTGGCGCGCGCCTCCTCCAACTGCTCCAGGGTGTCGTTGGCGCCCTTGACGTACGCGGCGTGGTGCTTGTCGTGGTGCAGCTCGATGATCTCGCCGCTGATGACCGGCTCCAGCGCGGAGTAGTCGTAGGGGAGCTCGGGGAGGGAGTAGGTGGCCATGCCGTTGCCCATCTCGACTAATTGCGAATTTATTGCAGTAGCGACCCTACCGCAATCGGAACTGATGGGGCGTGACGGCGCGTGACGGCGCCTTCCGCCGGCTGACGCCGCCCGATGTCGCGAAGACCACAGCCGGCGCCCAAGAGGCGTTCGAGCTTGGTCGGCTAGCGTCGGAGGGTTCCCGTACGCGTTCCACCGACCCGCTGGAGCACCGCATGAGCACAGCCGCCGCCCCTCTCGCCGCCGGCGTCGCCCGCCGACCAGGAGCCGTACTCGCCGACCTGCTGCCCGCCGCCACCGAGTCCCGTGCCCGGGTCCGCGACCTCGCGCTGATCCTCGGCGGCGCGGCGCTCACCGGTGCGGCCGCGCAGCTGTCCGTGCCGGTGCCCGGGTCGCCGGTGCCGGTCACCGGGCAGACCTTCGCCGCGCTGCTCGTCGGCGCCTCGTTGGGTCCGGTCCGGGCCCTGCTCTCGCTGCTGCTGTACGCGCTGGCCGGCATGGCGGGCACCCCGTGGTTCGCGGAGGGCACCTCGGGTTACGGCATGCCCAGCTTCGGCTACGTCATCGGCATGACGCTCGCCGCCGGCGCCGTCGGGGCGTTGGCCCGCCGGGGCGGCGACCGCACGGTGCCGCGCACCGTCGCCACCATGGCCGTCGGCACCGCCATCACCTACGCGGTGGGCGTGCCCTATCTCGCGCTGGCCACCGGGATGTCGGCGGCCGAGGCGGTGGACGCCGGGCTCGTGCCGTTCCTGCTCGGCGACGCGCTCAAGGCGGCGCTGGCCATGGGCGCCCTGCCCGCGGCCTGGCACCTGCTCGGCCGCGACCGCGGCTGACCGTTCGGTGGTCCGGCGCGGTCGCGGCCGATGGCAGACTCGTCGCCATGCGCGTCTACCTCGGCTCCGACCACGCCGGTTACGAACTGAAGGCCCATCTGCTGGACTGGCTGGCGGAGCACGGGCACGATCCGGTGGACTGCGGGCCGCAGGCGTTCGACCCGCGGGACGACTACCCGCCGTTCTGCCTGCGCGCCGCCGCCCGCACGGCCGCCGACCCGGGCGCGTTCGGCATCGTCATCGGCGGTTCGGGCAACGGCGAGGCCATCGCCGCGAACAAGGTCCGCGGCGTGCGCTGCGCGCTGGCCTGGAGCGAGGAGACCGCGCGGCTCGCCCGCGAGCACAACGACGCCAACGTGCTCGGCGTCGGCGCCCGCCTGCACAGCGCGGACGAGGCGACCTCGTTCGTGGCGGTCTTCCTCACCACGCCCTACTCGGGCGCGGATCGGCACGCCCGCCGCATCGCCATGCTCAGCGCCTACGAGGCCGACGGCACGCTGCCCCCTCTGCCGGACCCCGGGCGCGGCTGATGCCCGAGGGCCACACGATCCACCGGCTGGCCGCCGACCTCGACGAGCGGTTCGGCGGCCGGGCGGTGCGCGCGGACAGCCCGCAGGGGAAGTTCGCCGACGGCGCCGCGCTGGTCGACGGCCAGACGCTGGCCGTCGCCGAGGCACACGGCAAGCATCTGCTCCTCGGCTTCGGCCCCACGACCGGCCAGGGCACCGCCGACCCGGACGCCGAGCCGGGCGCGTGGATGCACGTCCACCTCGGCCTCTACGGGAAGGTCGCCCTCGGCGACGGCCCACTTCCGCCGCCCGTCGGGCAGATCCGGCTGCGCCTCTGGCGGCCGCCGGCCGCCCCGGACCCGGACGACGGCGGCAAACCGTACGCCGAGCTGCGCGGCCCCAACACCTGCGCGCTCGTCACCCCCGAGGAGCGGTTGGCGATACGGGACCGCCTCGGCCCCGACCCGCTGCGCCCGGACGCCGACCCGGAGCGGGCCTGGCGCCGGATCAGCGCGAGCCGCACCCCGATCGCGGCGCTGCTGATGGACCAGCGGGTGCTGGCCGGCGTCGGCAACGTCTACCGCGCCGAGGTGCTGTTCCGGCACGGCGTCGACCCCCGGCTGCCCGGGCGCGACCTCGACCGCGCGACGTGGCTGGCGCTGTGGGCCGACCTGGGCGCGCTGATGACCGAGGGGGTGCGCACCGGACGCATCGACACGGTCAGACCCGAGCACACGCCCGAGGCGATGGGCCGCCCGCCCCGGGTCGACGACCACGGCGGCGAGGTGTACGTCTACCGCCGCTCCGGGCAGCCGTGCCTGGTGTGCGGCACCCAGGTGCGGGCCGCGACGCTCGCGGCCCGCAACCTCTTCTGGTGCCCGCGCTGCCAGCCCGGCTGACGAAGCCTCCGTCCCGCACCGCGCTCCTGACCCCCGCCGCCGGTGCACCGCGACGACCGGCGGAGCGTGGATGCACCGGCGCGCGTGGCGGCCGGGCGGCGCGCCGCCGGATCCTGCCACCCCGGGCGTGCGACCGTCGGGGCGCGGTCAGAAACCGTGCGGCAGCCAGGGCGCGAGCGGATGCGAGAACGCGACGGACGCCGCGTCCAGCGCGCCCTGGCGCAGCTCCGTCACCAGGCCGGCCCTCGCGAGCTCGGCCAGCGACGCGCCACCGAGATACGCCGCGCCCAGCTCCCGGACGGAGAGGGCCAGGTCGGCGGGGTCGCTCGTCCGTTCGCACACCGCGCCCTTGGGGCCGCCGGACAGCCGCCACCTGCCCTCGTTCCACGGGCAGAACGCGTCGGCGACCTCGAACACCACGTCCACCTCGGTGGCGTACGCGCGCGCGGCCAGCGCCGCCCCGACCTCGACCGGACGCAGGTAGAGCCGGTCCTCGACCCGCAGGTCGCAGCGCCGCACGTCCGAGACGAGGTGCGTCAGCGGATCGTCCAGCGGGCGGGCGCGCAGCGACACCGTCGACATCAGGTCAATGTTGCGCAGGAAGTCGAGCAGCGCCGCGTAGGCCGCGGGCTCCGCCGCGTCCAGGTCCCGGACGAGCACCGTGCCGGCCGGCACCTGGCCCGCCCACTCCGGCTTCAGCGCGTAGCGCGCGTACCCGACCAGCTCGCCGTCCGCCCGTTCGGCCAGCACGCACTGCCGGGCCGAGGCCCCCTCCCGGTCCTGCTTCGGGTCGAGCAGCGCCAGCCGCTCCCATCCGGGACGGCGCCGCAACATGCCGGGGCGCCCCGGCACCAGCCGGTGGTACAGCTCCTCGCACCGGGCCAGCTCCGCCTCCGGCTCCACCACCCGCAGCCGCAGGGCGTCGGCGCCCGGCGGCCGCGCGATCGCCACCCGATCCGCGTCGATCCGCGCGCTCATCCCCCGGCTCGCCACCCCGAAGCCGAACCGCCCGTAGATACCCGCCTCGGAGGCGGTCAGCACGGCCAGCGGTTCGCCGGCCGCCCGGACGTCCTCCAGGCCGCGGGCCATCATCCGGCGCAGCAGGCCGCGCCGCCGGTGCGTGGCGGCGACGCTGACCATCGTCACGCCGCCGGTCGGCACCACCGCGCCACCCGGCACCGCGAGCTCGAACGTGAAGAGGCCGTAGGAGCCGACGATCCGCTCGCCGTCCCAGGCGGCCAGGGAGCGCTCCGGTTCGGTCAGCCCGCGCCACAGCGCCCGTTCCTCCGTGGACTCGGGCAGCCCGCCGAAGGCCCATTCCAGCACTCCGTACCAGGCGTCCCAGTCGGCCGGGTCCAGGGCACGAACGTCAATCGTCATATCACCATGCCTATCAGCGCAGAGGCCGCGGTGCGACACAATTTCCTTGCCCAGAAGCCGAGAGACCGCTCCCCGGGGTTCGACGCCCGCCCGAACAGCTGGATAGGGTCGCCAACCATGGCACGTGGTGCGGAGTCCGCTCCCCGAGGTGTCCGGAGATCCCGGGCCCAACGATCGCTTCACCGCGTCCGCACCGGGCTGCGCCGGGCGGCCGTCGACTACTTCAGGGGCGGCACCTCCGACTGGCTGGCGTTCAGCACCCTGTTGCTCACCGTGCCCGTGCTCTCCGGCCTGACCGTCGCCTGGCCCGAGTGGTGCCCGCCCGAGTCGTTGGTGATGCCGCTGCTCCTCGGCGGGCTGCTGCTGCGCCCGGCCAGCCTGCTCGGCCTCTACGTGGTCACCGCGCTCGCGCTGCTGCTGGAGGCCGTGATGATCGTCGAACGGCGCTCCGAGCCGGACCTGGTGACCCCGGGCAGCATCCTGGTGGTGGCCAGCGTGGCGCTCGCCGGCCTGCTGATAGCCCAGTTCCGCAGCCGGGTGGGCGTGCCCTGGCGGGGCGGCGGCACCATGCTGTTCGACCTGCGGGAACGCATCCACGCCCAGGGCCGGCTGCCGCGTCTGCCCGCCGGCTGGCACCACGAGATGTCGCTGCGGCCGGCCGGCGGACAGTCGTTCTCCGGCGACTTCGTGGTGGCCTCCCGCACCGGCCCCGGCCGGCGGACGCTGGAGGTGGTGCTCACCGACGTGTCCGGCAAGGGGATGGACGCCGCCTCCCGCTCGCTGCTGCTCTCCGGCGCCTTCGGCGGCCTGGTCGGCTCGCTGCCGCCGCACGCGTTCCTGCCCGCCGCCAACGGCTATCTGCTGCGGCAGGACTGGGACGAGGGCTTCGCCACCTCCATCCATCTCGTGCTGGACCTGGACACCGGGGACTTCGAGCTGCTCTCCGCCGGACACGTCCCGGCCATCCAACTCAACGCCGGCACCGGCCGCTGGTCGGAGATCGCCGCGGAGGGCCCGCTGCTCGGCGTCTACGAGGGCGCCGAGTTCCACCCGGCCAAGGGCACGCTGCGCCGCGGCGACGTGCTGATGCTGTTCACCGACGGCCTGGTGGAGCGGTCGGGCCGCGACCTGTCGGAGGGCGTGGACCGGCTGACCGGCGAGGCCGACCGGTACGTGCTCTCCGGTTTCCGCGGCGCCGCGTGGCATCTGATCGAGGCCGTCGCCAAGGACGTCAACGACGACCGCGCGCTGGTGCTGATCAGCCGCGAGTAGCCCATCCGGCACGCCGGTGGGCCGAACTCGTGATCACCTTATGGAGCGGTCGCGCCGGCCGCCCACCCGCGGTCTGACGGACCGTCCTGAGCTGCGCGGACGTGGCGGAGCCCGCCGCGTGCGGTGTCCGCCGATCGGCGGTGCGGCGCCGCCCGGCCCTGATGCGCCGCGCGCCGCGCTGGCCTTGGCTCGTTGACATGAGCGATGACACCTGCCCGCGACGCACGTCGCACCCGAGTCAGCAGTCGCATCCACTTCCGAGCGCGCCCGGCGACTCCCGCCGCGGCCCGGGACGCCGCCGGCGCCGCCGCGGGGCCGGATGCGAGCCGGGCCCGGCCAGGATGGCCCGCCGGGCCGCGGCCAGCGCGCTGCTGGGAGCCGTGGTGATAACGGGACCGTGGACCGTGCCGGCCGTCGGCCACGAGGCCCTGCCGCACCTCGGCGAGCGCGGTGAGCAGGGGCACCTCTCGGGTCCCACCGGAGTGCCCGTCGAGCCGTACGCGCCGTACGCGCCCTACGTACCGCATGCGCCGCACGTGCCGTACGCGCCGTTCGACGGCTACGGGGGCTACGGCGACGGCGCGCCCTGGGCCGCCTTCGCGACCGAGACCCGCACCGCCCCGGTGACCGGCTACCCGGTCTCCGCGGCCTACGGCATCCCCGGCGGCTGGGCCGCCGGCTACCACACCGGCGTCGACTTCGCGACGCCGGTCGGCACCCCGGTCAGGTCCGTCGGGCCGGGCACCGTGGTGCTCGCCGAGGACTCCGGCGACTACGGCAACACCGTGCTGGTCGAGATGACCGACGGCTACTACGCCCTCTACGCCCACCTGTCGGAGATCTCCGTGTCCCTGGGGGAGTGGGTGGACACCGGCGAGGGAATCGGCGAGACCGGTGACACCGGCCGCACCAGCGGCCCGCACCTCCACTTCGAGATCCGCACCGGCCCCGGATACGGCACCGACGTCGATCCGCTGGCCTATCTGGCGCGGTACGGCGCGAGCATCGACTGAGCCGCGCCCGACAGCGCCGGTGGGCGCGCCCCGTGTGGGGCGCGCCCACCACCGTCGATCTCAGCTCCCCGAACGCGCCGGGCGCCGCGCACCGTGCCCGTGCCCGTGCCCGTGCCCGTGCCGAGTGTCCGTCTCGCGCTTGAAGGCCCAGTGCAGCGAGGGCTCCACGGCGAACCGGAAGACCCGGCGCACCGGGGCGGTGCACAGCGCCGTCATGACCGCCGCGCCGATCAGCGTCACCCCGACCCGGCCGGCCGGGGTGTCGATCCAGTCCGCCGCGTACCAGTCCCACCAGCGGGACGCCTTGGCGATGAAGCCGTGCAGCAGATAGCCGTAGATGGTGCCGGCGCCCAGCGCGGTGTACCAGGTGCGACGGCGCGGCACCCAGGACAGGAAACACGCGCTGAGCAGCAGCCCGCAGCCGAACAGCGCGAGGCTCATCACCACCCCGACGAACCACGGCGCGGCCAACTCCTGGGCACTGTCCGAACGGTAGAACCACGCGTGGTTCATGCGCGGCACGGCCCAGTAGGCCACGGCCAGGGCGGCGAGGAGGACCGGCACGGACAGCATCCGCATCTCGCGGCGCCGCACCCAGTCGAAGTGCTCCCGGCGCAGCAGCGTGCCCAGCACGAAGAACGGCAGGAACTGCAACACCCGCTGCAGGTTCAGGTCGTTTCCGAGGTGGGGGGAGACCGAGGCCACCGCCGCGACCACCAGCGCGAGCGGCAGCGGCCAGCGGACGACCCGCCAGATCGGCGCGGACAGCCGCCAGACGAAGAGCGCGACCAGGAACCACGTGACGTAGTAGGGGTCCAGCACGCTGAACGGGCGGAACACGCCGTCCGGGTCGTTGCTCAGCCGGCTGAAGAGCACGTAGCCGACCTCGAACACCAGGTAGGGCACGCCGATCCCGGTCACCAGCCGCCGCAGCTGGTCGGGGCGCGCGGCGAAGCCGCGGGAGAAGTAGCCGGCGATCAGGATGAAGGCCGGCATGTGGAAGGCGTAGACGAACATGTACAGAGCGGACGCGGCGCGCGAGTCGTCGCGCAGCGGCGTCCAGGTGTGGCCGATCGCCACCAGCAGGATGGCCAGGTACTTGGCGTTGTCGAAGTACGGGTCGCGCGGCGTCGCCCGCGCCGGGCCCTCCGTGCCCCGCGCGGGAGGAGCCGCCACCTGCTCCCCGGCGGCCGTCGGCTGGTCTCGATGATTACGGACGCGCAACATCGAGCGCACGATAGTCCGTGCCGCGCGCTTCCCGAAATTCATCCGCGGGGCGCCCGGGGGAGATATGGAGGTTCCGTTCGTGTAACGAAACCGCGACGTGCCGCCACGGTGGCATCCGTCTCACATCTGTCCGTAATATGACGGTTTCGATCGGGGCAAAAGGGTGATATGTTCCCGCACGTCCGGCCGGTCGCCGGGCCCGACGGGCCTCCGCGGCGCCGCTCCCGTGGACCTTGCGTGGAAAACCGCGTACCTCGCCGGGTCCCCTGGGAATTGGGGGAATTGGGGTGTGTCGAGTGGCTGGTGCGGCTAACGGACTGGTTACGCGCGACCTCGGTACCCAGGGTGTTTTTCCAGCCGCGGGCGCTGCCAGCTCCCTCCACGCGCCGGTGAGTTGATGGCACGATGGTTCCTGCGGGGGTGCGGCGGCCGTGGTCAAGCCCCTGGTGGTGCAGAGGCGAACCTTCCGAAGGTGTGATCAGTTGTGGAAATCTCGTTCTCGCTGGCCTTGTTGTTCGGCGTGATCCTGTTCTTCTTGATCCGCGGAGGGACCATGAAGTGGGGTCCGGCCGTCGTTGCCATGCTGTTCGGCTTCACGCTGGCCTCCACGGGCGCCTCCGACCCGATAGAGGACTTCCTGAACTCCGTCACCGACTCCGTGGCCGAGGTGGACGACTCGATCACCGACGACAGCAGCGACGGCCAGTAGGCGCCGGTATGACACACGGAAGGCCCGGCATCCGCGAGGAAGCCGGGCCCGAACCATGGGAGCGGGCGACGGGAATCGAACCCGCGTAGCTGGTTTGGAAGACCAGGGCTCTACCATTGAGCTACGCCCGCGAGCGCCGGTCGGCCGCGGGATGGAGCCGGGTCCGCGGCAGTCGGCACGATCGGCATCGTACCAGCGCCCTCCGCCAGGCCAGGCCGCTTGGAGCCCTCGCCCTCGGGACCTGTACGCTACGTGTCGCGACGTGAGCCATTGACGGGGTGTGGCGCAGCTTGGTAGCGCGTCCGCTTTGGGAGCGGAAGGCCGTCGGTTCGAATCCGGCCACCCCGACCACGTACCATGAGAAGCTCACGCGACTGCGGCGTGCCCGGATGCGGGACGCCCCAATCCTCCCAAGATGTCAGCCCAAGGAGACCAGACCGTGAAGAGCGCCGTGGAGACCTTGAACCCGACCCGGGTTCGGCTCACTGTCGAGGTGCCCTTCGAGGAGCTCAAGCCCAGCCTCGACGCGGCGTACCGGAAGATCAACCAGCAGGTCCAGGTGCCGGGCTTCCGCCGCGGCAAGGTGCCTTCGCGCGTCATCGACCAGCGCTTCGGCCGCGGCGCGGTCCTCGAACAGGCGGTCAACGACGCGCTCCCCAAGTTCTACTCCGACGCGGTCAGCGAGGGTGAGCTCAGCACGCTGGGCCAGCCCGAGGTGGACATCACGGAGCTTCGCGACAACGAGTTGCTGACCTTCACCGCCGAGGTGGACATCCGTCCCGAGATCGAGATCCCGGACTACTCCGGCGTCGAGGTCACGGTGGACGCGGTCGAGGTGGCCGACGAGGACGTGGACCAGGCCGTGGAGCGGCTGCGCGACCGCTTCGCCTCCACCACCGTGGTGGAGCGGGCCGCCGCCGAGGGCGACGTGGTCCGGGTCACGCTGCAGGCCGCCGCGGACGGCGAGCCGGTCGAGGGCCTGGTGCCGCCCACCGCGAACCACACGCTCGGCGGGGGCGAGCTGGTGGAGGGCCTGGACGAGGCCGTCAGCGGGCTGTCCGCGGGCGACACCGCCACCTTCACCACCCGCATCCCCACCGGGGACTCCGCCGACGCCGAGACCGACGCCGACGCCGAGGCCTCGGACGAGGCGGACGCCGAGGCGGACGAGGCCGCCGCGGAGACCGGCAGGGAGGCGCGGATCACGGTCACCGTGGAGACCGTCTCCTCCCGCGAGCTGCCCGAGCTCGACGACGACTTCGCCCAGCTGGCCAGCGAGTTCGACACCCTGGAGGAGCTGCGAGAGGACAGCCGCCGGCGGCTGACCGAGCAGCGCAGGTACGAGCAGGCCACCGACGTCCAGGAGAAGGTGCTGGCGGCGCTGCTCGAGCTGATCGAGATCCCGATGCCGCAGAAGCTGCTCGAGGACGAGATCGAGACCCGCAAGCACAACCTCGTGCACCACCAGCTCGGCCAGCTCGGCATGGACCTCAACGCGTACCTGACGATGCGCGGCCAGTCCGCCGAGGAGTTCGACGCCGAGCTGCGCGAGCAGGCCGAGAAGGGCATCCGCACGCAGTTCGTGCTCGACGAGATCGCCAAGCGCGAGGAGCTCAACGTCAGCCAGGAGGAGCTCACCGAGCACCTGGTGCGCCGGGCCCAGTCCGCCGGCATGACCCCCGACCAGTTCGTCAAGGCCGTGGTCGAGAGCAACCAGGTGCCGATGCTGGTGGGCGAGGTCAGCCGCGGCAAGGCGCTCGCCGCCGTGGTGGACGCGGTCACCGTGACCGACACCAACGGCGAGAAGGTCCAGCTGGACGACGAGGCGGAGGAGGCCGACGAGGCCGCCGCCGACACCGCCGAGGGGACCGCGGACGCCGCCGAGGCCGCCGAGGCGAGCACCGACGCCGACGACGACGCCGACGCCGACGACGACGCCGACTCCGACAAGGACCGCTGACCGCGGTCGCACCAGGGCCGGATTCCCGCGCGGTCGCCAGGCGGCGCGGAAATCCGGCCCCCGTGCGCCGTACCCCCGGACCCTGCGCTCACAGCGAACAGTTCCCTGGTCGGGATGGGTCGCCGAGCACCGCGCGTTAGGGTCCGTAGATACCAACGCAGACGCCGTCGACGAATGAGCAGGTGGACACGTGACGCTCTTGACGCCTTCCGCAATGGCGGAGCCGGCCAACGGCAGCCTCGGCGATCAGGTCTACAACCGGCTGCTCGGCGAGCGGATCATCTTCCTGGGGCAGGCGGTGGACGACGACATCGCCAACCGGGTCACCGCGCAGCTGCTGCTGCTGGCCGCAGACCCCGACAAGGACATCTACCTCTACATCAACAGCCCCGGCGGCTCGATCACGGCCGGCATGGCCATCTACGACACCATGCAGTACGTGAAGAACGACGTGGTGACCATCGCCATGGGCCTGGCCGCCTCGATGGGCCAGTTCCTGCTCACGGCCGGCGCCCCCGGCAAGCGGTACGCGCTGCCGAACGCCGAGGTGCTGATCCACCAGCCCTCCGCCGGCCTGGCGGGTTCGGCGAGCGACATCAAGATCCACGCCGAGCAGTTGCTGCGCACCAAGCGCAAGATGGCGAAGCTCTCGGCGGCGCACTCCGGGGTGTCCGAGGAGCAGTGGGATCGTGACGCCGACCGGGACCGCTGGTTCTCCGCCGAGGAGGCCCGGGACTACGGCCTGCTGGACCAGGTCATCACCAGCGCGGCGGACATCGCGGGCGGCGGCGGTACCGGCGCCTGAGGCGCCCCGTCCCCGGGCCGGACAGGCCCGGGAGACGCCCCGCAGCCCCGACGTTCGCAGCCCACTCATCCAAGGCGGTAGACAACCGATGAACAACATCCCCGGCTCCGGCATCTACGATCGCCTCCCAGCGGAGTCGCGCTACATCGTCCCGCGCTTCATCGAGCGCACCTCGCAGGGCATCCGCGAGTACGACCCGTACGCGAAGCTCTTCGAGGAGCGGGTGATCTTCCTCGGCGTCCAGATCGACGACGCGTCGGCCAACGACGTGATGGCGCAGCTGATCTGCCTGGAGTCGATGGACCCCGACCGGGACATCTCGATGTACATCAACAGCCCGGGCGGCTCCTTCACCGCGCTGACGGCCATCTACGACACGATGGAGTTCGTGAAGCCGGACATCCAGACGGTCTGCATGGGCCAGGCGGCCTCCGCCGCCGCCGTGCTGCTGGCCGCGGGCACCCGCGGCAAGCGGCTGGCGCTGCCCAACGCGCGGGTGCTGATCCACCAGCCGTACTCCGAGACCGGCCGGGGGCAGGTCTCGGACCTGGAGATCGCGGCGCGCGAGGTGCAGCGGATGCGCACCCAGCTGGAGGAGCTGCTGGCGAAGCACTCCACCAGGCCGATCGAGCAGATCAGCGAGGACATCGAGCGCGACAAGATCCTCACGGCCGAGGAGGCCGTGGAGTACGGCCTCGTGGACTCGATCGTCACGACGCGCTCCTCCACGATGTGAGATGGTCGTCCCCGGGGACCCTCCACAGGACGGCCCCGAGGACGGCGAACCGGACAACGATCAGACGACAACTGGCCACCCCCTATTGACGGGACGGCCCCGGCAGGGGAATCCCGCCAAGGGGGGCCATTCCGCCGGGGCGACAGGGTACCGTCGTCTTCAGCAAGCACCAGGCACCGCTCCCCGGCGGTGCGCAGGCGAAGGGGAAGCACCTCGTGGCACGCATCGGTGACGGCGGCGATCTGCTCAAGTGCTCGTTCTGCGGCAAAAGTCAGAAGCAGGTGAAGAAGCTCATCGCGGGGCCGGGGGTCTACATCTGCGACGAGTGCATCGACCTCTGCAACGAGATCATCGAGGAGGAGCTCGCCGACTCCCCGGAGTCGGAGCTGGGCGAGCTGCCCAAGCCCCGGGAGATCTACGACTTCCTCGACTCCTACGTGGTCGGCCAGGAGGACGCCAAGAAGGCGCTCTCGGTGGCCGTGTACAACCACTACAAGCGGGTGCGGGCGAGCGAGGCCGAATCGGGCCAGTCGCGGGACGAGGAGATCGAGCTCGCCAAGTCGAACATCCTGCTGCTCGGCCCGACCGGCTCGGGCAAGACCCTGCTGGCGCAGACGCTGGCCCGGATGCTGAACGTCCCGTTCGCCATCACCGACGCCACCGCCCTCACCGAGGCCGGGTACGTCGGCGAGGACGTGGAGAACATCCTCCTCAAGCTGATCCAGGCGGCCGACTACGACATCAAGAAGGCCGAGCAGGGGATCATCTACATCGACGAGATCGACAAGGTCGCCCGCAAGAGCGAGAACCCGTCGATCACCCGGGACGTGTCGGGCGAGGGCGTGCAGCAGGCGCTGCTGAAGATCCTGGAGGGCACCACCGCCGCCGTGCCGCCGCAGGGCGGGCGGAAGCACCCGCACCAGGAGTTCCTGCAGATCGACACGTCCAACGTGCTGTTCATCGTCGGCGGCGCCTTCGCCGGACTCGACGACATCATCCGGGCCAGGTCGGGGGCGCGCGGCATCGGCTTCGGCGCCGACATCCGCTCCAAGCGCGACCGCGACACCGCCGAGCTGCTGGCGGACGCGTTGCCCGAGGACCTGGTGAAGTACGGCATGATCCCGGAGTTCATCGGCCGGCTGCCGGTGATCACCTCCGTGCACAACCTGGACCGCGAGGCGCTGCTGCGGATCCTGGTCGAGCCGCGGAACGCCCTGGTGCGGCAGTACCAGAAGCTCTTCGAGCTGGACGGCGTGGAGCTGGAGTTCGACCTCCCGGCGCTGGAGGCGATCGCCGACCAGGCGCTGCTGCGCGGCACCGGCGCCCGCGGCCTGCGGGCGATCATGGAGGAGGTGCTCCAGTCGGTGATGTACGAGGTGCCCTCCCGGCAGGACGTGGGCCGGGTCGTGGTGACCGAGGCCGTGGTCCGCTCCAACGTCAACCCCACGCTGGTCCCGCGCTCCCGGCTGGCCAAGCAGCGCGGCCCGTCCGCCCCGCCGCAGGAGAAGACGGCCTGAGCGCCCGTTCGGCCGGCGACTGACAGGGGTGGGCCCGGAACGCGATCGCGTTCCGGGCCCACCCCTGTCAGTCCCGCATCACGGCGGGTCGCGTGCTCAGCCGTCCGAGCCGCCGTCGCCGCCGCCCTCGGCCTCCTGGATCGAGTCCGTGCGCAGCTGCCTGGTGTACTCGGCCGCGTCGTCCACCGAGACCGGCTCGGGCGCCGACAGCTCCGGCGTCTCCTCGGACTCCGGGTCGAAGCCCTCGGGCAGGGTGGGCATCGGCGCGTAGTAGACCAGGCCGACCGTGCTGTAGTCGGACCAGACGCACAGCGTGGTCTCGGGCCGGTAGCCGAGGTCGGGGTCGTTCTCGGTGCCGCGCCCGATCTGGCACTTCAGCACCGCGTCCGAGTCGGTGTGGTCGGACGGGCTGTCCACCATCTCGAACTCGGTCTCCTCCTCCTGCTCCGCCTCCTCGGTGGCCAGCGCGAACATCGCGTTCACGGTGGCCTCCGGGTTCTCGACCTCGCCCCACAGGCCGACCACGCCGAGGGTGACGGTGCCCGGCTCCCAGACGCCGCCCGACTGCTCCCAGGCGTCCGGCGGCATGTTCCGGTAGATGCCGTCGTCGCTCTCCATGTCCGCCAGGCCCGCCTCGGCCAGCTCGTCCTCGGTCGGCCCGTCCCCGCCGCCGCCGTCGTACTTGTGGAACTCGCCCGTCTCGTCGGGCAGGCTGAGCGTGTACCTCGTGCCGTCGTCCGCGGCGATGGAGCCCGCGTCGTCCCGCAGCAGGAAGAAGGCCGCGCCGCCGACGACCGCGAGCGCGGCGACGACGGCGACGATGATCAGCGGGGCGCGCTTCCTGCCGCTCCCCGACGGGGGCGGCAGGTGCCCGTACGGGGGTTGTCCCGGAACCTGGCCGGGCATCTGGCCGGGGACCTGTCCCGGCGGCATCGGCTGCTGCCCGTAGGGTCCCGGCTGTTGCGGCTGGCCGTACCCGCCGGGCGCTCCCGGCTGCTGTGGGTAGCCGTACGCCTGTCCCGCGCCGTGGGCCGCTCCGGGCGGCGGCGGAGCCGGTGCGCCACCCTGTCCGTACGGGTTCGGGCCGCCGGGCGGCGGCCCCTGCGGCGGCGGCGCCCCGTACGGGCCGGGCTGGTTGCCGGGCTGCTGCCCGTACGGCCCCGGCTGGTTGTAGCTCATGATGGGTTCCCCTCAGGAACTAGCGCATCGGAATGCTTCCGCTCATCCTGTCTGACGAGATGCATCTGTGTACATCGAGGCCCCGAACGCTTTCAAACCAGGCCGAAAGCCCACCATGCGGGACGGCCGCCGGACGAAACGGATTCGGAGCCGGGACCCCGGCCGCCCTAGACTGTGGGGCGTGACCGAGAACACCCAGCAGCCCACCAACGGGCACCACAGCGCCCCCGCAGACCTGCCGACGCAGTACACGCCGGCCGAGGTTGAGGAGAGGCTGTACGAGCGCTGGGTAGACCGCGGCTACTTCGAGACTGACGCGAAGCGCGAGGACGGCGGCGAGAAGGAGCCGTTCGCGATCGTCATCCCGCCGCCCAACGTCTACGGGAACCTGCACGTCGGGCACGCCCTGGAACACACGCTCATCGACGCGGTGACCCGGCGGAAGCGGATGCAGGGGTACGACACCCTCTGGCAGCCCGGTATGGACCACGCCGGCATCGCCACGCAGAACGCGATCGAGCGGCAGCTGGCCAGCGAGGGCAAGTCGCGCCACGACGTGGGCCGCGAGGCGTTCGTCGAGCGCGTCTGGCAGTGGAAGGCCACCTCGGGCGGCCAGATCGCCGGGCAGATGCGCCGGCTCGGGGACGGCGTCGCCTGGTCCCGTGACCGCTTCACCATGGACGAGGGCCTGTCGCGGGCCGTCCAGACCATGTTCAAGCGGCTCTACGACGACGAGCTGATCTACCGCGCCGAGCGGATCATCAACTGGTGCCCGCGCTGCCTCACCGCCATCTCCGACATCGAGGTGGAGTACCAGGACGACGACGGCGAGCTCGTCTCGCTGCGGTACGGCGACGGCGAGGACTCCGTCATCGTCGCGACCACCCGGGCCGAGACGATGCTCGGCGACACCGCGGTCGCGGTGCACCCCGACGACGAGCGGTACGCCCACCTGATCGGGCGGCGGATCGCGCTGCCGCTGACCGACCGCACCATCCCGGTCGTCGCGGACGAGCATGTCGACCCCGAGTTCGGCACCGGCGCCGTCAAGGTCACCCCGGCCCACGACCCCAACGACTTCGAGATCGGCCGGCGGCACGGGCTGCCGCAGCTGACCGTCATGGACGAGCACGCGGTCATCACGGTGCACGGCCCGTTCCAGGGTCTGGACCGGCTGGAGGCGCGCTCCGCGGTGGTCGCCGCGTTGCGCGCCGAGGGCCGGGTCGTCGACGAGAAGCGCCCGTACCGGCACTCGGTCGGGCACTGCTCGCGGTGCGGCACGACGATCGAGCCGCGGCTGTCGATGCAGTGGTGGGTCAGGGTCGGCCCGCTCGCCAAGGCCGCGGGCGACGCGGTCCGCGACGGCCGGGTCGCCATCCACCCGAAGGAGATGTCCTCCCGCTATTTCGAGTGGGTGGACAACATGCACGACTGGTGCATCTCCCGGCAGTTGTGGTGGGGCCACCGGATCCCCGTCTGGTACGGGCCGGACGGCGAGGTGGTCTGCGTCGGTCCCGACCAGGAGGCCCCGAGCGGCCCCGGCTGGCACCAGGACGAGGACGTTCTCGACACGTGGTTCTCGTCGGGCCTGTGGCCGTTCTCCACCCTCGGCTGGCCGGAGCGGACCGAGAGCCTGGAGCGGTTCTATCCCAACTCCGTGATGGTCACCGGGTACGACATCCTGTTCTTCTGGGTCGTCCGGATGATGATGTTCGGCCTCTACGCCATGGACGGCGTCGAGCCGTTCAGGGTGATCGCGCTGCACGGCATGGTGCGCGACCAGTTCGGCAAGAAGATGTCCAGGTCGTTCGGGAACGTGGTCGATCCGCTGCAGTGGATGGACTCCTACGGCGCCGACGCGGTCCGCTTCACGCTCGCCCGCGGCGCCAACCCGGGCGTTGACATCCCGGTCGGCGAGGACTGGGTGCAGGCCTCGCGGAACTTCGCCAACAAGGTGTGGAACGCGACCCGTTTCGCCCTGCTGAACGGCGCGACCATCGAGGGCCCGCTGCCCGACCCGGCCGAGCAGTCCGCGGCCGACCGGTGGATCCTCTCCCGGCTGAACTCGGTGATCGCCGAGGTCGACGGACACTACGAGGACTACCAGTTCGCCAAGCTCAGCGACGCGCTCTTCCACTTCGCGTGGGACGAGGTCTTCGACTGGTACGTCGAGCTGTCCAAGACGGTCTTCACCGCGGGCGGACGCCCCGCGGAGGTGGCCCGCCGGGTCCTCGGCGAGGTCCTCGACGTCACGCTGCGCCTGCTGCACCCCGTGATCCCGTTCGTCACCGAGGAGCTGTGGACCACGCTCACCGGCGGCGAGTCGCTGGTGGTCGCCGCCTGGCCGGCGGACTCCGGGTTCCGCGACCCGGCCGCCGAGCGGGAGATCGCGGGCGTCCGGCAGCTGGTCACCGAGGTCCGAAGGTTCCGCGCGGACCAGGGCCTGCAGCCGGGACAGCGGGTCCCGGCCCGGCTGGAGCTGACCGACCCCGGGCTCGCGGCGCACGAGGAGGCCATCCGCGCGCTGCTGCGGCTGACCGCGCCGGGCGACGGCTTCTCCGTCACCGCGACCCTGCCGGTGCCGGGGGCCACCGTGGCCCTCGACCTCTCCGGCGTGATCGACGTCGCGGCGGAGCGGCGCCGGCTGACCAAGGACCTCGCGGCCGCGGAGAAGGAGCTGGCCCAGACCAGCGCGAAGCTGGCCAACGAGGGCTTCCTCGCCAAGGCCCCCGACCACGTGGTGGACAAGATCCGCACCCGCAGGTCCACGGCCGAGGCAGACATCACCCGCATCCGCACCCAACTCGACCGCCTCCCCACCTGACCCCCGGGCCCTCCGACCCCGGGGCCACGACGCCCGCACGGAACCGGCCCCGCCGCCGTGCGGGGCCCTTCGGGCGAGCCCCCGAGCCGGTTCGGCCTGCCGTCGGTCGGGGGAGGGGCCGTCGGGCCTGGTACCAGGGTGGCCGGCGCCTCGCGCCCGGCAGTGTTCGGGCGAGCCCGGGCGGCGAGGCCCGCCTCCTGGTTCGGGAAGGGGTGGGGCGGGGGAGGAGCCCAGCGCGGGGAGGTCTCAGCCCGCGCGGCGGGCCAGCAGCCGCTCGTGCAGCAGCGAGAGGCCCTCGTCCGGGTCCCGGCCCAGCTCCTCGCGGAAAGCGACCCGCGCCATCTGGTAGGACTCGGTCAACCGGCCGGGCTCCCCGAGCCGGTGGTGGGCGCGCAGCACCACCTCCCACGCCCGTACCCGCAACGGATCGTTGGACACCACCCGCCACGCGCTGTCCAGCGCCTGCCGCGGCTCGCCCAGCGCGAACCAGGCCGTGGCGACGTCCTCCAGCACCCGCAGCCGCTCGCCGTCCAGGATGGCCAGCTCCTGGTCGAGTATTCCGCGCCGCGCCAGGCCGGCCGCCGCCTGCTCGGAGCGCCACAGCTCGAGCGCCCGGCGCAGCAGCAGCACCGCCCGCAGCGGGTTGCTGGCGAGCACCTCCCGGCCCTGCCGGGCGAACTCCGCGAACAGCAGGTGGTCGCTGTCCTGCCGGGTCAGCCGCAGCTCGTACCCGCCGGGATGGCCGATCAGCGACGTCGCGGCGCAGAGCGAGCGCCGCAGCTGGTGCACGTAGGAGCGCAGGTTGGGCAGGGCGGAGCGCGGTGGCTCACCGTCCCACAGGGCCTCACTCAGCGTGTCCAGCGAGACGACGCGGTTCGCCCGGAGCAGCAGCGCGGCGAGGACGATCCGGGGCTTTCCGCCCTTCAGCGGCTGGCGTCCCTCGCCGACGCGGACCTCGACCGGTCCGAGCAGCCGATAGACCGGATCTGGCTCAGCCATGAACGCTCCCCACTACCCTCGCCTCGCCCGAACGCCCGTACCGCGGTGGCGTCCGCACGAAGTCGAAAGCCTAGTCGATGCGCCTGACGGGAACGCCGCTCGTAGACTGGCCAGGTGACCGAGCGCGACCATCCCGAGCCCGACCGGCCCGACGACGACCAGGCCAACGACTCCGACGACTCCGCCGAGTTCGACCGGTTGGACGAGTTCGACGAGATCATCGCCTCCGAGCGCGACCGCGATCCCGACCTGGCGGTGATCGAGGCCGGCAGCCGGACGCTGCGCACCCAGGGCGGCCCGGCGGCCGAGGACGCGGTGCCGGCCCGCCCCGCCGACCCCGCGGTCGACCGCGCGCTGCGGGACGTGGAGACCGAGCTGTCCAAGCGCTGGGGCGAGACGAAGCTGGACCCCTCGGTGGTCCGGATCCGCGCGCTGCTCGACGTGCTCGGCGAGCCGCAGCAGGCGTATCCGGCGATCCACCTCACCGGCACGAACGGCAAGACCAGCACGGCCAGGATGATCGAGGCGCTGTTGGGCGCCATGGACCTGCGCACCGGCCGTTTCGCCAGCCCGCACCTGCAGTCCATCACGGAGCGGATCAGCGTCGACGGGGCGCCGGTGCCGGCCGAGCGGTTCGTCGAGGTGTACGAGGAGGTCAGGCCGTTCGTCGAGTTGGTGGACGAGCGCCAGCCGTACCGGCTGTCCTTCTTCGAGGTGCTCACCGGCATGGCGTACGCCGCGTTCGCCGACGCCCCGGTGGACGTGGCGGTCGTCGAGGTCGGCATGGGCGGCACCTGGGACGCGACGAACGTGATCGACGCGCGGGTCGCCGTGCTCACCCCGATCGACCTCGACCACACCGACCGGCTCGGCTCCACGCCGGCCGAGATCGCCGTGGAGAAGGCCGGGATCATCAAGCCGGGCGCGACCGTGGTGCTCGCGCAGCAGCCGGTCGACGCCGCCGCCGTGGTGCTGCGCCGGGCGGCCGAGGTGGGTGCCACCGTCGCCCGGGAGGGCCTGGAGTTCGGGGTGCTGTCCCGCGAGGTCGCGGTGGGCGGCCAACTGCTGACCCTGCGCGGCCTCGGCGGTGAGTATCCGGAGGTCTTCCTGCCGCTGCACGGCGAGCACATGGCGCACAACGCGGCGGTCGCGCTGGCCGCGGTGGAGGCGTTCTTCGGCGCCGGCGCGGGGCCGGCGGGTTCCGAGGACAGGCGCACGCTGGACCCCGAGGTGGTGCGCGCCGGGTTCGCCGCCGTGAGCTCCCCCGGACGGCTCGAGGTGGTGCGCACCAGCCCGACCGTGATCCTGGACGCCGCGCACAACCCGGCCGGCGCCCGCGCGGCGGCGGCCGGGGTGTCCGAGGCGTTCGGCTTCAGCCGGCTGGTCGGCGTGGTCGGGACGAGCGGCGACAAGGACGTGCGGGGCCTGTTGGAGGCGTTCGAGCCGATCCTCACCGAGGTCGTGGTCACCCGGAACAGCTCGCACCGCGCGATGGACGTGGACCGCCTGGCCGCTCTGGCCGTCGAGGTGTTCGGCGAGGACCGGGTGCAGGTGGAGCCGCGGCTCGACGACGCGCTGGAGGCGGCGATCACGCTGGCCGAGGAGGAGCAGGAGTACGCGGGGGCCGGGGTGTTGGTCACCGGCTCGGTGATCACCGCGGGCGAGGCGCGGGTGTTGCTCGGTCGCGCCGGCGGAAGCGGGGGGCGTTGATGCGGACGCTGTGCGCGAGCACGCTGGTCGGCGAGTTCATCGTCATCGGCCTCGCCGGGCTGGTCGCCAGCCGGTTGACCGACACCTCGACGGGCGTCGTCTGGACGGTCTCCGGCACCGCCATGGTGCTGTGCCTGCTGCTCGTCGGCATGGTCGGCCGCCCCGGCGGGGTGCAGCTCGGCTGGGTCCTGCAACTGGGCCTGATCGCCAGCGGTCTGGTGGTGCCGGCGATGTTCCTGCTCGGCGCCGTCTTCGCCGGGTTGTGGTGGGCATCGGTCCATTTCGGTCGCAAGGTGGACGAGATCAAGGCCGCCCGCGCCCGTTCCGCCGCCTAGTCAGGACCCTGGGCCGGGGTCGGCCGGGTGTCCCGGTATGGTGCGGCCAACCCACCCCGTCTCCCAGGAGCCGCCCACCATGACCCAGCGCACTCTTGTCCTACTCAAGCCGGACGCGGTCGACCGGGGCCTGGTCGGCGAGATCCTCGGCCGCATCGAGCGGAAGGCCGGCTGGCGGATCGTCGCGTTGGAGCTGCGCACCCTGGACCTGGACACGCTGCGGGTGCACTACGCGGAGCACGAGGGACGGCCGTTCTACCAGCCGTTGCTGGAGTTCATGAGCGGAAGTCCCAGCGTGGCGCTGGTCGTCGAGGGGGAGCGGGTCGTCGAGGGGATGCGCGCGCTGGCCGGACCGACCGATCCGATCGCCGCCGCACCCGGTTCGATCCGCGGCGACTTCGGCACGGTGGTGCGGGAGAACCTGGTGCACGCCTCGGATTCGGAGAAGTCGGCCGAGCGGGAGATCGAGATCTTCTTCCCGACCCTCGCCGGGCGGCCGTAGGGCGGCACGTCGGCATGCGGGGCCGGCGCGGGACACGCCCGGACGGGCGTCAGCGGCGCATGTCCGAGTAGCCCTAATGCGTTACTCCATCCCGGTATGTACAGTCGAACGGGGGAACCCTTCACCCGAACACGACGTCACCATGATGGAGGCTGAGCAGGGTTCCCCCGACAATGGCGAAAGCGGCGCTCCGGCGCTACGAGCTCGACCGGCCGTGGATACGATGGGAGTGCCGCCCTCCCCGCGTCAGCGGGAGGAGTCTGAGGCGCACGTTCATCGCACCGCGCCGACCTCCCTGCACATACCGATCCAGCTGGAAGGCCAGATGCATCTCTATGGCGAACAGTATGTCGTTCATCGGCCGTGACATGGCAGTGGACCTCGGGACGGCCAACACGCTGGTGTACGTCAGGGGTCGTGGCATCGTCCTCAACGAGCCGTCGGTCGTCGCCATCAACACCAACACCGGTGGCATTCTCGCGGTCGGCGCCGAGGCGAAGAAGATGATCGGCCGGACCCCCGGCAACATCGTGGCCGTGCGCCCGCTCAAGGACGGCGTCATCGCCGACTTCGAGATCACCGAGCGGATGCTGCGCTACTTCATCCTGAAGATCCACAAACGTCGTTACCTGGCCCGGCCCAGGGTGGTGATCTGTGTGCCCTCGGGCATCACCGGCGTGGAGCGCCGCGCCGTGATCGAGGCGTCGACGCAGGCCGGCGCGCGCCAGGTGCACATCATCGAGGAGCCGATGGCCGCGGCGATCGGCTCGGGGCTCCCGGTCCACGAGGCCACGGGCAACATGGTGGTCGACATCGGCGGCGGCACCACCGAGGTGGCCGTGATCTCGCTCGGCGGCATCGTCACCGCGCAGTCGATCCGGGTGGCCGGCGACGAGTTGGACAACGCGATCATCCAGCACATCAAGAAGGAGTACAGCCTCCTGCTGGGCGAGCGCACCGCCGAAAGCATCAAGATCACCATCGGCTCCGCCCACGAGATGGACGCGGACGAGCACACCGAGATCCGCGGGCGGGACCTGGTCAGCGGCCTGCCGAAGACCGTGGTGATCTCCTCGGCCGAGGTGCGCCGGGCCATGGAGGAGCCGGTCAACGCCATCGTGGACGCGGTGAAGACGACGCTCGACAAGTGCCCGCCCGAGCTCTCCGGCGACGTCATGGACCGGGGCATCGTGCTGACCGGTGGCGGGGCGCTGCTGCGCGGCCTGGACGAGCGGCTGCGCCGCGAGACCGGCATGCCGATCCACATCGCGGAGGACCCGCTGGACTCGGTCGCGCTCGGTTCCGGCAAGTGCGTCGAGGAGTTCGAGGCGCTCCAGCAGGTGCTGGACGCCCAGCCGAGACGGTAGCCGGTGCGGGCCCGCCGCCGAACGGCGATCCGCCGCGCGGTGCAGACACCATTCCGCGCGGCGGGTCGTTAGCAGGGCAGCTCCATCCAGCTCGACCGATCCAGCTCCATCGACTCAGCTCCATCGATCCAGAAGGGCACGGCCGCCACACGTGAGGGACACCCGAGAGAGCCGGCTGCTGCTGATCCTGCTGGTCTCCGTTGCATTCGCGCTCATCACGGTGGACATGCGCAGCGGCGAGAACTCCCCGCTGGACGGCCCCCGGGAGGTGGCCGCGGCCGTCTTCGGCCCGGTCGAGGAGGGCGTCGCCGCGGGCGTCGACCCGGTGGCCAACGCCATCGCCGCCGTCCGCGACTCCGGCGAGCGGCACGACCGCATCAGCCAGCTGGAGGAGGAGAACGCCGAGCTGCGCCAGGAGTTGGGCAGCCAGGAGCACCGCGAGTCCCGGATGGAGCAGGTCGAGGAGCTGCTGGGCACCGCCGGCGCCGGCCAGTACGGCATCGTCGGGGCCCAGGTGATCGCCATCGGCGCCGCCCAGGGCTTCTCCTGGACGGTCACCATCGACGTCGGCCGGGACGACGGCATCACCCAGGACATGACGGTCCTCAACGGCGACGGTCTCGTCGGCCGGGTCACCACGGTCGGCCCCGGCACCGCCACCGTGCTGCTGGCCAACGACCCCAGCTTCACCGTCGGCACGCGCCTGGAGGGCAGCGAGGAGATCGGCTTCGCCACCGGCCGCGGGGACAACGAGCTGGACGTCCAGCTGCTCAACCACCAGGCCGACGTGCACGAGGGCGACCGCATGGTCACCTTCGGCTCGGAGGACAACGAGCCGTTCGTGCCGGGCGTCCCGGTCGGCGAGGTGGTGAGCGTCGACCGCAGCGCCGGCGACCTGACCCGCACCGTGCAGGTCCGCCCGTACGTGGCGTTCACCCAGCTCGACATCGTCGGCGTCGTGGTCGAGCCGCCCCGGAGCGACCCGCGCGACACCCTGCTGCCGCCCCGCCCCGAGGAGACCGACGAGTCCGGCGGCTCCGCCGGCGAGGGCGACGAGTCGGGTGCCGGCGGCGAGTCGGGCGAGGACGGCGAGACCCGGGACGGCGAGGCGTCCACCGACGGGACGGACAGCGGGAACGAGACCGAGGGCGACTCCGTCGAACCCGAGGAGGACCCGACCGCGGCCGATCCGGCCGGGTACGCGCGACAACCCGAGGAGCACGCCGCCGCCCACGCCCGAACCGACCCCGCCAGGAGCTGACCGATGCGCCTGTCCCGCACCGTGCTCGCCGCCCTGCTCGTGGTGGTGGCGCTGGTCATCCAGGTCACCGTGCTCGCCCGGCTGCAGCTGCCGGGCGCCGTCCCCGACCTGCTGCTGCTCACCGTGCTCGCCCTGGCCCTCGTCTACGGCCACGTCGGCGGCGCCCTGACCGGCTTCTTCGCCGGCCTGGTCGCCGACCTCGCGCCGCCCGCCGACCACGCCGTCGGCCGGTACGCGCTGGTGCTCTGCGTCATCGGGTACGCGGCGGGGCTGACCAAGCCGGAGACCGGGCAGCACCGTTCGGCCACCGTGCCGATGCTCGTGGTGGCCGCCGGCGCCGCGAGCTCCACCCTGCTCTACGCCGGCGTCGGTTCGCTGGTCGGCGACACCGCCGCGCGGGACGTGGGCCTCACCAGCCTGCTGCTCACGGCCACCATCTACGACCTGCTCCTCGCCCCGTTCACCGTGCCGTTGGTGATGGGCCTGGCGCGCAAGCTGGAGACGGATCCGCTGGCGGGGGAGGGCGGCTCGGGATCCGCGGCCGGCGGCGACACCGCCGTCGCCTGGCTCGGCGGCGGCTCCGGGCTCCGGACCCGCGCGCCCCGCCGCAGCCGCTACGGCCGCGCCGGGGGTTCGCGGGGCTCACTGCTCAGCCGGTCGGCCCGCGGCCGGGTCGGACGCATCAAGGGGGTCAAGCGCCTGTGACGAACATTCCGGAGACCGGCCGAACGTCCCGGATCACCATCCGACTCATCGTCATCCAGATACTGGTCTTCTCACTGCTCCTCACCCTCGGCGGGCGGCTGTGGTACCTGCAGATCAGACAGGGTGACGAGTTCGCCGAGGCGGCCGCGGGCAACCACGTGCAGCAAGTCGTGCAGCCCGCCGTGCGCGGCGCCATCCTGGACGCCAACGGCGTGCCGATCGCCGACAACGAGACCCGCCTCGTGGTCTCCGCCGACCGCACCGAGCTGCTCCGCCAGTCCGACGACGGCGAGGCGGTGCTCGCCGACCTCGCCGAGCTGCTCGGCATGCGGGTCGAGGACGTCACCAACCAGGTGCGGCTGTGCGACGCCGAGACCCCGCAGCCCTGCTGGAACGGTTCGCCGTACCAGCCGATCCCGATCACCGACGAGGCCACCACGCAGCAGGCGCTGCAGATCCGGGAGCGCGCCGAGGACTTCCCCGGCATCACCGCCGAGCCGACCGCGGTGCGCCGCTACCCCTCCCCGTACGGCGCGAACACCGCCCAGGTGCTGGGCTACCTCGGCCCGGTCACCGACCAGGAGGTGGCGGACTCCGAGGACACCGACAATCCGCTGCTGCGCTCCGACCAGATCGGCCGCTCGGGCCTGGAGAGCACCTACGACGGCTATCTGCGCGGCCAGGCGGGCGTCACCGAGTACGAGGTGGACAAGTTCGGCCGGGTGCTGGACGAGTCGCAGAGCGAGGCGGCGGAGGCCGGGTCGAACGTCATCACCAGCATCGACTCCCGGGTGCAGGCCGTCGTCGAACAGGAGCTGCTCGCGGCCATCGAGACGGCCAGGGGCACTCCGGACCCGGTCACCGGCCGGGACTACGAGGCCGACTCAGGCGCCGCCGTGGTGCTCGACAACGACACCGGCCAGGTCGTCGCCATGGCCTCCGCCCCCGACTACGACCCGAACGTCTGGGTCGGCGGCATCTCCAGCAGCGAGTACGCCGGGCTGACCGACGAGGACGCCAACAACCCGCTGCTGAACCGGGCGATCCAGGGCCAGGGCCCGCCCGGATCGACGTTCAAGGTCATCTCCTCCACCGCCGCGGTCAACGCCGGCTTCGACTGGGACGGCAGCTACAACTGCTCCTCGTCGTACAACATCGGCGGCCAGAGCTTCGACAACTTCGAGTCCTCGGCGTACGGCCCGATCTCCCTGGGCCAGGCCATCGAGGTCTCCTGCAACACCGTGTTCTTCGGCCTCGCCCACCAGATGTGGCAGGACGACGGCGGCACCGACCCCGTCGAGAACCCCGACGACTGGCTGTTCAACACCGCCCACGACTTCGGTCTCGGCTCGCCCACCGGCATCGACCTGCCCGACGAGGCGGCCGGCCGGGTCCCCGACCGCGAGTGGAAGCACGACTACTGGGAGGCCAACGAGGAGACCTGGTGCGAGCTCGCCGAGTCCGACCGGGACGACTACGAGGCCCAGGTCGCTCGCGAGAACTGCACCGAGGGCATGAACATGCGCGCCGGTGACATGCTCAACTTCTCCATCGGCCAGGGCGACGTGCTGGTCACCCCCATCCAGCTGGCCAGCATCTACGCCGCCATAAGCAACGGTGGCACCCTGTACGAGCCCTCGGTCGGCATGGCCGTGGTCAGCCCCGACGGCCGGCACGTCGAGGAGATCGAGCCCACCGTCGCCGGCCAGCTGCCGGCCAACGACGCCACCATCGCCGACCTCCAGGACGCCACCGAGAGCGTGGTCACCACGGGCAGCGCGGCCTGGCGGTTCGGCGGCTGGCCGCAGGACGAGATCCCGCTGCACGCCAAGACCGGCACCGCCGAGGGCTACGGCGACCAGCAGACCGACTCCTGGCTGGCCACCTACACCGACGACTACACCATCGTGATGACCATCTCCCAGGCCGGCACCGGCTCCGGCGCCTCGGGCCCGTTCGTCCGCAACATCTACGAGGCCATCTACGGCGTCGGCGAGGACGGCTCGATCAACGAGGACGTCGCGCTGATCCCCGACCCCGACCGGGAGCTGCCGGAGATCG
Organism: Streptomyces sp. B6B3; assembly: GCF_039871525.1. Lineage (NCBI taxonomy): Bacteria > Bacillati > Actinomycetota > Actinomycetes > Kitasatosporales > Streptomycetaceae > Streptomyces > Streptomyces sp. B6B3. The sequence continues at coordinate 45,033 of NZ_JBDPLU010000019.1, read as the reverse complement.
ACGAGAACGGCAGCATCGTCGCGGACCGGGACCCGGACTTCGACGTCTCCCGCACCTCGGGGACGCAGTGACGCGCCCGCGGTCGACCGGTGGCGGCGCGATAAGCCGCCGGAGGGCCCGTTGAGCGTCCACACCCTGACCCTCGACCGGCGCCAGGCACCGCAGCGCAGCGCCTGGCGCCGGCTGATGGCCCGCGACTCGCTGGCCCGCCGGGTGGACTGGATCCTGCTGCTGGCCGCCGCCGCGCTGTCCGCGCTCGGCTGCCTGCTGGTGTGGTCGGCCACCCGGAACCGCACCGACATCAACAACGGCGACCCGCAGTTCTTCCTGATCAGGCAGGGCATCAACCTGGCCGTCGGGGTCGCCATGGCGGTCGGCGTGATGTGGCTGGGCCACCACCGGCTGCGCAGCGCCGTGCCGTTCTACTACGCCTTCTCGCTGATCGCGATGCTGCTGGTGTTCAGCCCGCTGGGCACCGAGATCAACGGCCAGCGCGCCTGGTTGGCCATCGGCGGCTACACGCTGCAGCCCGGCGAGTTCGCCAAGGTGGCGATCACCCTCGGCATGGCGGTGATCCTCGCCGCCCAGGTGGACGCCGGCGACCGCGACTACCCGGGCCCCCGGGCCGTGATGCAGGCGCTGGCCCTGGCCGCCGCGCCGGTGGCCATCGTCGTCATAGACGACATGGGCATGGCCATGGTGCTCAGCGTCGTCATCCTCGGCGTGCTGCTGGCCTCGGGCGCCGCCCTGGGCTGGTCCATCGGGCTCATCGTGGCCGGCGCCGCCGGCGCGGTGCTGGTCTGGGCGCTCGGCATCCTCGACGAGTACCAGCTCGACCGGTTCGGCGCCTTCGTCAACCCGTCGCTGGACCCGGCGGGCGCCGGCTACAACACCAACCAGGCCAGGATCGCCATCGGCTCCGGCGGCCTGTTCGGCAAGGGCCTGTTCCAGGGCACCCAGACCACCGGACAGTTCGTCCCCGAACAGCAGACGGACTTCATCTTCACGGTGGCCGGCGAGGAGCTCGGCTTCGTCGGGGCCGGCGGGATAATCCTGTTGATCGGCATCGTGCTCTGGCGCGCCCTGCGGATCGCCCGCGGCGCGAGCGACCTCTACAGCACCATCATCGCCGCGGGCATCGTCGCCTGGTTCGCCTTCCAGTGCTTCGAGAACATCGGCATGGCCCTCGGCATCATGCCGGTGGCCGGCGTCCCGCTGCCGTTCCTCTCCTACGGCGGCACCTCGATGTTCGCGTCCTGGATCGCGATAGGCCTGCTGCAGTCGGTTCGGATGAAACGACCGATTTCCGCCTGAGTACTCTTGGAATGTCGGGTACGTGAAGAGGAGACCCACATCCCACGCGTGAGCCGACGCCCGGGGCGTCGGCGACGGAGGCCATCATGGGCGCCACCACGAAGACGCGGAACACCACGGAGACCGAGCGGAAGTACGACGGCGTCGACGACACGAGTCCGGACCAGCTGGCCGGACCGCTCGTCGGCGTCGGCGCCATCGCGGCGGTGGCGGGTGACGGCGTCGTCTCGCTGACCGCCGAGTACTACGACACCAGGGACGAGCGGCTGGCCGCCCAGGGCATCACCCTCCGCCGGCGCACCGGCGGGCACGACGCCGGCTGGCATCTGAAGCTGCCGGTCGGCCCGGACACCAGGGAGGAGATCCAGGCGCCGCTCGCCGACCGCCCACCGGAGGCGCTGGTCGCCCTGGTGCGCTCCCGCGTCCGGCGCGCCGAGCTGCTGCCCCTGGTGACGCTGCGCACCCGGCGGGACCGGCGCGCCCTGTCGAACGCGGACGGCACCGAGCTGGCCGAGCTGGTGCTCGACCAGGTCACCGCCGAGCGGGGCGAGCACACCGCGCGCTGGAGCGAGGTGGAGGTCGAGCTGGCGGAGGGGGCCGATCCGGCCCTGCTGGACGCCGTCGAGGAGCGGCTCGCCGCCGCCGGCCTGACCCGTTCCGCCGCGCGGTCCAAGCTGCACCGCGCCCTCGCCGAGACGGGCGCCCGGCCGCCGGAGGCCGGCCCCGCCGCGCCGCCGGCCGACGACGACGCCGCCGGGTCCTACGTGCTCGCCTACGCCCGCCGCCAGGTGCGCGCGCTCGTCGACCTCGACCCGGCCGTCCGCCGCGATCTGCCCGACGCGGTGCACCAGATGCGGGTGGCCACCCGCCGGCTGCGCAGCGCGCTGCGCACGTTCCGGCCGGTGCTCGACCGCGGCGCCACCGACCCGGTGCGGAACGAACTGCGTTGGCTGGCCGCCGAGCTCGGGCTCGAACGGGACCGCGAGGTGATGGCGGAGCGGCTCTCCGCGCGGCTCGCCGAGCTGCCGCCGCGGCTCCGACTCGGCCCGCTGGACCAGCGGCTGAGCGCCGACACCCGCACCCGCCGCGCCGAGATCAGGGAGCGGGTGCTCGCCACCCTCGACGGCCCGCGCTATCTGGATTTGCTCGACACCCTGGACGGGCTGCTGGCCGCGCCGCCGCTGCGCGGGGCCGCGACGTCGCCGGCGCGCGAGGTGCTCGCGGACGTCGTGCGCCGCGACCGGGACCGCCTCCGCGCCCGCCTGCGGACGGCGGAGACGGCGCCGGCCGGGACCGAGCGGGACGTCGCCCTGCACGAGGCGCGGAAGGCCGCCAAACGCGCCCGGTACGCCGCCGAGGCGGCCCTGCCCGTCCTCGGCTCGTCCGCCGAGAAGAAGCGCAAGCGGTTCAAGGGAGTGCAACAGGCCCTCGGCGAGCACCAGGACAGCGTGCTGGCCCGCGCGGAGCTGCTCCGCCTGGCCGACCAGGCCCAGCAGGCCGGGGAGCCGACCTTCAGCTACGGCGTGCTGTACGAACGCGAGGCGGAGTTGGCCGCCGCGGCCCGGCGGAAGCTGCGGAAGCTGCGCTCGTGACGAGGCAGTACGCTGGTGGGTCACCGTTCCCCCAGCCTCACCGAAAGACACCCTCATGCCTGTCGAGTCGGTCTTCCCGCGCCTGGAGGCCCTCCTCCCGCACGTCCAGAAGCCGATCCAGTACGTCGGCGGCGAGCTGAACTCCACCGTCAAGGACTGGGACTCGTGCGACGTCCGCTGGGCGCTGATGTACCCCGACGCCTACGAGGTGGGGCTGCCGAACCAGGGCGTCATGATCCTCTACGAGGTGCTCAACGAGCGCGAGGGCGTGCTGGCCGAGCGCACCTACAGCGTCTGGCCCGACCTGGAGCGGCTGATGCGGGAGCACGGCGTCCCGCAGTTCACGGTGGACGCGCACCGCCCGGTCGCCGCGTTCGACGTGCTCGGCGTCTCCTTCGCCACGGAGCTGGGGTACACCAACCTGCTCGCCGCGCTCGACCTGTCCGGGATCCCGCTGCTGGCCGCGGACCGGACCGAGGAGCACCCGCTGGTCATCGCCGGCGGTCACGCCGCGTTCAACCCGGAGCCCATCGCGGACTTCGTCGACTGCGCGGTGATCGGTGACGGCGAGCAGGCGGTGCTGGAGATCACCGAGCTGATCCGGGCCTGGAAGCGCGAGGGCCGCCCGGGCGGCCGGGAGGAGCTGCTGCTCCGCCTGGCCAGGACGGGCGGGGTGTACGTGCCCGGCTTCTACGACGTCGAGTACCTGCCGGACGGCCGGATCTCCCGGGTGGTGCCGAACCGGTCCGGCGTGCCGTGGCGGGTCTCCAAGCACACCGTGATGGACCTCGACGAGTGGCCCTACCCCAAGCAGCCGCTGGTGCCGCTGGCCGAGAGCGTGCACGAGCGGATGTCGGTGGAGATCTTCCGCGGCTGCACCCGCGGCTGCCGGTTCTGCCAGGCCGGCATGATCACCCGGCCGGTCCGGGAGCGGTCCATCACCGGCATCGGCGAGATGGTCGACCGGGGCCTGCGGGCCACCGGCTTCGAGGAGGTCGGCCTGCTGTCGCTGTCCTCGGCCGACCACAGCGAGATCGCCGACATCACCAGGGGCCTGGCGGACCGGTACGAGGAGGAGAAGATCGGCCTGTCGCTGCCGTCCACCCGGGTCGACGCCTTCAACATCGACCTGGCGAACGAGCTGACCCGCAACGGCCGCCGTTCGGGCCTCACCTTCGCGCCCGAGGGCGGCAGCGAGCGGATCCGCCGGGTGATCAACAAGATGGTCTCGGAGGAGGACCTGATCCGCACCGTCGCCACCGCCTACGGGAACGGCTGGCGCCAGGTGAAGCTGTACTTCATGTGCGGCCTGCCCACCGAGACCGACGAGGACGTGCTGCAGATCGCCGAGCTGGCGACGAAGGTCATCGCCAAGGGCCGCGAGGTGTCGGGCTCCAACGACATCCGCTGCACGGTCTCGATCGGCGGCTTCGTGCCCAAACCCCACACGCCGTTCCAGTGGGCGCCGCAGCTGTCGGCGGAGGAGACCGACGCCCGGCTGGAGAAGCTGCGCGACGCCATCCGCGCGGACAAGCGGTACGGCCGGTCCATCGGCTTCCGGTACCACGACGGCAAGCCCGGCATCGTCGAGGGCCTGCTGTCCCGGGGCGACCGCCGGGTGGGCGCGGCGATCCGGGCGGTGTACGAGGCGGGCGGGCGATTCGACGGCTGGCGCGAGTATTTCTCGTACAAGGTGTGGATGGATTGCTCGGAGAGCGCCCTCGCTGTATATGACGTGGATGTCGATTGGTATACCACGCGCGAGCGCGAGCCCGAGGAGGTGCTCCCCTGGGACCATCTCGACTCGGGCCTCGACAAGGACTGGCTGTGGGAGGACTGGCAGGACTCGCTCGACGAGACCGAGGTCGAGGACTGCCGCTGGACCCCCTGCTTCGACTGCGGCGTCTGCCCGCAGATGGACACCACCATCCAGATCGGCCCGACCGGGAAGAAGCTCCTTCCGCTGACGGTGATCAAGTAATCGCACGATCGGGTGATGCGCAGGAATGTTTCTGCATGGTCGGTTCAGCTATATCCTTGTGGACATGTTCCCCACCCACCAGGAGGTCCCGCATGGCCAAGACCGTGATCGACATCGATGACGAAGAGCTGGCACTCGCCGCGGAAGTCCTGGGCACCAAGACCAAGAAGGACACGGTCAACGCGGCGCTCGCGGCCGTCGCGGCCCGCGCACGCCGACGAAAGGCACTGGAGGCGCTGATCGAGCTCGACAGACAAGGAGCCTTCGACAAGGCGAGGGAGCCGGGATTCAAGAGGGAGGTGCGCGGCGCATGGGCGGTGGAGGACGCGACTGTTTCCTGATCGACACCTCGGCCTGTTCCCGGTTCCCCCGGGTCGCTGAGAACCAGACCGGATGGGGAGACCTCGCCGAGGAGGGGCGAATCTCGATCTGCGACCCCACCAAGTCCGAGCTGCTCTACTCCGCCCGCTCCGCCGCGCAGTACAAGGAGATGTCAGACGGGCTCGACCAGATGTACACGTGGCGGCTGGTTCCGGACGATGCCTGGAGACGGGTGCACGACCTGCAGGAGAGGCTCGCGCACGGCGGCTGCCTGCGCTCGGCCGGGGTGGTTGACTTGCTCGTCGCGGTGACGGCACAGCATCACCGCCTCACGATCCTCCACTACGATCGCGACTTCGAAACGATCGCGCGGTACGCCGACCTCAAGACCCGCTGGCTCGCCGAACCGGGAACGATCGTCTGACCGCTGGGAACCGGGTTGCCGTCGCGGCCTCCGCGTCCGAGGATGAAGCGGTGCCCGACCTGATACCGCCCACCACCAGCGTCCACGCCTCCTTCCTGGAAGCGGTCAGGGAATACGAGGCGGAGGGACGCGGCGGGCTCGGGGACGATTCGACGCTGGGCGCCGACATCCTCCGCTACCACCCCCGCTGGGAGGCCCTCCCGGTCTTCGCCGAGTACGTCGAGCGCACCCACGCGCTGGCCCGCGACGAGACCGAGCGTCCCGCCGGCCACGTGCCGACCACCACCCTGTGGTACGTCGCGGGCGAACGGCGGGAGATCTTCCTCGGCCGGCTGACCATCCGGCACCGCCTGACCCCCCGGCTGCTGGACTGGGGCGGCCTCATCGGATACGACGTGCGCCCCTCCGCCCGCCGTCGCGGTCACGCCACCGCCATGCTGCGCGCCTCCCTCCCGGTCGCCCGTGACCTGGGCCTCGACCGGGTCCTGGTGACCTGCGACCACGACAACGTGGCCTCCCGGAAGGTGATCGAGGCGGGCGGCGGGGTCTACGAGGACCGCAGGGGCGAGAAGCTGCGCTACTGGATCGACACCCGGGGCACGTAGTCTGGAAGACAAGCAACGGCCCGCATGCCGGGCCACTGGTACGCACGAGGGACGAGAACACTGGGGAAGCGACAGCCCGCGGGGCCGCCGCCCGCGCCAGCGGTGCAGCGCATCCGACTGCGCTACACCAAGCGTGGCCGCCTGCGGTTCACCAGCCACCGTGACTTCCAGCGCGCGTTCGAGCGGGCGCTGCGCCGGGCAGGGGTGCCCATGGCGTACTCCGCGGGGTTCACCCCACACCCCAAGGTCTCGTACGCCAACGCGGCACCCACCGGTACCGCCAGCGAGGCCGAGTACCTGGAGATCGCCCTGACCACGCCGCAGGACCCGGAGACGCTGCGGGCCCGGCTGGACGCGTCGATGCCGGACGGCCTCGACATCGTCGACGCCGTGCCCGTCGAGGTCCCCGACTTCGCCGAGCTGCTCGTGGCCTCCGCCTGGGAGCTGCGGCTCGACGGCGTCGCGCCGGAGGAGGCGGAGCGCGCGGTCCGCGCCTTCCTCGCCGCCGACGTCGTGGAGGTGCGACGGCAGACGAAGAAGGGCATGCGCACCTTCGACGCTCGGGCCGCCGTGGTGTCACTGACGGTCACGACGGGCGGGTCCGATGGGCCCGGGGCGCGCCCTTGTGCGATACTGCGCCTGGTAGTACGGCATCTCACACCTGCCGTGCGACCCGACGACGTCCTGTCTGGTCTCCGCGCTACGGCCGACCTGGCGCCGCCGGTCCCCGCAGCGGTGACCAGGCTGGCGCAGGGGCCGCTCGATGAGGAGACCGGCACGGTGACCGATCCGTTCGCGCCCGACCGCGACGCTGCCCAGCGGACCGCGGCGGCGCCGGAGATCGCCGTCTAGCGATGCCGTTGCTGCGCCGCCGAGGCGCCTGGTGCCAGAGAGCCACTCGGGCCCAGCACTTCCGGCGGACGCACCGACCAGAAGACTTTCGCCGTAGCCGGGCCATGACGGACCGGAACCGGTGAGCGACACGACAGCTCCCGAGCGGCGCCCGCCCCCTGAGGCGTGGCGCCCGGGGGCGTGACGGGAGAACCGCCCGCATGCACGAGCCCAACCAGTCCACGGACGTGGACGGCGACAACAACACCACACCGAGCGACACCCTGCCGCCCCGCCGCCGCCGTCGCGTGGCGAGCAGCCCGGCGGGCCCGCCGGCCACCACGGCCGGCGCGGAGACCACCAGCGACACCACCGACCCCATCGAGAGCACCACGAGCGACCTCGGCGCGGAGCCCGCGGTCGAGCCGCCGGCCGCCCCGGCGCGCGGCCGGCGTCGCGCCACGCGCGTCACATCCTCCGCGGCGGCGACGGAGACCGCCGAGGCCGGGACCGCGGCGGTGCCCGCGGCCCGCCAGGAGTCCACCGAGCCGGCCGAGCCGGCCGAGTCGACACCGGAACCCCCGACCCGCACCCGGCGCCGTGCCACCCGCGCCGCCGCCACCCCTCCCGCGCCCGAGCCCTCGGTGACGGTCGGTGACGCGGGGGCACCCGAGACCCCGGCGGCTCCCGAACCGGCCGCCGAGGGATCCGCGGCGGCCGAGGACAGGACCGCGCCCGAGGCGGCGGAGGCCCCGGAGGCCAAGCCCCGGACCCGCACCCGGCGCCGTGCCACCCGCGCCGCGGCCGCCCCCGAGACGCCCCCGGCCGCCGAGACCCCGGCGGCTCCCGAACCCGCTGCCGAGGGGTCCGCGTCGGCCGGTGACGAGGCCGGCCCCGTGACCGCTGCCGAGGCGTCCGCGCCCGAGGCGGCGGAGGCCCCGGAGACGAAGCCCCGGACCCGCACCCGGCGCCGTGCCACCCGCGCGGCGGCCGGCCCCGACGAGACCGCCGCCTCCGCGGACGCCGACGAGCAGCCCGCGCCGAGCGCCGAGCCTGCCGGCCAGGCGCCCGCCGACGAGGAGCCCGAGGCCAAGCCGCGGACCCGCGGCCGGCGGCGGGCCACCCGCGCTGCGGTCACTCCCGAGGGCACCCCGCAGGCCACCTCCGAGCCGGCGACGGAGCCCGCCGAGCCCGCCGAGCCCGTCGCCTCGCCGGACGCCGACGAGCAGGACGCGGCGGACGCCGGGGCCGCCGGCAAGGCGCCCGCGCTGGCCGCCGTGCCCGCCGCGCCGACCGTCGTGTTCCAGGCGCCCGTGTTCCAGGCCCCGATGTTCCAGACCCCGGAGCGCGCCGCCGCCGCGGCGGCCGAGCACGCCGTCGTCGAGGACGAGGACGAGGACGTCGAGACCGACGAGGACGACGTCACCGAGGAGACCGCCGACGAGGCGGAGGACCTCGACGAGGCCGAGGACTCCGCCGACGCGGACGACGAGCAGCAGTCCGAGCGCCCCACCCGCCGCCGGCGCCGCGGCGGTCGCCGCCGCCGGCGCGGTGAGACCGCCGAGCGGGCGGCCGAGGCCGCCGGCTCCTCCGGAGCGCGGTCCGAGCGGAAGGACGACGCCGACGACCGCGACGCGGACGCGGGCGAGGACACCGAGGCGGAGGAGGCGGACTCCGGCCAGGAGAACTCCGCCGAGGGCGAGGGCGGCTCCGGGTCCTCCCGGCGCCGCCGGCGCCGGCGGCGCCGCAGCGGCGATTCCGGCGAGTCGGGCGGCGGCACCTCCGACGACCCGGAGCGCACCGTCGTCAAGGTGCGCGAGCCGCGCCGCAGGAAGGACGAGTCGGAGTCCTCGGACGGCGTGCAGTCCATCAAGGGCTCCACCCGCCTCGAGGCCAAGAAGCAGCGCCGCCGGGAGGGCCGGGAACAGGGCCGCCGCCGGGTGCCGATCATCACCGAGGCCGAGTTCCTGGCCCGCCGCGAGTCCGTCGAACGGGTCATGGTGGTGCGGCAGCACGGCGAGCGCACCCAGATCGCGGTGCTGGAGGACGGCGTCCTCGTCGAGCACTTCGTCAACCGCGAGCAGGCCACCTCGTACGTCGGCAACGTCTACCTCGGCAAGGTGCAGAACGTGCTGCCCTCGATGGAGGCGGCGTTCGTCGACATCGGCAAGGGCCGCAACGCGGTGCTCTACGCCGGCGAGGTCAACTTCGAGGCGCTGGGCCTCGGCAGCGGCCCGCGCCGGATCGAGACCGCGCTGAAGTCCGGGCAGCCGGTCCTGGTGCAGGTCACCAAGGACCCGATGGGCCACAAGGGCGCCCGGCTGACCAGCCAGATCTCGCTGCCGGGACGCTACCTGGTGTACGTGCCCGAGGGTTCGATGACCGGCATCAGCCGCAAGCTGCCGGACACCGAGCGGACCCGGCTGAAGCAGATCCTCAAGCAGATCGTTCCCGACGACGCGGGCGTCATCGTGCGCACCGCGGCCGAGGGCGCCAGCGAGGAGGAGCTGACCCGGGACGTCGAGCGGCTCCAGGCGCAGTGGGCGGACATCCAGCGCAAGGCCAAGAAGGGCAACGCGCCGTCGCTGCTCTACAGCGAGCCCGACATGACCGTCCGGGTGGTCAGGGACATCTTCAACGAGGACTTCTCCAAGGTCATCGTCTCCGGCGATGAGGCATGGGAGACGATCCACGGCTACGTCGCACACGTGGCGCCCGACCTGGCGGAGCGGCTCCAGAAGTGGAACTCGGAGGTGGACGTCTTCGCCACCTACCGGATCGACGAGCAGCTGATGAAGGCCCTGGACCGGAAGGTGTGGCTGCCCAGCGGAGGCTCGCTGGTGATCGACCGCACCGAGGCGATGGTCGTCATCGACGTGAACACCGGCCGCTTCACCGGGCAGGGCGGCAACCTGGAGGAGACGGTCACCAGGAACAACCTGGAGGCGGCCGAGGAGATCGTGCGCCAACTGCGGCTGCGCGACCTCGGCGGCATCATCGTGATCGACTTCATCGACATGGTGCTGGAGTCCAACCGGGAGCTGGTGCTCCGGCGGCTGCTGGAGTGCCTGGGCCGGGACCGCACCAAGCACCAGGTCGCCGAGGTCACCTCGCTGGGCCTGGTGCAGATGACCAGGAAGCGGGTCGGGCAGGGGCTGCTGGAGTCGTTCTCCGAGTCCTGCGCGCACTGCAACGGGCGCGGCGTCATCGTGCACATGGAGCAGCCGCACGTGCACGGCGGCGGTGGCGGCAAGCGGTCCCGGAAGAAGGCGAAGGCCGCCGCGGCCGCGGCGCCTGCCGCGGAGCAGCGGGAGGAGACCGTCGCCCAGGAGCCCGAGCCGGTCGAGACGACGGTGCCCGAACGGCTCCCCGAGCCGGCCGAGGAGACCGCGGTCGTCGAGCCCGCGGAGACGGTCGAGCCGGTCGCGGAGCCGGAGGCGCAGCCAGGCGAGCGGCGCCGCAGGCGCCGGGTCGCCCGCAAGGTCAGCGTTCCGGCGGGCCCGCCCAAGGCGGCCGAGGAGGCGGTGACGGTGGTGACGCCGGCCGCCGAGTCGGCGCCGCCGGAGGCGGACACCGTGTCCCGGCCCGCGGCCGAGGCCCCCGCCGAGACCCCCGCGGCGGCCCAGGCCGAGACCCGGGCGGAGGCCGTCGCCGAGGAGCAGCGCGACGTGGCCGCCGAGGAGGCCCCGGCCGCGCCGCCGGCCCGGCGGCGGGGCAGCCGTAAGGTCAGCGTTCCCGCCGGCTCGCCGAAGAGCACGGAGGAGGCCGGCGTGCTGGTGATCGCCGCCGGCGAGACCCCCGAGGGGCAGCCGGAGCCGGCCGAGGCCGGGCCCGAGCCCACGGCGGGCGAGCCGGGCGCCGAGCCGGAGGGGCCGCGCCGCCGCCGGGTGTCCGCGCCCGCGGGCTCCCCGGAGGGCGCGGAGGAGGCGTCGGTGACCGTCGTCGCCCCTGGCACCGCCAGGAAGACCGCGAAGAAGGCGGCCAAGACCGCCAAGGCGGCGAAGACGGCGAAGGCCGCCAAGAAGTCGCCGGCGAAGAAGGCCGCCGCGAAGAAGGCGACCAAGAAGGCGGCGACCAAGAAGACCGCGAAGAAGACCGCGGCGCAGGCCACGGCCGCGGCGGAGCAGCAGCAGCAGCCCTCGGTCTCGGCGTCCACCGAGGACTGACGGGACGAACGCGCACCAGGGAGGCGCCGGGAGGCCGGTCGGCGAATTTGACCAGCTTCTCGGCGCCTCCGTATTCTGGGTGATCGGCGTGTCGCCAGACGCGCCAGGTTCCTGAGCATCCGCCTCCCGCACCGACCGGGCGTCAGTCCGCGCCGCGGGAGAGGCCGAGCCCACCCCCAGGACCCCGCGTGGGTCGAGGGCGCCTGGCTGGCTGGCATCAGGGATTCCACGACGAGCGAGAGAGAGTTGGCGCGTGTACGCGATCGTGCGCACCGGCGGCCGGCAGCAGAAGGTGGCTGTCGGGGACGTCATCGAGGTTGACCGGATGGCCAGCAAGGAGATCGGCGACTCCGTCGAGCTCTCCACCCTGCTCGTGGTGGACGGCGACACCGTCACCAGCGACCCCTGGGTGCTGGCCGGCGTGAAGGTCCAGGCCGAGGTCCTCGACCACCACAAGGGCGAGAAGATCCGGATCCAGAAGTTCAAGAACAAGACCGGTTACCGCCGGCGGATGGGTCACCGTCAGCTGCACACCCAGCTGAAGATCACCGAGATCCCCGCCCCGGCCGCGAAGTAAGGACACAAGCGAGATGGCACACAAGAAGGGCGCCTCGTCCACTCGGAACGGCCGCGACTCCAACCCCCAGTACCTGGGCGTCAAGCGCTTCGGCGGCCAGCTGGTGAACGCGGGCGAGATCCTGGTCCGCCAGCGCGGCACGCACTTCCACCCGGGCAACGGCGTGGGCCGTGGCGGCGACGACACGCTGTTCGCGCTGCGCGCCGGCACCGTGCAGTTCGGCCGGTCCCGCGACCGCAAGGTCGTCAACGTGGTCCCGGTCGCCGAGTAACACCCACCAGCTCACGTCCCAGGGCGGGCCGCCTCCCGGTGGGAGGCCGGTCCGCCCTCGGCGTTGCCGCACGGCGGCATCCGCACGAACCGCACTGGGAGGTGCATCCATGACCACCTTCGTGGACCGCGTCGAACTGCACGTCGTCGCGGGCAACGGAGGCCACGGCTGCGCCTCCGTGCACCGCGAGAAGTTCAAGCCGCTGGGCGGGCCGGACGGCGGTGACGGCGGGCGCGGCGGGGACGTGGTCCTGGTCGTCGACCTGGACGTCACCACGCTGCTCGACTACCACCACCGGCCGTACCGCAAGGCCACCAACGGCCGGCCCGGCGCCGGCGGCCATCGCACCGGCGCGGACGGCCAGGACCTGGTCCTGCCGGTCCCCGACGGCACGGTGGTGCTCGACCGCCGGGGCAACGTGCTGGCCGACCTCGTCGGCGAGGGCACCACGTTCGTCGCCGGCCAGGGCGGCCGCGGCGGCCTCGGCAACGCCGCCCTCGCGTCGCCGCGCCGCAAGGCGCCGGGCTTCGCGCTGCTCGGCGTGCCGGGCACCGGCCGGGAGCTGGTGCTGGAGCTGAAGAGCGTGGCCGACGTCGCGCTCGTCGGCTATCCGAGCGCCGGCAAGTCGTCGCTGATCTCGGTGCTGTCGGCGGCCCGCCCGAAGATCGCCGACTACCCCTTCACCACGCTGGTGCCGAACCTCGGCGTCGTCACCGCGGGCACCACGGTCTTCACCGTCGCGGACGTGCCGGGACTCATCCCCGGCGCCAGCCAGGGCAAGGGCCTGGGCCTGGAGTTCCTGCGGCACGTCGAGCGCTGCGAGGTCCTGGTGCACGTGCTGGACTGCGCGACCCTGGAGTCGGACCGGGACCCGCTGACCGACCTGGAGGTCATCGAGGCCGAGCTGGCGCAGTACGGCGGGCTCGCGGACCGGCCGCGGCTGGTCGTGCTCAACAAGACGGACATCCCCGAGGGCCAGGAGCTCGCCGACCTGGTCCGGCCGGAGCTGGAGGCCAAGGGCCACCGGGTCTTCGAGGTGTCGGCGGTCTCCCGCAAGGGCCTGCGCGAGCTCTCGTTCGCGCTCGGCGCGCTGGTCTCGGAGGCCCGCGCGCGGCGGCCCCGCGAGGAGGCGACCCGGGTCGTCATCCGCCCCCAGGCCGTCAACGAATCGGGCTTCACGGTCAGCCGCGAGGGCGAGGCGCTGTACCGGGTGCGCGGCGAGAAGCCCGAGCGCTGGGTGCGGCAGACCGACTTCTCCAACGAGGAGGCCGTCGGCTACCTCGCCGACCGGCTGAACCGCCTCGGCGTCGAGGACGAGCTGTTCCGGGTCGGCGCCAGGGAAGGCGACGGCGTGGCCATCGGGCCCGAGGACAACGCGGTCGTCTTCGACTGGGAGCCGTCCGTCGTGGGCGGCGCCGAGATGCTCGGCCGCCGCGGCGAGGACCACCGCCTGAACGAACTCCGCCCCGCGGTCCAACGCCGCCGCGACCGCGAGGCAGAACGCGCCGACCCCGAGTAGCCCTTGCCGGGCGGACCCCGCACCGCGCCAGGCGTTGGGCCACCGCACGCCGGCGACGCCGGGACCGGTCCGGTCGAGTGGGGTGACCGCGCTCCCCGGGGGCGGCTCCGCGCCCGGCTGGGCTGCTGCGCGCGCTGAGGCCATCCCAGGGCGCCCCGCGCCCGGGCGGTGGGCTGGTGCGCGGCCGGGTTGTGTTCGGGCGCCGGCGTCGCGTTGGCGGGCGCGCGGCAGCTGGCAGGTTCGCTGGTGCCGACGCGCTGGGCGCTGGGTCACCTGACACCTGCGGGCGGGGCCTGCCCTGTGCGGTCGCCTCAGGGCGCCCCGCGCCCGGGCGGTGGGCCGATACTCGGCGTGGCGCGGCTGGCGCCGTCCCGGGGATGGTGGGCTGGGCCGGTCCCGGGGTGCTCCGCGCCCGGCTTGGCCGGGCGAGCCGGTGTGGGGTGGGGGCGTCGGAACGGACAGACTGGGGGGATGAGCGAGCGCAGCGAGACCGTGGAGACGCCGCAGGGTGACGCCCGGATCCATTGGCATCGCGCCAGGGACGCCCGCGTCGTGCTGGCCCTCGGGCATGGCGCCGGCGGCGGCGTCGAGGCGGCCGATCTGGTGCTGCTGGCCGCCGAGCTGCCCGAGCGGAGCGTCACCGTGGCGCTGGTCGAGCAGCCCTGGCGCGTCGCCGGCAAGCGGCTCGCGCCCGCCCCGCGCACCCTGGACGCCGCCTGGACCGCGCTGTGGCCGGCGCTGGACGGGCCCGGCCTGCCGGTCATCGCCGGCGGGCGCAGCGCCGGCGCCCGCGTTGCCTGCCGCACGGCGCGTACCCTCGGCGCCCGCGCCGTGCTCGCGCTGTCGTTCCCGCTGCATCCCCCCGGCCGGCCCGAGAAGACCCGCGTCGCCGAGCTGAGCGGGGCCGACGTGCCCGTGCTGGTCGTGCAGGGCGGGCGGGACACCTTCGGCACGCCCGCCGAGTTTCCGCGCGGCACGGAGCTGATCGAGGTGCCGCACGGGGACCACTCGTTCGTCATCCCCAAGAAGGCCGGCATCACCACCGAGGCGGCGTTGGCCGAGGTCGTCGACCCGGTCGCCGCCTGGCTGAACCGCCAGGCGGCGACCGGCTAGGGGAGCCAGGGGCCGATCCGGCGCCGCACCGCGGGGGGAGCGCCCCAGACTTCCGGGGGCTCCCACGCGACACCGCGGGAAGCGCTCAGCGCGCCACCGTGGCCGTCGTCGACTCCCGTGGCGCGGGGGACTGGGCCTCCCCGGCCTCGCCGGGCTGCGGGTGCCGGGCGCGCCGCGCGTCCGCCGCCGCACACAGCGCGCGGGCCGCCTTGCGGAAACGCGCCAGCGACGGCGGCTCGGCCGGCCCGAGCAGGTACTCCTTCAGCACCGCGCGCTCCTCGGCCAGCTCGTCCAGCGCCGGGTCCACGACCGCCGCGAGCAGCTCGGTCAGGCCGTCCGCCTCGGGGGTGAGGATCGTGGCCGCCCGGACCGTCGGGTTCGCCGCCTTGAACTCCTCCTCGGTCAGTCCGCTGGTGTTGGCCACCGCGTACGGCTTGGCGCTGGCCAGGAAGTCGGAGACCACGCTGGACACGTCGGAGACCAGCAGGTCGGCCTGGTTGAAGCAGGTGTAGATGTCGGGGCGCGGCCCGGTCAGCACCAGGTGGCCGGCCGGCGGCTGGGCGGCCCAGAACGCCGTCCGCCAGGCGTCCGAGGCCGCCGCGACGGCCTCCGCCCGGCCCGACTCCGGTGCGCCCTGCACGCTCATCCGCTCCACCTCGTCCGCGTTCGGCCGGAACGCCGTCGCGGTCAGCGCGTCCAGTTCGGCGGTGCGCCGGGCCAGCTCGGCCTCGCGCGCCGCCTGGTCGGGGTGCGCCGCGCTGGCCCCGGCGGCGTTCGCCTCGGCGATCATCGCCCGGATTCGCTGGTCCGCGGCGCGGGCCCGGGAGTCGACGCTGCCGGTCATCGGGTGCGGCTTGTAGTGCAGCCGGACCCGGGGGTCGGCCAGCAGCGCGCGGACGATGTTCTCGCCGGCCAGGATGAGCGACGTGTTGCCCGGGTCGGTGGTCCAGCCCTCCCAGGTCGGCGCGTACAGCACCGTGATCGGGCCCTCGGCGGCCGGCGGGCCCGCGTACGGCAGGATCGGCGCCAGCTGCGGGCGGCCGACCTCCACCACGTCGCGGTCGTCCACGCCGACCTCGGCCTCCGCGTACCGCCGGCGGGCCGCGGGGCCGGCCACCCACACCTCGTCGTAGACCTTGGCGTACGGGTTGCAGCTGGACAGCTTGTCGCTCTCGCCATGGTTGGTGAACGCGTGCTTGAGCGTGGGGATGCGCAGCACCTGGGAGGTCTTGGGGGCGTTCGCCGGGTGCAGCAGCATCTTCAGCGTGGAGTTCTCCAGCATCATCAGCTGGGCCACCCGCGGCAGGCAGACGATCGGCACGTCGGTGGCCGCGATCAGCTGCATCATGCCGCGTTCGCGCAGCACGATCACCGGCCGGCCGTCCAGCGCGGACAGCGTGGAGAGCCACATGTTGGCCTGGTACGCGGTCGAGGAGCCGCCGGAGAAGTAGAGGCCGACGTCAGGACGGTAGTCCGCGAGCCAGCGCCCGAACCAGTCGACGACCCGCTGTTCGCTCGGGGTGCGCTTGGCGGGCAGCAGCCAGGTCGCCAGGTATCCGGCGCTCGCCACGAAAAGCGCCAGCGAGAGGCCGACGCCGGCCATGCCCCAGCCCCCGTCGTCGGTGGCGATGGTGGTCAGCATGCCGGCGGTCGCAGGCACCGAGAACAGCAGCTGCCGTCGGGCCGACTTCGTCAGCAGGGCCGGCGGGGCCGCCGGCAGGTTCAGCTCGGAGGTGTCGATGTTGCGGGTGAGCACCGGCAGCGTCCGGGTGCGCCGCACCAGCACGGCGAGCGCGCGGGTGAGGTAGTGGCCGCCGTAGCAGCACAGCAGGCCGCTGACCAGCAGTATCCGCGCCGCACCTCCTATGTCGGTGAGCTGGACCAGCGCCATCAGCGTCAGCAGGTCGCGTAGCAGCTGTCTGACGCTCTCGTCGCAGTGCAGCTTGGCCAGCGTGCTCAGCGGGCCGGGGAACCACTGCCGCAGCGCCAGGTCGAGCAGCAGGCCGGCGGCCGCCGCGACGATCAGCGGGCCCGAACTGGGCAGCTGCGCGCCGAAGAGCTGCACGACGAAGCAGCCGAGGAGCGCGACGAGTGAGGTCCATTGCAGGGTGCGGCGAAGGGTCGGTCCAGCAGCAGGCACAGCTAATGCTCCGGAGGGATGAGACAGGGGGTGTACGGCGTCGGTCGCGAGGTAGGTGGGGGTGGGGGGAAATGCACGGGCGGCCTCCCGGTGCATTGGCATAGATTACGGACAGGGGTCCTGACGCGCGAGCAGAGTGGCCGGGACGAGCGAGAGGTCCGTGCGGGCCGCGCCCAGGGGCGGCGCCGGCACGGCAGGCGAGGGAGCACAGTGACAGCGGCACGGCAGGACGTCAGGGACGCCCGCAGGATCGTCGTCAAGATCGGCTCATCCTCGCTGACCACGGCGGCCGGCGGTCTGGACGCCGACCGGGTGGACGCACTCGTCGATGTGCTGGTGAAACAGGACGGAAAGCAGATCGTACTGGTCTCCTCGGGTGCCATCGCGGCGGGGCTCGCCCCGCTGGGCCTCACCAGGCGGCCCCGGGACCTGGCGCGGCAGCAGGCCGCCGCCAGCGTCGGGCAGGGGCTGCTGCTGGCCCGCTACACCGCGTCGTTCGCCCGCTACGGACGGCGTGTCGGGCAGGTGCTGCTGACCTCCGACGACACCAGCCGCCGGGCCCACTACCGCAACGCGTACCGCACCCTGGAGCAGCTGCTGACCATGGGCGTGATGCCGGTGGTCAACGAGAACGACACGGTGGCCACCGAGGAGATCAGGTTCGGCGACAACGACCGGCTGGCCGCGCTCGTCGCCCACCTCGTCAAGGCCGACCTGCTGGTGCTGCTCTCCGACGTGGACGGGCTCTACGACGGAGACCCGTCCCGCCCCGGTGCGACCCGGATCGAGGAGGTCGCCGGGCCGGCCGACCTGGCCGGCATCGAGCTGGGCCGGGCCGGCCGGGCCGGGGTGGGCACCGGCGGCATGGTCACCAAGGTGGAGGCGGCCGCGATCGCCACCGAGGCGGGCATCCCCGTGGTGCTCACGTCCGCGGGGCACGCCTCCGACGCCCTGGCCGGGACCGTCACCGGCACCCGGTTCCGCCCCACCGGCCGCCGCTCCACGGGCCGGCTGCTGTGGCTGGCGCACGCCTCCACCCCGCGCGGCGCCGTGACGCTGGACGACGGGGCGGTGCGGGCGGTCACCGAGCGGCGCAGCTCGCTGCTGCCGGCCGGGATCACCGCCGTGGAGGGCGACTTCATCGCGGGCGATCCCATCGAGCTGCGCGACCGGACGGGCCGGGCGGTGGCCCGCGGCCTGGTCAACTTCGACGCGCGCGAGATCCCCCGGCTGATCGGCCGCTCCACCAGGGAACTGGCGCGCGAGCTGGGCCCCGAGTACGAGCGCGAGGTCGTCCACCGGGACGATCTGGTGCTGCTCCGCGCGTAGTCGCGGCCGCGTCCCCCGGGGTCCGGGCGGCCGGGGAGGCGCCGCCGGGTCCGCCCGGCGCGACGTGGCCGATGTGTGAAGGAGGCGTCGCGAGCCGGGAGGTTTCCCGAATCGGCCCCGCCGGCGCGGGCGAACTGCTGCACTTCTCGTGGTGCCGCTCCAGCACCGCGCCGCATGCGTCACTTCAGCACCAGTCAGGAGGCCGCAGGTGAGACGTCTAGCCAGCGTCGAGGGGGGCCGGACCGCCCTCGGGGAGCCGAGGAGGGCGGAGGACCACCTGGTCCGCGTCGCGGACGAGGAGCCACGGCTGTGGCACATCATCCTCAGCGTGGCCGGCCCGGCGACCCCGCCGGCCGACGTGCGGCGGGGGCTGGAACGGCTGGCCCACGACCATCCCTTCCTGCTGACCAGCCGCTACGCGGCCGACCACGCGGAGATCCGGTACTGGGAGGAGGCGCGCGACCTGCACGACGCGGCGGCGTTGGCCCTGCGGCTGTGGGGCGAGCACCGGCGCACCGCCCAGCTGCCGCCGTGGGAGATCGTCGGCCTCGAGGTCGTCGGGCGGGAGACCTACCACCAGCGGGTCGCCGAGGGCTACGGCCCGCCGCCCGCCACGTCCATCGGCGTCCACCCGTTCTGACCCGCCCGCCGCCCGCCGCCCGCCGCCCGCCGTCGCCCGTCACCCCCGCCGGATCCCGCCCTGCCGGCCGCGCGTCCGGTCCGTAACCGTCCGGCCCGTGGTCGTCCGGTCCGGGCGCCCGGCCGCACGGACTACCCTTCGGGAGCATGAGCCGTTCCGCCGAGTCTCCCGTCGTCTCCGCAGCCCAGCCCGCGGCCCAGCCCGCCGCGGAGAGCCCCGTCCTCGCCGTCGCCCGCCGGGCGAAGGCCGCGGCCACCGTGCTCGCGCCGCTGCCGCGCACCGCGCGGGACGCGGCGCTGTTGGCCATCGCCGACGCGCTGCTCGCCCGGGCGGACGAGATCGTCACGGCGAACGCCGAGGACATCGCCAAGGCGCGCGCCGCCGGCACCCCCGAGGCGATCATCGACCGGCTCACCCTGACCCCGGAGCGGATCGCCGCCATCGCCGAGGACGTGCGCAGCGTGGTCGCGCTGCCCGACCCGGTCGGCGAGGTGGTGCGCGGCTCGACCCTGCCCAACGGGCTGGAGCTCCGCCAGGTCCGGGTGCCGCTCGGCGTCGTCGGCATCGTCTACGAGGCCCGGCCGAACGTCACGGTGGACGCCGCCACGCTCTGCCTGAAGGCCGGCAACGCCGTGCTGCTGCGCGGCTCCTCCTCCGCCTACGCGTCGAACACCGCGCTGGTCGCGGTGCTCCGCGAGGCGGTCGCGGACGCCGGCCTGCCCGCGGACGCCGTGCAGCTGGTGCCGGGCGAGGGCCGGGACTCGGTGCGCGAGCTGATGCGCGCCCGCGGCCTGGTCGACGTGCTGATCCCGCGCGGCGGCGCCTCGCTGATCCAGACCGTGGTGCGGGAGTCCATCGTGCCGGTCATCGAGACCGGCGTCGGCAACTGCCACGTCTACGTGGACGAGCGCGCCGACCTCGACATGGCCGTCGACATCCTGGTCAACTCCAAGGCCCAGCGGCCCAGCGTGTGCAACGCCGCGGAGACGGTGCTGGTGCACGCCGGGATCGCGGACCGGTTCCTGCCCCGCGCGCTGGCCGCGCTGACCGAGGCCGGGGTGCGGGTGCACGGCGACGAGGCGTGGCAGAAGGCCGGCGCCGCCGCCGGCGTGGCGGTGACCCCGGCCACCGAGGAGGACTGGGAGACCGAGTACCTCAGCTACGACATCGCCGCAGCCGTGGTGCCCGACCTGGACGCGGCCGTAGCCCACATCCGCCGCTGGACCTCGGGGCACACCGAGGCGATCGTCACCGGGGACACCGCGGCGGCCCGCCGTTTCGTCTCCCGGATGGACTCCACCGCGGTGATGGTCAACGCCTCCACCCGGTTCACCGACGGTGGGCAGTTCGGGTTCGGCGCGGAGATCGGCATCTCCACGCAGAAGCTGCACGCCCGCGGCCCGATGGGCCTTCCGGAACTCACCTCCACCACCTATGTGGTGACCGGCGACGGACACGTTCGGTAGTCGCCGGCGGCCGCCGGTGTGCCCCCGAATCGGGTGAATTCCCCCGGGCCCTCCCCCTGAGGGCCCAAGCCGCCTACGCTGGATACGTGCCGGACAATGCGGAGGGCTACCCGTTCCGAGACGGGGAAGGGCCCAACAGCCAGGATCGCGGGGCAGCCGACGAGGCGTTCGCCGCCGTGGTGCTCGACGAGGAGTTCGTCGAGGCCGCCGCGATCCACGAGCCGAGCGCAGCCGAGCGGATACTCTACGCGGCCCTCGAGCGCGCCGAGTCCGAGGCCGTCACCGAGCATTCCCCGTACCCCGACCTCGACTTCGACGCGGGTACGCCGGACGGCGCCGGCGGGTATCCGGTCGACGCCGACCTCCGTGACCTCGACGAGGACCTGGAGGACGAGGAGCCGGACGACGAGGAGGGGCGGTTCGACCGCTCCGACTACACCAGGTACCTGTCGGACGAGGACGAGGAGGAGCTCGGATACGGCGGATACGCCGGCTATCCGGCTCCCGGCGCGCTCACCGGTCGCGCGGCCGCGCCGCGCGGGGGTTGGCGACCGGCGCGCTGGCAGCGTCCGGTGGCCTGCGTCCTCGCCATGGTGATGGGGATCAGCGTCATCGCGTTCGCCCTGATAGCCATCCAGCGCGCCGGTTCCTCCGCCCAACGCGGCGAGCCCACCCCGCTGCCCGCCTCCCCGGCCGACGGGCCGGACGACGGCCTCCCCGCCGACGTCGAGGCGGACGTTCCCGAGGACGACCGCTGACGCGGCCACCCCGCGTCACCTCACGTCATCGCACGTCACCACGCGTTCCTCAACCGCCCGTTCGCACGCCCCTCGCGCCACCGCCGCGCTCCCCGCGTGCTCCCGGCAAGCGCCACACACGCGGCCCGCGGGCGAAAGAGATGGCCATCGAGGGCTGTTTACGCACCTGTTATCGACCTACGCTGGTCTGGTGGCCGGGCGTACTGACCCTCCCGAAGGGACCCCCGGGGGCGTCTCGGGAGCCGGGGACGAGGAATACCGATCGACCGTCTTCGACGAGTCGTTCGTACGAGCTGCGCGGCTCCAGGAGGCCTCCGCCCAGGAGCGCCTCGAGACCCACGGCGAGGCGGTGCGCAGCCGTTCACCGGACGCGACGCCCGGCGGCAGCGCCGGAAACCGCACGGTGCCGAAGCAGGGCATAGCCCTGGCCCTGATCATCCTCCTCGCCTTCGCCGCCGCCATCTACCTCGGCAGCAACAACCCCTACGGCGCCAGCCCCGCCGTCGCCGTCGAACCGCCCGTCGGCTCGGTGACCCCGCTCGCCCCGGACGGCGCGGTGCCGGGATCCGACGACATCGTCGCGCTGTACGCCGCCAGCCAGGCCGCGGACTTCGGCCTCGGCGAGGGCGGCGTCTCGTTGCCCGATCCGCGGGCCACGGCCCACTTCACCCAGCAGCAGGTGTGGACGGCGCTCACTCTGGCCAAGGAGTACGTGGTGGCCAGCGCGTTGACGGAGGACGTGGTCACCGGCGAGACCTCGGCGCCCGTGCGCGAGCTGCTCGGCGAGGACCAACAGCACCAGTTCGACGACGCCCTGGCCGGCAGCGCCGCGGAGCACCCGGACGCGGCGGACACCTCGGCCACGGACTGGCTGGTGCGGTTCGCGGCCGACCCGACCCAGCAGCGGGTGGCGCTGGCCGATCCGCTGCCCCGGGTGGAGGGCCGCTTCACCTTCGACGAGGTGTCGGAGGGCGTCATCGAGGTGGCCGGGCAGCACGTCTTCGTCTACGCCGTCCGTCCGGCGGACGCCCCCCTGGCCCCGGCCGCGCTGTTCACCGTGGAGCGGGACATCCGGCTGCAGTTCGGCGAGGACCAGCTGCGCGACCGTCAGGTGATGCTGCGACAGGTCGACTCGCTGGCCGGGCCGATGGACTGCACGGCGGAGACGGCCGCGGCGTTCGACCCGCTGCTGGCGGGCGAGCGCGCCGCGCACTCGCCCGCCATGGAGACCACCGACCCCTACGCCACGCGGGCCGCCGGCGCGACGATATGCGGCACCCTGTCCGCAAGCGCCTTGCCGGCGCTCCCGGACACGTGACCCCAACCCCGCCCGGGCCCGGCACCCTGATCCCGGGTCCTGTTCCTGAGCCCTGAGCCCACGTCCTGGTCGGTGTCCTGGGCCGGCGTCCTGATCCCACGCCCCGCGCCGCGAGCCGGTGTACCTGATCCCGGACACGAGTCGGCGCCCTGATCCCGCGCCACGAGCGGCGGGCGGGTGTCCCTGATCCCGTGTCCTCAGCTCTGAGCCACGAGCCGGTGTACCTGATCCCGGACACGAGTCGGCGTCCCGATCCGGCGTCCTGATCTCGCGCCACGAGCGGCGGGCGGGTGTCCCTGATCCCGTGTCCTCAGCCCTGAGCCACGAGCCGGTGTACCTGATCCCGGACACGAGTCGGCGTCCCGATCCGGCGTCCTGATCTCGCGCCACGAGCGGCGGGCGGGTGTCCCTGATCCCGTGTCCTCAGCCCTGAGCCACGAGCCGGTGTACCTGATCCGGCGTCCTGATCCGGCGTCCTGATCCGGCGTCCTGAGCCCGCGTCCTGAGTCGGCGTCCCGAGCCCGGGTTCGGGTCTCGTGCCCTTGAGTCCACATCCCGAGCCCGACCGTCGGAGTCCGTGTCGCGTCGGCGCCGGTTGATGACCGGAGGTCGCTGTGCCGCGGCGGTGTCCGTCACGACCGCGGGTCCTCCGCCCTCCGCCGGCGTGCGGCCCGACGGAGTCGGGTGCCGCACGCCGGCGGAGCCGTTCAGTCGCGCGGCGGTCCCGCGTCTCCGTTCGTCGGTCCCGTCCCGCCGCTCCCGCCGCTCCCGCCGGCGTCCGGGCCGGCGTCCGGACCGGACTCCGTGTCGGTCTCCGTGGTCTCCGGCGCCTCCGCCTCGCGGGTCGCCGTGCCGCCACCCCGGCCGCGCCCCGTGGCGAAGTCCCGCAGCCGGCCGCCCAGATCGCTCGCGCCGCCGGCCACGTCGTTGACCAGCTTCATCAGCGGGTCCTTGCTGCTGCGCATCGTGGACGTGTAGTGGTTGGCCGACTCCCGGAAGGAGTCGCTGACCGACGCGTCCCGGTCCTCGCCGCGCCGCGGGTAGTGGCCGTCCATGATCCGCTGGTAGTCGCGGCTCTGGGCCCACTTGCGCAGCTCCGCCGCCCGCACCACCGCGAAGGGATGGGTGCGCGGCAGCACGTTGAGGATCTTCAGCACCGAGTCCCGCAGGTCGCCGCCCGCCTCGTACTCCTCGGCCTGCTCCAGGAACGCGTCGACGTTCATCTCGTGCAGGTGGTTGCCGCCCGCCAGCTTCATCAGGCCGCGCATCGACGCCTGCGGATCCTGCCCGACCAGCAGCCCCGCCCGGTCGGCCGACAGCTCCGACTTGCGGAACCACTCGCGCAGCGCCGAGACGATGGCCATGATCGCGATGTTCCCCAGCGGGATCCACGCCACCCGGACCGCGATGTTGGTCAGGAACAGCAGGATCGTGCGGTAGACCGCGTGCCCGGACAGCGCGTGCCCGACCTCGTGGCCGACGACCGCCCGCATCTCCTCCTCGTCGAGCAGCTCGACGAGGCCGGTGGTGAGCACGATGATCGGCCGGTCCAGGCCGATGCACATCGCGTTCGGCTTGGGATCCTGCGTGACGTACATCGGCGGGACCCGTTCCAGGTCCAGGATGTAGCACGCGTCGAGCAGCATCTGGTGCAGGTGGGCGAACTGCCGCTCGTTGACGCGCACCGAGTCGGACAGGAACAGCAGCCGCAGGCTCCGCTCCGGCAGCATGGCGCTGAGCGCCTTGAACACCGTGTCGAAGCCGGTCAGCTTGCGCAGCGCCACCAGGGCGGAACGATCCGCCGGATGTTCGTAGGCCCGGGACGATATGTCCGGGAATCGCCGCCTGTTGCGGCTCGGTATCCGCTCGGCGCCATCCGGCGTCGTGCCGTCTGTCATGTGAACCCCCTGCTTGCGTGGTCTCCGAGCGTCCCCCTCACCCAGCCCCGCGGAGCCCGGGAGGTCCCCCCACCACTCCATCTCACCGCGACCGGTGGGGGCAAGGGCCCGGCGCCATCTCGTCGGCATACGATGGCTCCGACCCTACGTTCCAGCCGCCACGTTCCCGGATGGGCCTTCATGAGCATGTCCAGCCTCCCGCCCCGCGTCTCGGACGCCGTCCTGACCCTCGCCGAGAGCGGCGAACACGGCGGCAACCACGACAGCCTGAACGCCTACGCCATCGGCGGGGGCACGTTCGCCGCGCTGCTGTTGCTGCTGTGGATCACGACCCGGCTCAACCGCGACCGCTAGGGTCTGCCTATGCGAGAGGTGATAGCGCCAGGGAAGCGGCGCCTCGGCGTGATGGGTGGCACGTTCGACCCCATCCACCACGGGCACCTGGTCGCCGCGAGCGAGGTGGCGTCCCAGTTCCACCTGGACGAGGTCGTCTTCGTGCCGACGGGGCAGCCGTGGCAGAAGACGCACCAGGACGTGTCGCCGGCCGAGGACCGGTACCTGATGACGGTCATCGCGACCGCCTCCAACCCGCAGTTCTCGGTCAGCCGCATCGACATCGACCGCGGCGGCAAGACGTACACCATCGACACACTGCGCGAGCTGCGGGATCTGCACGGGGACGCGGACCTGTTCTTCATCACCGGCGCCGACGCGCTGGCGCAGATCCTCGGCTGGCGGGACGCCGAGGAGCTCTTCTCGCTCGCCCACTTCATCGGGGTGACCCGGCCGGGGCACCAGCTCGCGGACCCGGGGCTGCCCGGCGGCGGCGTGTCCCTGGTGGAGGTGCCGGCCCTGGCCATCTCCTCCACCGACTGCCGCGAGCGGGTGGCCCGCGCGGACCCGGTCTGGTATCTGGTGCCGGACGGAGTGGTGCGTTACATCAACAAACGGGCGCTCTACCGGCACACCTCGGGACCGGCGCGCTGATCGGGCGGAAGGGCGGCACGGGTGAACGACCGGCAGGATCCGTACGGGCAGCAGGCACCGGGCAACACCGAGTTCTACGGCTATGACGAGTACGGGCGCCCGGTGTACCGCCCCGCGCCCGCCCCCCCGCAGGCACCGCCGGACGGGTACGGCTACGGCGCGGGCCCCCAGCAGACCGGTCAGCAGCCGGCCTACGGCGAGTACGACTACGGCACCGGCGAGCAGACCCCGGTCCACGACGGCTACGACTACGGCACGGGCGAACAGCGGCCCGTGCCCCCCGGCTACCCCGGTCCCGGCTACCCCGACCCCGGTCACCCAGGCACCCAGGAGGGCTACCAGGGCTACGACTACGGCACGGGCGAGCAGCCCCCGGTGTACCCGGGCTACGGCCCCGACACCGGCGAGCAGACCAGGGTGCCACCCGCCGCGCCCGCCCCGCCGGAGGCGGCGAACGTGCCGGGCCAGCGCCGGCCGCCGGAGGCCGGCGGCAACTACGACACGGACGAGTTCTCCTTCGTCGAGGAGAACGACCAGGACTCCCAGGACGTCATCGACTGGCTGAAGTTCACCGAGAGCCGCACCGAACGCCGCGAGGAGGCGAAGCGCCGCGGCCGCAACCGCCGCCGGCTGCTCGTCGTCACGCTCGTGCTGGCCCTGCTCGGCGGCGCCGGCTACCTGTGGGCCACCGACCGGGTGCCGTTCCTGCCGGGCACCGAGGCCGGGACGGAGGGCGGCTCCGCCGCCGAGGTGCGCGACGTCATCGCGGTCCACCTCAGGGAGACGAACGGCGACACCACCTCCACCGCGCTGCTGGTCGCCAACGAGACCACGGAGCAGGGCACCACCCTGCTGCTCCCCAACGAACTGGCGGTCACCCCGGACGGCGCCCCGACGACGCTGGGCCAGGCGGTGACCGAGTCCAGCGCCGGCGAGGTCAGGGACGCGCTCGGCGGGCTGCTGGGCGCCGACATCAAGGGCACCTGGCGGCTGGACACCCCGTACCTCGACTTCCTGGTCGAACTGGTCGGCGGCATCACCGTGGACACCAACGTCGAGGTGCCGGCCGGCGCCGGTGCCGGCGGAGACGGCGAGGGCGAGGGCGACGGCGAGGGCGACGGAGACGGTGAGGGCGGCGGCGAGCCGCTGGTGCCGCAGGGCAACGGCGTCGAGATGGACGGCGAGGCCGCCATCGGCTACGCCACCTACCGGGCCGAGGGCGAGCCCGAGAGCGCGCAGCTGGAGCGCTTCGGCCAGGTCATGGCCGGCGTGCTGGAGAACCTCTCCTCGAACGAGCGCACGGTGACCGAGACCCTCCAGGCGCTCAACCAGATCCCCGACCCCTCGCTGTCCCAGGAGGAGCTCGGCGCCAGCCTGGCGCAGCTCGCCGGCTACGCCCAGTCCGACGCCTACGAGACCACGCTGCTGCCGGTCGAGGACGGCGGGCTGATCAGCGACGACACGGCCGGCGGGCTGGTGCGGGACGTGCTCGGCGGCACGGTCGCCGACCAGGAGGCCGGCGGGGTGGCCCGGATCGGCATCCGCGACGCCAGCGGCGTCGAGGGCACCGCGGAGGACGCCCGGATCACGCTGGTCAACGGCGGCTTCACGGTCGTGGACGCGCGGGCGGTCGAGGAGATCCAGAGCACCTCCCAGGTGACCTACGGCGACGCGGCGCACCGGGAGACCGCCGTCGAGGTGGCCAGGACGCTGGGGCTGCCCGAGGACGCCGTCACCGAGGGTGAGAGCGTGGGGAACTCCAACGTGACCATCGTGCTCGGCGAGGACTTCGTCGAATGACCCGGGCGGTCACGTTCCGTGACGCCCTGGGGGCGAATATCCCGCGGCGCGGTGGGCGCGGCGTGAGACCCTGGAGAGATGCGCCCGCCCACCGGGGTCGCCGAACGGATGGAGAAGGCAGCACCTGTGACCGCCACGGACCGTGCCACCGAGTTGATCGAGGCCGCCGCCCAGGCCGCCGCTGACAAGCTGGCCCACGACATCATCGCCTACGACGTCAGCGACGTCCTGGCGATCACCGACGCGTTTCTGCTCGCCTCCGCGCCCAACGACCGGCAGGTCAGGTCGATCGTGGACGGGGTCGAGGAGCGGCTGTCGAAGGACTTCGGGGTCAAGCCCGTGCGCCGGGAGGGCGAGCGCGAGGGCCGCTGGGTGCTGCTCGACTACGTCGACATCGTGGTGCACGTCCAGCACGCGGAGGAGCGGGTGTTCTACGCGCTGGAGCGGCTGTGGAAGGACTGTCCGACGCTGCGGCTGCCGCCGGACGCGGAGGCCACCCGCGGCCGGGCCAGGGAACACGCCGGCGAGCAGGTGTCGACCCCCGACGGCTCGCCCGCGCCGGGCGCCGCGGGCGGTGAGCTCCGCTGAGCGGCTCCGCCGGCGCCGGGCGCCGGATCGTGCTGTGGCGCCACGGTCAGACCTCGTGGAACCTGGAGCGCCGCTTCCAGGGGACCACCGACATCGACCTCACCGAGACGGGGGTGACCCAGGCCCGCCGCGCGGCGCGCCTGCTGGCCGCCCTGGAGCCGCACGCCATCATCTCCTCCGACCTGCGCAGGACCGTGGCGACGGCCGCCGAGCTGGCCGCGCTGACCGGCCTGGAGGTGACGTACGACGAGGGCCTGCGGGAGACCTACGCGGGGGTCTGGCAGGGCCTGACCCACGACGAGATCCAGTCCCGGTACGGCGACGAGTACGCCGCGTGGAAGCGCGGCGAGCCGGTGCGCCGCGGCGGCGGCGAGCTGGAGACCGAGGTGGCCGACCGGGCCGCGCCCGTCGTGGAGCGCAGCGCGGACAAGCTGCCGGCCAGCGGCGTCCTCGTGGTGGTCAGCCACGGCGGGGCGATCCGCACCACCATCGGCCGGCTGCTCGGCCTGGAGCCGCACAGCTGGGAGGCGTTGGGCGGCCTATCCAACTGCAGCTGGTCGGTCCTCGGCGAGGGCGTCCGCGGCTGGCGCCTCCTGGAACACAACGCCGGCTCCCTCCCCGAACCCGTCCTCGGCGACGACGTCTGACCCTCCCGCCACCCGGACGCCCCGCGAACCACCGCGCCGGCGGCGGGGCCGGGCCCGGTGTCCGACCGCCGGCTGAGCGCCAACGCCCTCGACCGTCTGTCCCGGGGCCGATAACGTTCGGCCCTCAGACCGTCCCCGGCCACCCAGGACCGGTGTCCGACCGCCTGACCCCGGCGGAGCCGGGGCGCGTCGGCGTGGAGCCGTCTCCGGCCGTCCGAGCTTTCCGGGAAGGAACTACGCAAGGCGCCCGCGGAGGGTGGTCACGAGCCGGCCGCTCTCCTCGTCGGCCGCGGTGTAGACCACCATCCGCGCCTCGGGGATGCCGTGCACCGACATCGACACCGAGCGCAGCCGCACCTCGCCGACCTCCGGATGCCGGAACGTCTTCACCCGCGGCCCCGGCGGCACCACCTCGCCACTGGCCCACATGCCCGCGAACTCCTCGCTGGCCCGGCACAGCCGCCCGATGAACGCCTCCCAGGACGGTTCGCCGACGTGGTTGCCGTAGCCGGCGCGCAACGTGGCGACCATGACCCGCAGCTCGTCCTGGCGGAACACCAGCGGGCAGTCCTCCCGCGAGCCGGTGAACAGCGCCCACAGCACGTTGTGCGCCTCGCCGTCCGCGGCCGTGCGCTGCCACCTGTCGGTGCGCGCGAAGAACAGCGACCAGTAGGCCCGGTTGAACGAGAGCACGTCGAAGCGGGCGTTGTAGATCACGGCCGGCAACGGGTCCACCGCGTCGAGCACCGCCTGCACGTCGGGGCTGACGGCCCGCGCCCGCGGCTCCGGCTCCCTGGCGTAGGGCACGCCGGCCAGCTGGTACATGTGCTCGCGCTCGTGCTCCGCCAGGCGCAGCGTGCGCGCCACCGCGTCCAGCACCTGCGGGCTGGCGTTGATCGGACGGCCCTGCTCCAGCCACGTATACCAGGTGACGCCCACGCCGGCGAGCTGCGCCACCTCCTCGCGGCGCAGGCCCGGCGTGCGGCGCCGCGGCCCTGGCGGCATGCCGACGTCCTCGGGCGTGATCCGGGCCCGCCGGCCGCGCAGGAACGCCGCCAACTCGGGCCGCCGCCGTTGCCCCGCCGCACGCGGCGGCGTCCGCGGCGGCGCCTCGTGTGCTGCCGCCTCGCGTGGTGCCGTCGCCATCCTCATCCCCCCAGCGTGCCCGCCCGCGGCGCCCCCGGCCACGCCGTAACCGGGTGCTGCCAGTACCAGTATCGCAGGGCTCTCGTTACCAGTACCGGGCGCGTACCAGGCTGTTCGGCATGACCACCACTCCTGAGGCGACCTCCGAGGCGATCCCCGAGGCGGCTCCCGGCGCGCCGGCCGCGCCGCCCGCGCACCGGCGGGCCGGGCTGCTGCTGTTCACCCTGCTGGCCGCCCAGTTCATGAACCTGCTCGACGTGTTCATCGTCAACGTGGCCGCCCCGACGGTGCAGTCCGACCTGGGCGCGTCCGGTGGTTCGTTGCAGCTCGTCGTCGCCGGTTACACCATCACCTACGCGGTGCTGCTGGTCACCGGCGCCCGGCTGGGCGGCCGGCTCGGCCCGGGCCGGCTGTTCCAGGTCGGGCTGGCCGCGTTCACCCTGACCTCGCTGGCCTGCGGCCTGGCCGCCACCACCGGCCAGTTGATCACCTTCCGCTTCCTGCAGGGCGTGGGCGCCGCGCTGATGCTCCCCCAGGTGCTCAGCCTCATCCAGCGGACCTTCACCGGCGCCGAACGCGGCAGGGCCCTCGCGATGTTCGGGGCCGTGATAGCCACCGGCGCCGCCGCGGGGCAGGTGGCCGGCGGGGTGCTGGTCAGCGCCGACCTCTTCGGCTGGGGCTGGCGCCCGATCTTCCTGGTGAACGTGCCCATCGGGCTGGCGTTGCTGGTCCTGGGCGCCAGGGTGGTGCCGCTGGACCGTCCGGGCCCGGGGGAGCGGGCCCGGGAGCTCGACCTGCCGGGCCTGGCCCTGCTGAGCGCCGCGGTGCTGGCGTTCACCGTGCCGCTGGTGCTGGGCCAGGAGGAGGACTGGCCGACGTGGTGCTGGCTCTCGCTGGCCGGCAGCGTGCTGCTGCTGGCCGGGTTCGCCTGGTTCGAGTCGCGCCTGGCCCGGCGCGGCGGCGCCCCGCTGCTGTCCCCGCGGGTGCTGCGCAGCCCCGGCATGGGCCTGGCAGTCACCCGCATCTGCCTGGTGATGGCGGTCAACTCGGGGCTGATGTTCGCCTTCTCGCTGCACCTCCAGGGCCCGGAGGCGGGGGAAGGACTGGGCTACGGCGCGCTGCGGGCCGGCCTGAGCTTCCTGCCCACCGCCCTGATGTTCGGGCTGGTGTCGTTGACCTGGCGCCGGCTCCCCGCCGCCTGGCATCCGTATCTGGTCCCCGCCGGACTGCTGACCGCCGCGGCGGGCACGCTCGGCGTCGGCCTGCTGCTGCGGGACGGCGACCCGCTGGGCCCCGCCGTGCTGACACTCTTCGGGGTGAACGGCGCGGGCATGGCGCTGGCCTACGCGCCGCTGCTGGTGCGCGCGCTGTCCTCGGTGCGTCCGGAGGACGCGGCGGACGCCAGCGGCCTCACCGGCACCATGACGCAGCTCGGGATGCTCGTCGGGACCGCGACCTTCGGCACCCTCTTCCTGGAGCGGACGGAGTCGGCCCTGTCCAGCACCGACGGCCTGTGGGTCACGACGCTCGCGCTCAGCGCCACCTGCGTCGCGGTCGCCGCGCTCGGCCTGCTCGGCGCCCGGGGCGCCCGCGGCGGGACGCCACGGCCCTGACACCGGGGGGCGGCCGGTCCCGTACCCTCCGGGGCGGGACCGGCCGCATGCCGTGCGGGCGGCGTGGAGCGGCCGTTGGCCAGGACCTAGAGCAGGCCCTCCATCCGGTCGATCTCGACGCCCTGGGTGGCGACCAGCTCGGCGGCCATCTCCAGGGCCGTGGTCTCGCTGCCCTGCGCCGTCTCCTCCGTCGCCATGGTGATCGCGCCCTCGTGGTGGGCGATCATGAGGTCCACGAACATCCGGTCGAACTCGGCGCCGCGCGCGGCCCGTAGCTCGTCCAGCTGCTCCTCGGTGGCCATGCCGGGCGCGGCCCCGTCCTCGTGGCCCTCGTGGCCCCCGCCCTCCTCGTGGCCCTCGTGCCCGTCGCCGGTGTCCTCCGGCGCGTCCTCGTGGGCGTCGAGCCACGCCTCCATCGCCTCGATCTCGGGCTCCTGCGCCCGCTCGACGCGTTCCGCCATGTTCCGGACGTCGCCGTCCTCGGCGTGCCGCTCGGCCAGATCGGTCATCACCAGGGCCTGCTCGTGGTGCTCGATCATCATCGTCATGAACGCGCGGTCGGCGGCGTTCGGCTCGGCCCGTGCCTGGTCCGCGGCCTCGCCCGCCTCCTCGGGGGACAGCGTCTCGGCCTCCTCGCCCGGCTCGCCCGGGGCGATGACCGACGCGTCGCCCGTTCCGTCGCCGGCCACCGGCTCCTCGGCCGCGCCGCCGGTGCAGCCGCCGAGCGCCAGCGTCGCCGCCAACCCCGCGACGCCGAGTCCGAACCGGCGCCGGCACCACCCGTGTGTCACACGTTCCTCCAGAGCTGGTCACGAAAGAACTTGTTGCACCCATCTATTGATGTGCACATGCAGATGGGGGAAGGATACTGACGCATATTCGGAACCAGTCAACTCCGATGGGGAGTAGCAGACCTAAAGGGGAGAACCCACGTGACATCGTTCCACGGTCTTCTCGTGGGGCGCCGAAGGCTCAGCGTGGCGGCCGTCGTCACCGGCCTGCTGGCGTCCCTCTGCCTTGCCGGCACGGCCACGGCCACCCCGGACGACGGGGCGGAGTCGTCGACCACCGCCGAGGCGCTCCGCACCGCGGCCGACGACGCCGCGCACAGCGACAACATCAGCCTGCTGTCCAACACCGAGAACTCGGGGGCGCTCACCTCGACGAACTCCGACCTGGCGTTCCAGGGTCGGTACGCCTTCGCGGGCAACTACGACGGCTTCACGATCTTCGACATCAGCCGGCCGTCCAAGCCGAAGATCGTCAGCCAGGTGCTCTGCCCGGGCTCGCAGAACGACATATCCGTCTCCGGTGACCTGCTGTTCCTCTCCGTCGACTCCTCGCGCAACGACGACTCCTGCGCCAGCTCGACGGCGCCGCCGACCGAGAAGAGCTCGTGGGAGGGCATCCGGGTCTTCGACATCAGCGACAAGCGCAACCCGGAGTACGTCGCCGCGGTGGAGACGCCGTGCGGCTCGCACACCCACACGCTCGTTCCCGAACGCCGGAACGTCTACGTCTACGTCTCGTCGTACTTCCCGAACGAGACGTACCCGGACTGCCAGCCGCCGCACGACGGCATCTCCATCGTCGAGGTGCCGCGCAACGCGCCCGACGAGGCCGAGCTGGCCGACTTCGACCTGCTCTTCCCCGGCGGCGGCTTCCCAGGCAGTGAGACCGGCACCGAGACCTCCGGCTGCCACGACATCACCACCTACCCGGCGCTCGACCTGGCCGCCGGCGCCTGCATGGGCGACGGACTCCTGATGGACATCTCGGACCCGAAGGAGCCCGAGATCATCGACCAGGTGGAGGACGCCGAGCACTTCGCCTTCTGGCACTCGGCGACCTTCAGCCAGGACGGCAGCAAGGTCGTCTTCACCGACGAGCTGGGCGGTGGCGGCGGCGCCACCTGCAACGAGGAGACCGGCGCCGAGTACGGCGCCGACGGCATCTACCACGTCGTCGGCCGCGGCGACGCCCGCCACCTGGTCTTCCAGGGCTACTACAAGATCCCCCGCTTCCAGGAGGACACCGAGAACTGCGTGGCCCACAACGGCTCGCTGATCCCGGCCGAGGGCCGCGACATCATGGTCCAGGCCTGGTACCAGGGCGGGCTCTCCGTAGTCGACTTCACCGACTCCGACAACCCGGAGGAGATCGCCTACTTCGACCGCGGCCCGGTCAACCCGGACGCGCTCACCTTCGGGGGCACCTGGTCGGTCTACTACTACAACGGCTACATCTACTCCAACGGCCAGGCGGGCTTCGACGTGCTCCGCATCGACGACCCCCGCACCGACAGCGCCCGCGGCGTGCGGCTTCCCGAGCTGAACGCCCAGACCCAACCCACCTACCGCTGAGATCCGAACGCGTGTATCGATCACGTCTCCCTTCAGGGGAGGCGTGATCGGTGGCTTATCCACCTGGCCACCACATGGCAGAATCGTTCTCGCTGGGCGAGCCCGGCCGACGATCAACGGCGTCCGACGGAGGGGTATGCCACGTGCGCACGGCCCAGGCCAGAGGGTGCGGTGGCTGATCGCTCATGGGTGCTCACAGTAGGAAGTGCGACTGGTGCGGCTGTGGCACGCCCATCGTGCGTGATCTCCAGCCGGTGAACGTGGCGTACCAGTACTGGTGCGTCGAGTGCGCCCGGGCGCTGATCATAAAAGGCGACCCGATCGAGGTCTATCGGGAGCTGGAGGGCGAGCCGATCTACGGCCGCCTGCTCGACGAGCACTGCGCCCTCAAGCGCTTCTACTCCTTCGCCAGCGTCTGACCCTCCCCGGGCCCGCCAACCGATTTGGCAAAGCCCCACCTCGCCCGTGTACAGTAGGCGACGCCGCCAGGGACACCACCCAGGCGGACCACCTCCCGGGGCTATAGCTCAGTTGGTAGAGCGCTTGCATGGCATGCAAGAGGTCAGGAGTTCGATTCTCCTTAGCTCCACAGGTCAGAGGCCCTCTCCGATGCGGAGAGGGCCTTTTGGGTGCCTAACTGGGTGCCTATCGTTCCCGGGGCCGCCGTCACCCCTCAAAGATGCGGTCTATGGTCGTCGCCCCGGTCTGGATGACGGGCCGGATCTGCATCCGGTACACCTTCTCCGTCGTGGCCGTGCTGGAGTGTCCGACGAGCTGAGAGATGACCTCGATCGGCACCTCCCGATCGGACAGCAACGACACGAAGCTGTGCCGCAACTCCCTGGGCGTCCACTCCGCCGGATCGATGCCGTCCACCCGGCCCAGCGCCCGCCGAAAGGCCCTCCGGACATTGGCGGCGTCGAGTGGCGTCCCCACCGCGGTGGTGAACACGAGCCCGTGCTCCCGCCATCGTTCGCTGGCGGCCTGACGCTCGGCGTTCTGCGCCAGGCGGTGCAGCCGGAGTGCCAGCACGGCGCGGGCGGGGAGCGCGAGGGTGCGCCGGGACTTCCTGGTCTTGGTATCGCCTCCTTCGCGGACCGAGCGCCACACGGCGATATGCGGCGGGATTGGGGGTTGAGTGTCGGGCTGCCCGTCCAGATCAACGTGGTCCCAGGTGAGCGCTCGCAGCTCCTCGGTCCTGGCCCCGGTCAGCAGTGACACCACGACGTAGGCGTGCATCCGATCGCTCTCGATGGCTTCGAGGATGGCCTCGGCCTGGGCGAACGTGAGCGCCTTCGATGGCCGTCCGGGTCGGCCGGTTGGCACGGCACACAGCGCCACGACGTTGCGCCGCACCTTGTCGCGGACGACGGCGCGTTGTACGGCTCGGTTGAGGCAGGAGTGGATCGACTGCAGGCTGCGGGTGCTGAGCCGTTTCGCCTTCGCGGCCAGCCACCTGTCGACATCGTCCACGCTGAGGTCGGTCAGCCGTCGTTTGCCCAGGGCGGGGATGACGTGGGTGCGGCAGAGGATGGCGTAGTTCTCGACGGTGGCCGGGTCCTTGCCGGGCAGCCCGAACTCCAGCCAGTTGGTGACGGCCTCCTCGACGGTGCACGTCTCGGACGGACGGACGAGGCTCCTCTCCTCGTGCTCGCGGATGATGCGCTTGAGCTTGTCCTTGGCCTCGGTCTTGGTGCGTCCGCTCGCCTTCTTCCTGATGCGCTTGCCGTCCCCGTCGTAGCCGAGGCTTGCGGTGGCGATCCAGCGCTTGCGTTCCTCGTCCCAGTGCAGACTGCCGTCACCCCGGCTGCGGCGCTGGGTCATTTCTCCGTTCCCGCCTCGCGTTCCAGGAGCGCGACGTACTCGTGGATCGCCGACGCCGGGATGCGGCGGGAGCGTCCCTCGCTGACGGTTCGCAGCCGCCCGGTGCGCATCAGGTCGTAGACGACGCTGCGGCTGAGATTGAGCAGGAGCGCGGCATCCGGGACGCGGTAGAGGAGGGGGGAGTTGCCCAGTTGGTCGGGGTGGTGTGCGGTGCAGTGGACGACGGTGGTCTCCCGCGAGGTGTCCGGGAGGCGCTGTCCGGTGGTGATGGCGACGGCTTGGAAGTCGCCGCAGTTCGAGCATGGTGGCCGGTCGGGGGAGGACTCGGGCATGATGTGGACTTCCTTCTCGAATCGCTCAGGTTCGGGTGAGGGAAGGCCCGTCCAGGCGGAGATGCTTGGCGGTATCGAGCCGCCTGGTCGGGCCGATTCAGAGCTCTGTCTGGACCGATGATCAATTCACAGTCGTTTATGACCGTAGATCTGCGATCACTGGATATGCCGGGACGATTCACTGAGATCACCTAAGTCCCCTCGTTCGGCGGATAAACAGATGTAGATGGCGCCGGGGTCGGGGATCTGAGTCGGCCGAGGTCCACGAGGAGCGTCTTCGCGTTGGCCCAGGAGACCCCGATGCGGGTGGCGACGAAGTTGGGGGTGAGCGGCCCTCGGTCGGGGGCGAGAGCGCGCACCTCATCCAGCAGCTCCGCCCGGGTCCGTCGGCTCCTCCGCTTCGCTTCTGACCGACCGTCGGGTGCGTCGGTGTCGGGGTGGGCCGAGTCGGCCCCGACCAGCTCCGCCTCGGCTCCTGCTTCCCCCGACGAGGGCTGATCGGTGCTGATCGGCCCCGACGAGTCGTGCGACTGGTCTGGGGCATCGTTGGCGATCTCGACGCCGCGGTGCATCAGGGCGGCGACCAGGGCCCAGCCGCCGCCGCATGCGACGGCGGAGACGATCATGGTGATCGTCGTATCGGGTGCCGCGCCGTAGTAGACATGGGCGCCGATCTCCGCGCCGTATCCGGCGACCGAGGCCGCCGCGCCGCTGATCAGGATCCACCGCCGGCAGAGGATCGAGTTGAGGACCATCGTGGCCTCGCCTGCGATGACGAAGGTCTGTACGGCCACCGGCACGGCCCACGTCACCCCGGGCAGCGCCTCCGGCGAGGCGAGGTAGGTGCGCATCGCCATGACGTTCACCCAGCCTGTCCACGCCGAGGCGATAGCCAGAGCCACGAGCACGAGTGGCAGCAGGACGTTGAACGCCGCCGAGGCGATGAACGCGGCCTGAGCGCGTACGCGTTGTTCGACGGTCGGCATCGTGGTCGCCGTCATCGGTCGCCCTTCGGGCGGTTGCCGGTGGGGAAGATCCTGAATCCGCACCGAAATCGCAGCGGACAGCCGTCGCAGATGGCCGCCGCCTGGAGCCTGTCCTCGTGGTGGGTGACGCGTTCGGGGTCCTCCACCTGCTCGAACAATTCGGGGTGGGAGGCGCATGCGGCCCGGCCCTGGTCGGTGCCGACCACGGTTCGTACGGCGGACTTCGAGCGCCGAGCCATGGCGGTGATGCCCTTGTCGGTCTTCCTGGTCACCTGCTGCCTCCCACAGGGCGGCGGTGGCTCTTCATGGCCTGGGTGGGCTGGTCGGGCAGATCGAGAGGGGTGTGGCTAGAGGGACGCATAGCTCGTCCTCCAGTGATGACTGATGGATCGGGTCAACCGGCGGCGGCGGCGACGAAGCGCCGACGTGGAGCTACTCGTCGTGACCCGCCGGACATCATCAGTTTGCACAACATGGCAATGTTGCGCAACATCTATATCTCGCACAACACACTCCAAGGGCGGAGGGTCGATGCACGGTGTGGAACGGTCGGCGCATGCGAGCCCTTCCGGGCCGCTGGGCTGCACGCCTCGTTGCGCAACCTGATCATGTTGTGCAACAAATGCTTCCCGTACGATGTGGCCATGTCGAACGACACACGGGACGGCGACGTGCGTCTGCCGCGCACGGTGCGCATGCAGTCTGCGGAACTGCGGAAGGGCATCGTCAAGGTGATGGGCAGGGTGCAGTACGGCCGCGAGCACATCGAGGCCGTGCGCTACCAGGAGGCCCAAGCTGTCATCGTCCCGGTGGACTGGTACGAGAAGGCGTGCCGAGCTCTGGGGGAGGAGAACCGACTCCCCGCGGTCGAGGAGGGCTCCGGCGGTACCTGATTCCATACGCGCGCGGACAGGGCTCCGGATGGAGCGCGCATGGTCCGCCGGGGTCGGAATCGGATTGCCCCTCTGTGGCGAGCCGCGCATGCTGCTGGGATGCGCTTCTCCATCAACATCCCCAACTTCGGTGAATTCGCCGACCCGCGCAACGTCGCGACGGTGGCGGCTGCCGCGGAGGAGACTGGCTGGGACGGGCTCTTCGTGTGGGATCACGTGCTGCACCGGCATCACCAGGGGCGGCCCTTCGGGGATCCCTGGATGCTGTTGACCGCGGCGGCGTTGGCGACCTCGCGGATCCGGCTGGGTACCCTGCTGACGCCGGTGCCTCGTTACCGTCCCCAGCAACTCGCCCGTCAGGTGGCGACCCTGGATCATCTCAGCGGCGGTCGGGTGATCTTCGGCGCGGGCCTGGGCGGTCCGGTCGAGGACGAGTACCGCAGCTTCGGCGACGCCGCCTCGCCACGGGTCCTCGCGGAGCGGTTGGACGAGGGACTGGAGTTGCTGCGGCGCTTCTGGTCCGGGGAGTCGGTGAGCCACCAGGGCCGGCACTACGAGGTGGTGGACGTGACGCTGCTGCCCGCTGCCGTGCAGCGGCCGGGACCGCCGGTGTGGATCGGCGGGTTCTGGCCGCGTCGTCCGCCCATGCGGCGCGCCGCGCGGTGGGACGGCGCGGCGCCGCTGTTCGAGACGGCCCGGCACGGGCAGGTGCCCGATGTCGCGGAGGTACGGGACCTTGTCGGCTACGTGCGCCAGCACCGTACGGCCGAGACCGGGCGCCCCTTCGAGTTCGTGCTCGGCGGTGCCACGCCCTCGGATCCGGCCAGGGCCAGGGACGTGATCGGTCCACTGCACGAGGCCGGCGCCACCTGGTGGGACGAGCGTCAGATCCAAACCGGTCCCGACCTGGACCGCCTGCCCCCGGTACTGCGCCGCATCGAGGCGGGACCGCCGGTGCTCTGACCCACCGCGCCTCGCACGACTCGTCCCGACCACTCCGGCCAGTAGTCCGGTGGCGTGTCACGCCTCGATGGCGTGGGCGCCGCGGCAGGCCCCGCGAAGCGGGGTGCGCGCCACCCGCGCCACCCGCGCCACCCGTCTGCCGATCGGCCCTCGCAGCGCCGTAGTACCTGCGCCCGTCGGCGCATGAGGTACCACCACCCGCCGTTCGACGAACAAGGGCGTCGCCTCGACGCCTCCTCCCCTGTAACCAGCCCTCTTTGACCGTCCTTTGCGTACGACCCCCACTCGTCACCCAAGCCAGCGGCGCCGGTTCCCCGTCGGCTCCTGCAGTGTGAACCCTGAGGCCACTGGCTGGGACCCCTCCCAGGGGGCGGTGTCAGTCTGTCTGCGCACGTGAGTCGACGCGTCCCCTGTCCGGAACTGCCGGTGAGGAGAGAGCCGCTATGAGCCGGGAGGATCCCGCTCCGCATATACCGCCGCCGCCCGACCACCCGCCGGTGGCCAGCCGGTCCGGCCGCGGAGGACGGACCGCTGCCATCGTGGTCGCCATCGTCGCCGCCTTGGCCATCCTCGGCGGCGGCGCGCTCGTTGTCCTTGACGATGACGGCGGGGGAGAGGTCGGCATCGGTCCTGACGACGGCGTTCGTCACCGTCTCGAACTGCCCCAGCTCAGTGGCCGCTTCAACCTCATGCAGACGCACTCCGAGGAGGTGAACCAGGACGCGGCCCGTGCCATGGGCCTGCGCACCGAGGGCGGGGCCGCGGGCCTCTACCGCGATACCGCCCTGGAGGACGAGGGCGACGCGGGCGATTACCTGCTCTCCTTCCGCGGGCGCTGGGGCGAGGTCCAGGACCCGGAGCGGGCCGCCGCGCTGTGGCTCGGGCTGATCGCCGAGGATCTTGAGGAGGCTGATCTCGTCGGCGCCGGTCCCTCGTCCTTCACCGACGAGGACGTGGCGGTCGAGTGCCAACTCGCCAGGGACGTGGAGCCGAACGCCGACGCGGCGAGCGCTCCGGACCGGACGCTGTGCGTCTGGGCGGACTACAGCACGATGGGCTCGACGTACTTCCTGGTGAACCCCGACCACCCGGATGTGGAGCCGCTGTCACCCGCAGTGGCCGCCGCACTCACCAAGCGGTTCAGAGAGGACGCCCTCCGGGAGATCAACGGTGGCGCGTGACCAGCTCACACCGAGTCGCGGAACGGCTCAGGGTAACGCCACCCGGCGGGCCCTCGACTCAGGACGCGTCATTGACGTGCACGGTGCACCACACCTGTTTGCCCGCGCCGTCGGGTGTTGCTTCGGCTCCCCACCCGTCGCAGAGCTGGTCGACGATGGCCAGACCTCTGCCGCCTTCGTCTAACGAACCGGCCTCCCGTTGAGACGGGATGAAGGGAAGGGAAGGCGAGGAGTCCGAGACGGCGATACGCAGGCGCTGGGTCTCACAGTCGACTGACACCGTCACGGTGTCGTCCTGGCTGGTGCTTCCGTGTTGAACTGCGTTGGCGAGCAGTTCGTCCGTGGCCAGGACAACGCCATCCACCACCTCGTCGAGCCCGCAGGAACGCAGGTGCGCCGCGATGAGGCGGCGTACCCGAGCAACCTCCATGGGCGAG
The DNA here is from genome assembly GCF_039871525.1 of Streptomyces sp. B6B3. Lineage (NCBI taxonomy): Bacteria > Bacillati > Actinomycetota > Actinomycetes > Kitasatosporales > Streptomycetaceae > Streptomyces > Streptomyces sp. B6B3. Next base: position 5,010 of record NZ_JBDPLU010000019.1, on the reverse strand, counting down.
GCCGGGAAGGACGCCCGAAACCGACGGATGCCCGCGACGAGGGTCATCGATGCCGCCTTGAGTCCGCGGGCTGTGAGCAGACACATGCCGAGCGAGCCGTGAGGGCGGCCAGGGCGACGGTCAAGGCAATCATCAGGTGCGACGGGATTTCGTCGTGGAACGTGGCGCACGATAGTTGAACGCCGTCCAGGGGAGAGACCACGTCCAGATGCCAGGCCTCGGGGATCAGCAGGACTCCGAAGAATCTGTTGCGAGGGGGCGCGTAGCTCAGCCTGATCGCGTTGTCCGGTGAGGTTGCCTGGTAGTGCCCTTGTTCGCAGGCCACGGTCCACCCGGCGTCGGACAACGGTTGCCACGCGGCTCCCATGTCGTCGAGGCGCTTGTTGCGCAGGTAGGGCCGGGGTTCGGTCGCGGTGTCAGCGTCCGTGGCGAGCGACGAGACGATCGCCGTGATCAGTTCCATCGGTGTGTCGATGGCGAGATCCATGGACCAGGCGGGCGGTTCCTCCGCCGCGGATCGGGCCGCGATATGCCAGTGCAGCGTCGAGGTGCCCGCCTCGCGCAATAGCCCCACGTACAGTCGACCCTCGTCTCCGAAAGCCTCGTACTCGCCGCTCTGGTGGTGCTCAACGTGCCATGTATCGCTGGTCAAATGGTCAAACACCGCACAGCAACGCCAGCGTTCGCCGGTCAGGTATCGTGGGGTTACGGCGATTGCGGTTGCTCTCTCTTCAAGAGGATCCGTTCGGCGACGGAAGAATGGTGACCGCTCGTCCATGACGACACTCCATCTCATGCGTTGATAGCTCGAAACGACAGGGCGGCGCAACAGCATTACTTCCTCGCTCCGTTCTCGTGCGCGCGCATTCGGCGTCACGGAAACATGCCGTAGGGCGAGGTGAATGTCTCGGTGCTGACGCGCCCGGCTATGCCTTGCGGCCATGCGGCCTTGAGATCCCTTAGCTCCCAGCGGGGCGGGACCTCGCAGTTCAGATGACCGGCGTGGCTATCAACGGGACCGCAAAGAGGAGGGCGGGCTCGCACGAAGCTCCTGCGGTGCGAGCGGCAACGGTGGGCCTGTGAGTCGGCATCGTGGGCGACCCTTCGATCAACGGCGATGATGACGCGCGTGATGAATCGCGAGGCTTGGAACGTACTCAGCGGATGAAAAAGTGTCAAGCCATCCGCTGACTATAAAGAGTGACGGATAGATTCAATGTTCGATAGTGCGCACCGGATGGCCTCTGTGAGCTGCGAAGTTCCTGCCTTCGCAGGCCCGATGCGGGCGATGTGTTGTTGTCGCGCGTGGCGGACGGCGGTATAAGTAGTCCTCGGCGATCTGTCCGCAACGGCATCCCGCTGTCGGCAGACGTGTCTATTCCCGAGGGGTAAGAAACATTGGTCACCAGCGATGATCCCGGTGGCGGTGCCGAACTGCCGCCGCTAGCGCAGCGCCTGGAGAATATCATCTCTGTGTACTATCGCCATAAGAAGCGGCCCAGCTACAAGGAGATGGCCAAGGAGATCGATCAGGTCACCGGCCGATCTTTCTCGGGCACCTACTTGTGGGAGTTGGCGACCGGCCGCAAGCACAACGTGACGGCAGAACACCTTCACACCCTCGCCGAGTTCTTCGGCGTGACGCGTGACTACTTCACCGACCACGAAGTCTCGGAGCGGGTCCGGCGCCAGATCGAACTCGCGGTCGCCCTCGGAAACAGCAAGGTTCGCACCCTGGCGGCCAGAGCAGATGGCCTCTCGGACGCGCACCTCGACGCCATCCTCGCGGTGGTGAACGCCATGTCGGACACGGCCGTACGCGTTGACGAGCCGACGAGTCCGCAGTAGCCCGGTCGGCGCCCGGGGTAAGGGAAGGCCCGCCATGCTCGATGACGCTTTTCACCGTTGTTGTCTGCAGAGAGAAGAAGCGGAGCAGCGTATGGCAACGATCAGCGACTATGCCCAGCTGCAGGCCCGTTGCCAAAGCATCCTCGACGAGTTGGACGTCCCTCGGCCGTACTCCCGGGATGCCGTCGTTCGCTGGATGGAGGACCTGCGCGGCCGGCCGTTGCTTCTCAGGGGACTGCCGCCTCAGGCCGCCCAGACCGGAGCGTGCGGGCTGTGGCTGGGCACGGACGACGCGGACTTCGTCTTCTACGAGACGCGGACCGCTCCGCACCATCAGGAACACATCATCCTGCACGAGATCGGCCACATGCTCTGCGGCCACCACCACGCCCCGGACGTCGAGATCGACGCCGGGCTGGAGAGCCTGCTCAGAGACCTCAAGCCGCACCTGATCAAACGCCTGATGGCGCGCACCAGCTACACCAGCGTCCAGGAGCAGGAGGCCGAGATGCTCGCGAGTCTCCTCCACAGCAGCGCGGCGCTGCCCCGATCCGGCGGAACCCTGGGTCGACTCGGAGCGCTTCTCGGGGTGAGGGCCGATGGCCGTCACTGAATTCGCCGACAACATCGGCCGTTTCAGCATTGTCCTGATGTGGGCCGCGCTCATCATCCGGTGGCGGCCGGCCATGAAAGGGCGCCAACAACGCGGCCTGTGGCTGGCGGTCCTCACAGCCGCGATCGCCACCACACTCTTCCAACCGCAGATCATCGACCGGGCCGTCGACATCACCGGCGACGCCCACGCCGTCACCCTGTCCCGCAACCTGGTCGGAGTGGTGGCTGCCGGTCTCACCCTCCTGCTGTTCGTCGGCGACTCCGCCCGTCCACGCCGTGCGGGACTGATCACCGTGGTCACGCTGATCGGCACCGCGCTGGCGCTGCTCGGCATGGACCTCGTCTCCGGTGACCCGGCGGGCCCCAGCATCCCCGCCGACGGCGGGCCGGCAACCCCGTCGGCGGCCTACTGGGTGCTCGTCTGCGGCGCTCACCTCGTCGCCGACGCCGCTATCGTCGTCATCTGCTGGCGGTACAGCCGACGCACCGACGACCGGGACCTGGTCTGGTCCCTGCGGCTCTTCGCGTTCGGGAGCGTGCTGGCCGCCGGCTACTGGGCGGCCTGCTTGGTCCACGTCTACGTCCGGATCCCCGATGCCCTGCCGTACCTGGCGGTCATCATCAACGTCCACGGGGTCTCGCGGGCGCTGACCCTGTTGGTTCCAACCGCGTTCAGCCTCGCCCGTCGTGCCCGGGACGCCCGCACGGTCTGGGTGCTGTGGCCGATGTGGCGAGACCTCTCCGCCGCGGTCCCCACCATCTCGCTGGCCCCGCCGCGAGCCACGCGCCTGCGGCAGTTCCTCCGGCCCCGCTCCCCACTGGCGTTGCAGGCTCACCGGCAGCTCATCGAGATCTACGATGCCGTCCTGCACCTGCAATCCCACCTCTCCGCCGACGTGTACCGGCAGGCTTGCGACCATGCCGAGGACCTGCGGATCGCGGACCACCGCGTGAGCGCCGCGGCCCTGGCAGGCGCACTCGTACGGGCCCAGCGGGCGAAACTCTTCGGAGCACCAGGGCACACGGCCACCGAATCCCACGCGCTGTCGCATCTGGGCCAGGCCAACAAGACGCTGCTGCTCGCAATGGCCCGCCACTGGCCGTCCGTCTCGCGTGCCCTGCCGGTGCCGAAGGTCGTTGACACCAGCCCTTAGCCCTCGTCTGTCTCGCGTAGAAAGCACTCGCAGCATGACCACTGCCCTGATCACCGGTGGAACCGCGGGTATCGGCCTGGGGTTCGCCCACCGTTTCGCCGCGGACGGCCACGACCTGGTCCTCGTGGCCCGCACCCCCCCGCGGCTGGAGCAGGCCGCCGCTGAACTCCGCCGCCGCTACGGCGTCCACATCGACACCATTACCGCCGACCTGGCCACCCCCGACGGATGTGCCGGGGTCGAGCAGCACCTGGCCTCGGCCTCTGTCGACATCCTCGTCAACAATGCAGGTCACAGCCTGCCGGACACCTACCCGCACAGCTCGCTCGCTGACGAGGAACGCATGCTCGACCTCCTGGTCCGCGCACCGCTCCGCCTCACCCACGCCGTCATCCCGCACATGACCAAGCAGGGCCGCGGTGTCATCCTCAACATCGCCTCGGTCGCCGGCCTGGTCCCCGCCGGCACCTACGGCGCCGCGAAGGCCTGGCTCATCCACTTCAGCGAGTCCCTACGCCTGGACCTCGCACCCCAGGGCGTCCGCGTCCTCGCGGTCTGCCCGGGCTTCACCCACACCGAGGCACCCCACATCGACACCGTCCCGGACTGGATCTGGCTCTCCGTCGACCAGGTCGTCGACCAGGCCATGAAAGACCTTCACCGCAAGGCCCCCCGCAGCATCGCCGGCCGCCACTTCAAGCTCTACTCAGCCGCCGTCCACCACGCCCCTCGCCGCCTCGCCGCCCACATGGCCCGCTCCCGCACCCCGAAGCACGACATCTGACGAATAATCCAGCAACAGGCCACGCCGCGCCGGGAAACGCCGTCCCGGCTTGAGTTCCGTGAATGCGAGTTCAACTTTGCTGGAGGGTCAGCGCCATCAGGCCGTTACTGAGTCCGACGATGAGCAGGTCGCCTGCTTGGGTGATCGTCCGGGTAGGGGAGCGGACCGGAATCTCGACCACGGTGCGTGCGGTGGCGGCGTCCCAGATGCGGACGGTGCGGTCGTAGCTGGCGCTGGCAAGGAGGGTACGACCGGCCACATTCACCGCACACAGGCCGTTCACCCCATCGGTGTGGCCTTCGAGGGTGTGGAGGTGTTCGCCGGTGGTGGCGTTCCAGATGCGGACGGTGTGATCGCCTGCGCTGGCGAGGAGGGTGTGGTCCGGCATTGGTAGGGCGCATACGGCGTTGACCCAGTCGGTGTGGCCTTCGAGGGTGTGGAGGTGTTCGCCGGTGGTGGCGTTCCAGATGCGGACGGTGCGGTCGCCTGCGCTGGCGAGGAGGGTGTGGTCCGGCATTGGTAGGGCGCATACGGCGTTGACCCAGTCGGTGTGGCCTTCGAGGGTGTGGAGGTGTTCGCCGGTGGTGGCGTTCCAGATGCGGACGGTGC
>NZ_JBDPLU010000018.1:0-204376 GCF_039871525.1 Streptomyces sp. B6B3 | reverse complement strand
GGGGGGGGCCCCGCGGGCCGGCGCCCCACCACCCACCCGTACTACTTCGAGTAGAGCTCCACGATGAGCTGCTCCTGCACCTGGGTGTCGATCACCTGGCGCTCGGGCAGCGAGTGGACCAGGATCCGCAGCTGGGTCGGGATGGACTCCAGCCACGCCGGCACCGTCTTGTCCCCGGCCTCCGCCGACGCCACCTGGAAGGGGGTGAGGTTACGGGAGGACTCGCGGACCTCGACGATGTCGTTCGGCGTCAGCCGCGCCGACGGGATGTCGGTCTTCCGGCCGTTGACCAGGATGTGGCCGTGCCGGACCAGCTGACGGGCGTGGTCGCGGGACTTGGCGAAGCCGGCCCGGTAGACCACGTTGTCGAGCCGCGACTCGAGGATCCGGAGCAGGTTCTCGCCGGTCTTGCCCTGCTGGCGGTTGGCCTCGTTGTAGTAGCCGCGGAACTGCTTCTCGAGCACGCCGTAGATGCGCGCGCACTTCTGCTTCTCGCGCTTCTGCAGCAGGTACTCGCTGTCCTTGGTGCGCCCGCGTCCGTGCTCACCCGGGGGGTAAGGACGGATCTCGATCGGGCACTTAGCGCTCTCGCACTTGGCTCCCTTGAGGAAGAGCTTCTGCTTCTCCCGACGGCAACGCTTGCAGTCGGCCCCGGTGTAACGCGCCATAGTTCTGTCTCGTCTCCTACTTCACCTGGTCGTCAGACGCGCCGGCGCTTGGGCGGGCGGCAGCCGTTGTGCGGGGTCGGGGTGACGTCCTGGATCGAGCCGACCTCGAGCCCGGTCGCCTGCAGCGAACGAATCGCGGTCTCCCGGCCGGAGCCGGGGCCCTTCACGAACACGTCCACCTTGCGCATGCCGTGCTCCTGCGCCCGGCGGGCCGCGTTCTCGGCGGCCATCTGCGCGGCGAAGGGGGTCGACTTCCGGGAACCCTTGAAACCGACGTGGCCGGCGGAGGCCCAGGAGATCACGTTCCCGCTCGGGTCGGTGATCGAGACGATGGTGTTGTTGAACGTGCTCTTGATGTGAGCGTGCCCGTGGGCGACGTTCTTCTTCTCTTTGCGGCGCACCTTCTTGGCGCCCGCGGTGCGTCCCTTAGGAGGCATCTGGTCAGTACTCCCTGGAGGTGGTCGGTCCTACTACTCGGACCCTGACGTGAGGACGGTGGTCCGAGCGGACTACTTCTTGCCCGGCTTCTTCTTGCCGGCGATCGCGCGACGCGGGCCCTTACGGGTGCGCGCGTTGGTCTTGGTGCGCTGGCCGTGCACCGGCAGGCCGCGGCGGTGGCGCAGACCCTCGTAGCAGCCGATCTCGACCTTGCGGCGGATGTCGGCCTGGATCTCGCGGCGGAGGTCACCCTCCGTGCGGAAGTTGTTGTCCACGTACTCGCGGAGCTTGACGAGGTCCTCCTCGCCAAGGTCGCGGACGCGGGTGTCCGGGTTCACCCCGGTGCTGGCCAGGGTCTGCTTGGCAAGGGTGCGCCCGATGCCGAAGACGTAGGTGAGTGCGACCTCCACGCGCTTCTCGCGCGGGAGGTCAACGCCTGCGAGGCGTGCCACAGTGTCCTTCTCTCGATTCTGTCGGGGAGGTCTGCCGCAGCACCGTTCCCGAGGCTCCGCGGATCGCTCCGTGGAAGCCGCTCGGGTCCCCGGCCTCCCGCCGGGGGTGTCGTCCCCGCGCCGCGTCGTGCGTGCGGTACGCGAGGGGTCGGGTGACTGCGATATCTACTTGTCGCGCGGTGAAGCTGCGAAGTGCGGAAACGTGGAAGCTGCGGTCAGCCCTGGCGCTGCTTGTGGCGCAGGTTCTCGCAGATGACCATGACCCGGCCGTGGCGGCGGATCACCTTGCACTTGTCGCAGATCTTCTTGACGCTCGGCCTGACCTTCATGGGCTTAAAGGGTTCTCCGGGTCGGTCGGTCTGCTGTATCTACTTGTGGTCCTACTTGTAGCGGTAGACGATCCGCCCGCGGGTCAGGTCGTAGGGAGACAGCTCCACCACAACCCGGTCGTCGGGGAGGATGCGAATGTAGTGCATCCGCATCTTGCCGCTGATGTGCGCGAGGACCTGGTGCCCGTTCTGGAGCTCCACTCTGAACATCGCGTTCGGGAGAGACTCGACGACGGTGCCCTCGATCTCGATGGCCCCTTGTTTTTTGGCCATGCCTGAGCGCTTCACCTTCCGGGATCGGCTACCTGGACAGCCCTGACACGCAGGTGCACCAGGACCGACGCACCAGTCTACGGCACCCCACCCGAAAAGACGAATCCATGATGTTTTCCCCGGTTGGAAGATCGTTATTCCCCAGGGATGCCGCGGAGCTTCGGCCAGGGCCGCGGGAGGGTCCTCAGGCGAGCGGGTCGGGGGCCGTCGTGACCCCGAGCTGAGCCAGTCGGGCGGCGCCGCCGTCGGGGGCGGTGAGCACCAGCGGGCCCTCCTCGGTGAGGGCCACCGAATGCTCCCAGTGCGCCGCCCAGGTGCCGTCGTCGGTCTTCACGGTCCACTCGTCCGGCAGCACGTGGGTGTGCGGCGTGCCCAGCGACACCATGGGCTCGATGGCCAGGCAGAGCCCCGGCACCAGCTTCGGGCCCCGGCCGCGCCGGCGCTCGACGTAGTTCAGCAGGTGCGGGTCCATGTGCATCTCGCTGCCGATGCCGTGTCCGCCGTACTGCTCGACGATCCCGTACTTGCCCGACGGGGGCAGCGGCTGCCGCCGGATGTACTGCTCGATGGCGCGCGAGACGTCGACCAGCCGGTTGCCCTTGCGGACCGCGGCGATGCCGGCCCACAGCGCCTCCTCGGTCACCCGGCTGAGCTCGCGCACTTCGGGCGGGTGCCCTTCGCCGACGAAGACGGTGATCGCGGCGTCCCCGTGCCAGCCGTCCACGATGGCGCCGGCGTCGATCGAGATGATGTCGCCCGAGGCGAGGACCGTGGTCCGGTCGGGGATGCCGTGCACCACGACGTCGTTCACCGAGGTGCAGATGGTCGCGGGGAAGCCGCCGTAGCCCAGGAAGTTCGGCTTGGCGCCGTGCTCGGCGAGCACCTTGGCGGCGACCTCGTCCAGGTCCTTGGTGGTGGCGCCGGGCACCGCGGCCGCGGCGCAGGCGCGGTGCACCTCGGCCACCACCAGGCCGGCCGCGCGCATCCTGGCGATCTGCGCGGGGGTCTTGATCTCCACCATCGGGTGTTCCCTCTAGCCTTCGAATATCCGTGCGGTGCTGGTCGGCGCGCGCGCCGGAGCGGGACGGCTAGGCGTCCCGCTCCGGCAGCGCGGCCATGGCCCGCTGGGTCACCTGGGGAACGGTGCCGAGCGCCGAGATCGTCACCACCAGGCCCTGGGCCCGGTAGTAGTCGATGATCGGCTCCGTCTCCTCGTGGTAGACGGCCAGACGCTTACGCACGGTTTCTTCCCGGTCGTCCTCGCGCTGATACAGCTCGCCGCCGCAGAGGTCGCAGACGCCCTCGCGTCGCGGCGGATTGTTCGGCACCGCGAAGATGTGCTTGTTGTCCTTCCGGCAGGTGCGCCGCCCCGCGATGCGCCTGACCACCTCGTCCTCGGGCACCTCGAGGTCGAGCACCGCGTCGAGCTTGTGCCCCCAGTCGCGCAGCATCGCGTCCAGCGCCTCCGACTGCGCGATGTTGCGGGGGAAGCCGTCCAGCAGGAAACCGTCCAGCGCGTCGGGCTGCTGCATCCGCTCCGCCGCCATCGCGATGGTGATCTCGTCCGGCACCAGGCCGCCCTCGCGCATGATCGACTCGACCTGCCGACCCAGCTCCGTGCCCTGATCCTTGTGGGCCCGGAAGAGGTCGCCGGTCGAGATGTGCGGGATGGCCAGTCGTTCGGCGAGCAGCGCGGCCTGCGTGCCCTTGCCCGCGCCGGGGGGTCCGGTGAGGACGATTCGCATCAGCGGAGGAACCCTTCGTAGTTTCGCTGGTGGAGCTGGCTCTCAATCTGCCGCACAGTCTCCAGGCCGACGCCCACGATGATCAGGATGGATGTGCCTCCGAACGGGAAGTCCTGTTGCGCGTCGAACATCACGAGGGCGACCGTGGGCACCAGGGCGATCAGACCCAGGTAGAGCGAACCCGGCCAGGTGATGCGGTTCAGCACGTAGCTCAGGTACTCGACCGTGGGTCGGCCCGCCCGGATACCCGGGATGAATCCACCGTACTTCTTCATGTTCTCGGCCACGTCCTCGGGGTTGAACGTGATGGCCACGTAGAAGAACGCGAAGAAGACGATGAGCAGGAAGTACGTGATGATGTAGTACGGGTGGTCGCCCCCGGAGAAGTACCGGTTGATCCAGTCCGCCCAGCCCGCGTCGGAACCGGCGAACTGCACCAGCAGCTGCGGGATGTACAGCAGCGACGAGGCGAAGATGACCGGGATCACGCCCGCCTGGTTCACCTTGAGGGGGATGTACGTCGAGGTGCCGCCGTACGAGCGACGGCCGATCATCCGCTTCGCGTACTGCACCGGGATCCGCCGCTGGGCCAGCTCGACGAACACCACGAGGCCGACCATGGCCAGGCCGCAGGCCACGACGACGCCGAACTCGATCCAGCCGTCGGCCAGCGTGCCCTGGGTCTTGATCTGCCACAGGGCGGCCGGGAAGCCCGCCGCGATCGAGATGAACATCAGCATGGACATGCCGTTGCCGATGCCGCGGTCGGTGATCAGCTCACCCATCCACATGATCAGCATCGTGGCGGAGGTCAGGGCGATGACCATGACGACCGTCGTCCAGATGGAGTCGTTCGGGATGATCTCGCTGTTGACACTGCACTGCGGGAAGAGGGTGCCACTGCGGGCGGTCGCCACCAGGCCGGTGGCCTGGAGCACCGCGAGCGCCAGCGTGAGATACCGCGTGTACTGGGTGATCTTCGCCTGCCCGGCCTGCCCCTCCTTCTTCAGGGCCTCCAGGCGCGGGATCACGACGACGAGCAGCTGCAGGATGATGCTCGCGGTGATGTACGGCATGATCCCGAGCGCGAAGACAGTCAGCTGCAGCAGCGCCCCACCGCTGAACATGTTGACCAGCCCGAAGAGGCCGGAGCCGGCCCCCTGCTCATTCATCTCGTCGACGCACTGATTGACGTTCGGAAAGCTGACGCCTGGCACCGGTACGTGCTGTCCAACGCGGAACAGCACCACGATGCCGAGGGTGAAGACCAGCTTCTTACGCAGGTCAGGCGTCTGGAACGCCCGGGCGAACGCGGTGAGCACGGCTCCTCCTGCGACCCCCGCGTCGCGCGCGAGAGGTGACGGTCTTGTGGTTCAACGGATACGGTTCAAAGCCTTACGGTGGCGACGGCCCTGGCCACGATACCGGCGTTATCGCCGGGCGGGAATGACCGGCCTTCACCCCCTGGCCCCGGCGGGATCAACCCGCCGGGGCCAGGAACTCACGAGCGACCGCTCAGGACTCCGTGATGGTGCCGCCGGCGGCCGTGATCTTCTCGCGTGCGGAGCCGGAGACGGCGTCCACCGTCACCGTCAGCGCCACGGAGATCTCACCGCTGCCGAGCACCTTCACCAGCTCGTTCTTGCGCACCGCGCCCTTGGCCACCAGGTCGGCCTTGGTCACCTCGCCACCCTCGGGGTAGAGGGAGGCCAGGCGGTCCAGGTTGACGACCTGGTACTGCTTGTGGGCGGGGTTGTTGAAACCCTTCAGCTTCGGCAGCCGCATGTGCAGCGGCAGCTGACCGCCCTCGAAGCCGGCCTTGACCTGGCGCCGGGCCTTGGTGCCCTTGGTGCCTCGGCCGGCCGTCTTGCCCTTGGACGCCTCGCCACGACCCACACGGATCTTGGCCTTCTTGGCGCCCGGCGCGGGCCTGAGGTCATGGAGCTTGATCGGGCCCGCGGCAGTGCCCTGCTCGCCGGCGCCCTCCTTGTCGAACTCCACCATCTCAGTCCACCTCCTCGACCTTCACCAGATGCCGCACGGTGTTCGCCATGCCGCGGATCTCCGGCCGGTCCTCCTTGATGACCGACTGGTTGATCTTCCGCAGGCCCAGCGAGCGCAGCGTCTCGCGGTGGTTCTGCTTCGTCCCGATACGGGACTTGAGTTGGGTGATCTTCAGCCGTGCCATCACGCACCCACTCCGGCGCGGGCCCGCAGCAGCGCGGCGGGAGCCACCTCTTCCAGCGGCAGGCCGCGGCGGGCGGCGATCTCCTCGGGGCGCTGAAGGCCCTTCAGAGCGGCCACCGTGGCGTGCACGATGTTGATCGGGTTGGAGGAGCCGAGTGACTTGCTCAGCACGTCGTGGATGCCCGCGCACTCCAGCACGGCGCGCACCGGGCCACCGGCGATCACACCGGTACCGGGCGAGGCCGGCTTCAGCAGCACGATGCCCGCGGCCTCCTCACCCTGGATCGGGTGCGGGATGGTGCCCTGGATGCGGGGGACCTTGAAGAAGTGCTTCTTGGCCTCCTCCACACCCTTGGCGATGGCGGCCGGCACCTCCTTGGCCTTGCCGTAGCCGACACCCACGGTGCCGTCACCGTCGCCCACCACGACCAGCGCGGTGAAGCTGAAGCGACGACCACCCTTCACTACCTTGGCGACGCGATTGATCGCGACGACGCGTTCGACGAATGCGGTCTTCTCGGCGGCACCGCCGCCGTCCCGGCCCTTGCGGTCCCGACGCTCGCCGCCACCCGCGCCGCCACCGCGGCGCTGTGGTCCAGCCATGGGTCTACCTTTCTCGATTCGTGTGACGGGACCGGCTCAGAACGTGAGCCCCGCCTCGCGGGCGGCGTCCGCCAGAGCGGCGACGCGCCCGGCGTACTTGCTACCGCCGCGGTCGAAGACGACGGTCTGGATGCCGGCGGCCTTGGCCCGCTCGGCGACCAGGGCGCCGACCTGCTTGGCCTTCGCGCTCTTGTCGCCGTCGACGCCACGGATGGACGCGTCGAGCGAGGACGCCGAGGCCAGGGTGTGGCCCTGCACGTCGTCGATGACCTGCGCCACCATGTGCCGGTTGGACCGGGTCACCACCAGCCGCGGACGCTCGGGCGTGCCCGAGACCTTCTTGCGGACGCGGAGGTGACGACGCTTCGCGGCGACCCGCTTGCGCGCGTCGCCCTTGGCGATCTTCACACCGTATGCCATGGCTTACTTGCCCGCCTTTCCGACCTTGCGGCGGATGACTTCGCCCTCGTACTTCACGCCCTTGGCCTTGTACGGGTCGGGCTTGCGCAGCTTGCGGATCTGCGCCGCGATCTCGCCGACCTTCTGCTTGTCGATGCCCTCGACCGTGAACCGGGTCGGGGTCTCCACCCGGAAGGTGATGCCCTCCGGCGGCTCGACCAGGATCGGGTGGCTGTAGCCGAGGGAGAACTCCAGGTTGGAGCCCTTGGCCTGGACGCGGTACCCGACGCCGTTGATCTCCATCCGCTTCACGTAGCCCTCGGTGACACCGGTGACCATGTTGGCCACCAGCGAGCGGGAGAGACCGTGCAGGGCGCGGTTCTTGTTCTCGTCGTTCGGACGGGTCACCAGGATGGCGCCCTCCTCATCGCGGTTCACCTCGATGGGCGTGGCCACGGTGTGCGAGAGCGAGCCCTTCGGGCCCTTCACGGCGACCGTGCGGCCGTCGATGGTGACGTCCACGCCCGAGGGAATCTGGATGGGCTGCTTGCCGATGCGCGACATGGCTTATCCTCCGTTCCCTGCCGTCACCAGACGTAGGCGAGGACTTCCCCGCCCACGTTCTTCTTCTGCGCCTGCTTGTCGGTCAGCAGGCCGTGGGAGGTGGAGATGATCGCCACTCCCAGGCCGCCGAGCACCCGCGGCAGGCTCGTGGACTTCGCGTACACCCGCAGTCCCGGCTTGGAGATCCGCTTGATGCCGGCGATGGAACGCTCGCGGTTGGGGCCGTACTTCAGCTCCAGCACGAGGCTCTTGCCGACCTGGGCCTCCTCGGTCCGCCATCCGGTGATGTAGCCCTCCTGCTGGAGGATCTCCGCGATGTGCGACTTGATCTTGCTGTGCGGCATCACGACGGCGTCGTGATACGCGGAGTTCGCGTTCCGCAGACGGGTCAGCATGTCCGCGATCGGATCGGTCATGGTCATGAAATGGCCTTCGGCCTCTCTCGCCGGGGTTTCCTCGCCCGGCACTCGGTGCGGGCGGGACCTACGGCGTAGTCAGGGTTACCAGGAGCTCTTGGTGACGCCCGGCAGCTCGCCGCGGTGCGCCATCTCACGCAGGCACACGCGGCACAGGCCGAACTTGCGGTACACGGAGTGCGGCCGGCCGCAGCGCTGGCAGCGCGTGTAGCCACGGACCGCGAACTTCGGCTTGCGGCTCGCCTTGGCGATCAGGGCCTTCTTCGCCACTGCTCACGCCTCCTTGAACGGGAATCCGAGGTGGCGCAGCAGGGCGCGGCCCTCATCATCGGTCTTGGCCGTGGTGACCACGGTGATGTCCATGCCGCGCACCCGGTCGATCGCGTCCGGGTCGATCTCGTGGAACATCAGCTGCTCGGTCAGGCCGAAGGTGTAGTTGCCCCGGCCGTCGAACTGCTTCGGCGACAGGCCGCGGAAGTCACGGATCCGCGGCAGCGCCAGCGACAGCAGTCGGTCGAGGAACTCCCACATCCGGTCGCCGCGCAGCGTGGTGTGCGCGCCGATCGGCTGGCCCTCGCGCAGCTTGAACTGCGCGATGGACTTCCGGGCACGGGTCACGGTCGGCTTCTGGCCGGTGATCGTGGCGAGGTCGCGCACGGCGCCCTCGATCAGCTTGGAGTCGCGGGCGGCGTCGCCCACGCCCATGTTGACCACGATCTTGGTCAGGCCGGGCACCTGCATGATGTTGGCGTACGAGAAGTCGTCACGCAGGCGGCCGACGATCTCCTCGCGGTACCGCGTCTTCAGCCGCGGCGCGGCCGTGGCGGTCTCTGGCTTGGTGGCAGTGGTCATCAGATGTCCTCACCGGTCCGCCGGGCAACGCGGATCTTGTTGCCGTTGTCGTCGAAGCGGTAGCCAACACGGGTGGTGACCTTCTTGCCGTCCTTCTCCACCACGAGCGCCACGTTGCTCACGTGAATCGGCGCCTCGGTCGTGATGATGCCACCGGTCTTCGAGCCGCGCTGGGTCTGACCGGCCTTGATGTGCTTCTTGACCCGGTTGACACCCTCGACCAGGACCCGGTCCTCGCGGGGGTAGGCCACGATGACCTTGCCCTGCTTGCCGCGGTCCTTGCCGGTGATGACCTGAACCAGATCACCCTTCTTGATCTTCATGGCTCTACAGCACCTCCGGCGCGAGAGAGATGATCTTCATGAACCTCTTCTCGCGCAGTTCACGACCCACGGGGCCGAAAATGCGGGTGCCGCGGGGGTCGCCGTCGTTCCTGAGCAGCACGGCGGCGTTCTCGTCGAAGCGGATGTACGAGCCGTCGGGACGCCTGCGCTCCTTCACGGCACGCACGATGACGGCCTTGACGACGTCACCCTTCTTGACGTTGCCACCGGGGATCGCGTCCTTGACGGTGGCCACGATGACGTCGCCGATGCCCGCGTAGCGGCGACCGGACCCGCCGAGAACGCGGATGCAGAGAATCTCCTTCGCACCCGTGTTGTCGGCGACCCGCAGTCGCGACTCCTGCTGGATCATTGGTTACTTCGCCCTCTCCAGAATCTCCACGACGCGCCAGCGCTTGGTCGCGGACAACGGACGGGTCTCCATCAGCAGCACGCGGTCGCCCACGCCGGCGGAGTTCTGCTCGTCGTGCGCCTTGAGCTTGCTGGTGCGGCGAATGATCTTGCCGTACAGGGCGTGCTTGACCCGGTCCTCGACAGCGACGACGACGGTCTTGTCCATCTTGTCGCTGACGACGAGACCTTCGCGGGTCTTGCGCCTGCCGCGCCCCGTCGAGTGCGCGTTCGTCTCGGTCACAGTCTTCTCACTCATCAGGCGTTCTCCACCGCCTCGGCCTGGTCGGCCTCGGCGGCCGCGTCGGACTCACCAACCGGCACCACCGTCTCGATGCCGAGCTCGCGCTCCCGCATCAGGGTGTAGACCCGGGCGATGTCCTTGCGAACGGCCCGCAGCCGGCTGTTGTTCTCCAGCTGTCCTGTGGCCGCCTGGAAGCGGAGCCGGAACAGCTCCTCCTTGGCCTCGCGCAGCTTCACGACGAGCTCCTCGTCGTTCAGCTCGCGCAGCTCGGAAACCTTGGTGCCCACGGCCATCAGGACTCACCTGCCTCGCGCCGGACGATCCGGCACTTCATCGGAAGCTTGTGAGCGGCGCGGGTAAGCGCCTCACGAGCGGTCTTCTCGTTGGGGTAGGAGAGCTCGAACATCACCCGACCCGGCTTGACGTTCGCCACCCACCACTCGGGCGAGCCCTTACCCGAGCCCATGCGGGTCTCGGCGGGCTTCTTGGTCAGCGGGCGGTCCGGGTAGATGTTGATCCAGACCTTGCCGCCGCGCTTGATGTGGCGGGTCATCGAGATACGCGCGGCCTCGATCTGCCGGTTGGTGACGTAGGCGCCGGTGACGGCCTGGATGCCGTACTCACCGAAGGCGACCTCGGTCCCGCCCTTGGCCATGCCGCGGCGCTTCGGGTGGTGCTGCTTGCGGTACTTCACCTTGCGAGGGATCAGCATGGTTCAGCTCTCCCCTCCGGCGGAGCCGGACTCGTTGGACCCCGCGGCCGGAGCCTCGGTGGCCGGCGCGGCGGGCGCCTCGGCGGCCCGCGCCTCGGCACCCCTGGACTCGGCGCCCCGCTCGGCGCGCCCCTCGCCGCCCTGCGGACGACGGCCACGGCCGCCGCGCTCGCCACGGCCACGAGCCGGACGGTCGCCGCCGGCGCCACCACCGCGCGCGGGACGGTTGCCCGCCCGGGCGGCCGCGTTCTCCGCGCGGACCTCGGCGATGTTCTTCACGTCGCCCTTGTAGATCCACACCTTCACGCCGATGCGGCCGAAGGTGGTGCGGGCCTCGAAGAAGCCGTAGTCCACGTTGGCGCGCAGCGTGTGCAGCGGCACCCGGCCCTCGCGGTAGAACTCGGAGCGGGACATCTCGGCGCCGCCGAGGCGGCCACCGCACTGGATCTTGATGCCCTTGGCGCCGGCCTTCATCGTGCTCTGCATCGACTTGCGCATGGCACGACGGAAGGAGACCCGGGAGGACAGCTGCTCGGCGACCGCCTGGGCCACCAGCTGGGCGTCCAGCTCCGGGTTCTTCACCTCGAGGATGTTGAACTGGATCTGCTTGCCGGTCAGCCGCTCCAGGTTGCTGCGGAGCCGGTCGGCCTCCGCGCCACGCCGGCCGATGACGATGCCGGGGCGGGCGGTGTGCACGTCCACGCGGACCCGGTCCCGGGTGCGCTCGATCTCCACCTTGGAGATGCCGGCCCGCTCCATGCCCTGGGTGAGCATGCGCCGGATCGCGACGTCTTCCTTGATGTAGTCCTTGTAGAGCTTGTCGGCATACCAGCGCGACTTGAAGTCGGTCGTGATGCCGAGCCGGAACCCGTGCGGGTTTACCTTCTGGCCCATTACCGGGTTCCTTCCTTGCTGCTGACGACCACCGTGATGTGGCTGGTCCGCTTGCGGATCCGATACGCGCGGCCCTGCGCGCGCGGCTGGAACCGCTTCAGGGTCGGACCCTCGTCGACGTACGCCTCCTTGACGTAGAGGTCGTCGATGTCCGTGTGGTCGTAGTTGTGTGCGGCGTTGGCGATGGCGCTGTCCAGCACCTTGCCCACCGGAACGCTCGCGGCCTGCGGGGCGAAACGCAGGACCGCCTGAGCCTCCGTGGCGTCCTTGCCACGGATGAGGTCCACCACGCGGCGGGCCTTCATGGGCGTGACGCGGAGATACCGCGCGCGGGCCCTGGCTTCCATGGTTGTCCCCTTGGTCTCTGTCAGAGAGTCGGTCATGGTGTCGTACGCACCCGCCTCAGCGGCGGCGCGCCTTCCGGTCGTCCTTCACGTGTCCGCGGAAGGTGCGGGTCGGCGCGAACTCGCCGAGCTTGTGGCCGACCATCGACTCGGAGACGAAGACCGGGACGTGCTTGCGGCCGTCGTGCACCGCGATCGTGTGGCCCAGCATCGCCGGGACGATCATGGAGCGGCGAGACCAGGTCTTGATGACGTTCTTGGTGCCGGCGTCGTTCTGCGCGTCCACCTTCTTCATCAGGTGGTCGTCGACGAACGGCCCCTTCTTCAGACTGCGCGGCATCGTGTCCTGCTCCTAGCGCTTCTTGTTCGTCTTGCGGCGGCGGACGATGTACTTGTTGCTCGCCTTCTTGGGCGAACGGGTGCGGCCTTCCTTCTTGCCCCACGGCGAGACGGGGTGACGGCCACCGGAGGTGCGGCCCTCGCCACCGCCGTGCGGGTGGTCGACCGGGTTCATCACGACGCCACGGACGCTCGGGCGGACACCCTTCCAGCGCATCCGGCCGGCCTTGCCCCAGTTGATGTTCGCCTGCTCGGCGTTGCCGACCTCGCCGACGGTGGCCCGGCAGCGCACGTCCACCAGCCGGATCTCGCCGGACGGCATGCGCAGGTGCGCCATCCGGCCCTCCTTGGCCAGCAGCTGCACCGAGGCCCCGGCCGAGCGGGCGAACTTCGCGCCGCCGCCCGGCTTCAGCTCGATGGCGTGGATGACGGTACCCACCGGGATGTTGCGCAGCGGCAGGTTGTTGCCGGGCTTGATGTCGGCGGAGGGGCCGTTCTCGATCCGGTCGCCCTGCTTGAGGGTGGCCGGGCAGAGGATGTAGCGCTTCTCGCCGTCGACGTAGTGCAGCAGCGCGATGCGCGCCGTGCGGTTGGGGTCGTACTCGATGTGCGCGACCTTGGCCGGCACGCCGTCCTTGTCGTGCCGACGGAAGTCGATCAGCCGGTAGGCGCGCTTGTGCCCACCGCCCTGGTGACGCACGGCCACCCGGCCGGAGTTGTCCCGACCGCCCTTGCTGTGCAGCGGGCGGACCAGCGACTTCTCCGGCGTGGACCGCGTGATCTCGACGAAGTCGGCGACGGAGGAGCCTCGGCGGCCCGGCGTCGTCGGCTTGTACTTGCGGATTCCCATTGTCTCGTCCTCGTCCGGTTCCGGACGATCCGGCGTCTCCTAGGAGACGTACGGACCGCCGAAGATGTCGATGCTGTCGCCCTCGGCAAGGGTCACGATGGCGCGCTTGGTGTTGGCGCGCCGGCCGTAACCGGTGCGGGTGCGCTTGCGCTTGCCCTGCCGGTTGATCGTGTGCACGCTGCTGACCTTGACCGAGAAGATGGCCTGCACGGCCTGCTTGATCTGGGTCTTGTTGGCGCGCGGGTCCACGATGAACGTGTACTTGTTCTCGTCGAGGAGCGCGTAGCTCTTCTCCGAGACGACCGGCTTGATCAGGATGTCGCGGGGGTCGGTGAACTCCTTGCTGGAGATCACCTCGGCGACGGAGGCGTCCGTCATCAGGCGTCGCTCCCTTCCGTCTCGGCCGCGCCCGTGGCCCGGGACACGAAGCTGTCGAAGGCGGCCTTCGTGAAGATCACGTCGTCCGACTCCAGCACGTCGTACGTGTTGAGCTGGCCCGGGTCCAGCAGGTGCACCTGCGGCAGGTTGCGCGCCGACAGCCACGCGGTCTCGTCGGAGCGCTCGGCGACCAGCAGCACCTTCTTGCGGTCGCTGATCTGGCCCAGCAGCGTCCTGGCGGCCCTGGTGGAAACGTCGCCGTCCACCACGCCGCTGATCACGTGGATGCGCTCGTTGCGCGCCCGGTCGGAGAGGGCACCGCGCAGCGCGGCGGCCTTCATCTTCTTCGGGGTGCGCTGCGAGTAGTCGCGCGGCACGGGGCCGTGGACCACGCCACCGCCGGTGAACTGCGGAGCGCGGATCGAGCCCTGCCGGGCACGCCCGGTGCCCTTCTGGCGGTAGGGCTTCTTGCCACCGCCGCGGACCTCGCCGCGCGTCTTGACCTTGTGCGTGCCCTGCCGGGCGGCGGCCAGCTGGGCGACGACGACCTGGTGCATCAGCGGAATGCTGACCCTGGCGTCGAAGATCTCCGGCGGCAGCTCGACCGTGCCGGTCTTCTCACCGGCGGGCGAAAGAATGTCGATGGTCTGTGGGGTACTCATGGTTAACCTCAGGCCCCCTTGGCCGCGGTGCGGACCAGGACGAGGCCGCCGTTGGGACCGGGGACCGAGCCCTTGATGAGCAGCAGGCCCTGCTCGGCGTCCACTGCGTGCACGGTCAGGTTCTGGGTGGTGACCCGCTCGTTGCCCATCCGGCCAGCCATCCGCAGGCCCTTGAACACGCGGCCGGGAGTGGCACAGCCGCCGATGGAGCCGGGCGAGCGGTGCTTGCGCTGGGTGCCGTGCGAGGCGCCGAGGCCCTTGAAGCCGTGGCGCTTCATGACGCCCGCGGTGCCCTTGCCCTTGCTCTTGCCGGTGACGTCGACCTTGACACCGGAGTCGAACACCTCGGCCGTGATCTCCTGGCCGAGGGTGTACTCGCTGGCGTCGGCGGTCCGGATCTCCACCAGGTGGCGGCGGGGGGTGACGTCCGCCTTGGAGAAGTGGCCCTTCATGGGCTTGTTCACCTTGCGCGGGTCGATCTCGCCGAAGGCGATCTGGACGGACTCGTAGCCGTCGCGGTCGTTCGTGCGCACCTGGGTCACGATGCAGGGGCCGGCCTTGACCACGGTGACCGGGACGATGCGGTTGTTCTCGTCCCAGACCTGGGTCATGCCGAGCTTCTCGCCCAGGACGCCCTTGATCTGCTTAGCCATGTCTCTTCCGCGCCTCTCAGAGCTTGATCTCGATGTCGACGCCGGCCGGAAGGTCCAGGCGCATCAGCGAGTCAACGGTCTTGGGGGTCGGGTCGAGGATGTCGATCAGGCGCTTGTGGGTGCGCATCTCGAAGTGCTCGCGCGAGTCCTTGTACTTGTGCGGCGACTTGATGACGCAGTACACGTTCTTCTCTGTGGGCAGCGGCACCGGGCCCGCGACCGACGCTCCCGTACGGGTCACCGTCTCGACGATCTTCTTCGCCGAGTTGTCGATGACCTCGTGGTCGTAGGCCTTGAGCCGGATGCGGATCTTCTGTCCCGCCATGGCTGCTTCGTGTTCCTGTCTCTTGGTGTCACGCTCTGGACCCGGTGGCCGCTCTCGTCCCGCTCCGTGCGGCTCCACCTCCGACCCACGCGGTCGGGCGTGTCGCGCGCCGCCCCGGATTTCACCGCAGGGGTTTCCTCGGGGAGGACTGAGGGGAGAACTTCCACCAGGTGCCTGGCCGGAGCCCCGCCCACGCTTCCCGGAAGATCCCGGTATTTCCGCCCCTCATCAGGGACGACGAATACAGTGAGACTCGCTTCCGGTCCTCCCGGCGGGAGGCGCGCAGCATCGGCTCTCAACCGAGCAACCTGGTTAGTGTGCCATACGCTGCGCTGTGCGTGCCAATCGGGACAGGTCAGCCACACCAGGCCCCTGCCACGGTTCCCATGCCCGCGTCAACCGGGCAGGTGCAGGCGGAGCACCGCGCGCCCCCCTTGCCGGGCCGACGCCACCGTACCGCCCTCTCCCCCGCGTCAACCGGGCAGGTGCAGGCGGAGCACCGCGCGCCCCCCTTGCCGGGCCGACGCCACCGTACCGCCCTCTCCCCCGCGTCAACCGGGCAGGTGCAGGCGGAGCACCGCGCGTTCTGACCAGTCGGGTGGGGTGCCGAGGCGGGAGACGCCCGCCATCACCAGGAAGGCCAGTGGCACCGTCCACGCCGCGGGCTGGGCCAGCAGCACCACCAGCCAGCCGGCTCCCGGGTCGGTCAACACCGAGGCCAGCGCGGCTCCGGTGGCCGCGCACACCCCCGTGGCGAGCCCGGCCGCCGCGCCCGCGACCGTCAGGCCCGACCACCAGATGCCGAGCACCAGCAGCGGGCAGAACGTCGAGGCGGCGACCGCGAACGCCCAGCCCACCAGCACGTTGATGTCCACGCCCTGGGCGGGCAGCGAGAGCACAACGGCGACCAGCGCACCGGCCGCGACCGCCTTGCGCAGCCGCGGCACGCTGGCCCGTGACAGGTCGTGGGACAGGCCGCCGGCCAACGCCATCAGCAGCCCGGAGGAGGTGGACAGGAAGGCGGCGAACGCGCCGGCCGCGACGATGGCGGTGAGCACCTCGCCCCCGCCGCCGCCCACGATGTGCTCCGGCAGCACCACCGTCACCGTGTCGGTGTCGCCCTCGTCCTCCAGGCTCGGCGTGAACACCCGGCCGAGCAGCCCGTAGACCGCGGGAAAGAGGTAGAAGATGCCGAGCAGCACGATGACGCCGACCGCCACCCGGCGGGCCATGAACGCGGTGGCGCTGGTGTGGAAGCGCATGATCACGTGCGGCAGGCCGACCGCCCCCAGCGTGGTGGCGAGCAGCACCGACCACGTGGCGAGCAGCGGCTGGCCCGAGTTGCTGAGGTCGAGCAGCGGACGGGTGAGCTCGTCGGCCTCCACCCGCAGCGCGGCCGCCCGCTTCTCCTCGCCGGCGTGCACCATCAGGAAGATCGCGGGGATCGCGATGAACAGCAGCTTGACCAGGTAGTGGAAGGCCTGCACGTAGGTGGCCGAGCGCATCCCGCCGACCGCGATGGACACGCTGACCACCGCCCCGGCGAGCACCACGCCGACCCAGTACGGGGTGCCGCTGACCAGGTGCAGCACCACGCCGGCGCCCTTGAACTGCGGCACCAGGTAGAGCCACATGATCACCAGCACGATGACGGCGCACAGCTTGCGGATGGTCTGCGAGCCGAGCCGGTAGTCGGCGAAGTCCGGCACCGTGTACGCGCCGGAGCGCCGCATCGGTCCGGCCACCAGGGTGGCGACGGCGACGTAGCCGGCGGTGAAGCCCACCGCGTACCAGAGGCTGCCGATGCCGTCCTTCAGCATCAGGCCGGCGAGGCCCAGCACCGAGGCGGCCGAGACGTACTCGCCGGCGATGGCCATCGCGTTCCAGCCGGGGCCCACCCGCTGGGAGGCGACCAGGAA
This sequence comes from Streptomyces sp. B6B3, assembly GCF_039871525.1. NCBI lineage: Bacteria > Bacillati > Actinomycetota > Actinomycetes > Kitasatosporales > Streptomycetaceae > Streptomyces > Streptomyces sp. B6B3. Next base: position 187,396 of record NZ_JBDPLU010000018.1, on the reverse strand, counting down.
GTCGGGGGTGGTGCGGGCGGCCGCGCGCACCCCGTAGACGCCGATGGCCATGCTCGCCGCCAGCAGGAGTCCGATCGCGAGCAGTCCGGTCACCGCTCGGCGCTCACGGTGCTCACGGCTTGGGCCCCCGCTCGATGCGCTCCGCGGCGCGGACGTGCAGCACCGCGATGAGCAGCAGCAGCGGGTAGCTGGCGGTCATCAGCAGCAGCCAGGAGGCGGGGATGTCCAGCACGGTCACGTCGTCCAGCGCCGGCAGGACGCCGAGCAGGCCGCTGAGGCCGAAGAGCAGCAGGCCGAGCACGGACAGCGTGCGCAACGCCAGCCGGCGCTGCCGGGCGAACAGGGCGCGCGCCGCCGCCGTGGTCGCCTCGTCGTCCGCCGAGCCGTCCCCGTTGCCGCTCCAGGCGCCGGGCAGCGGCGGCGGTCGCAGGTGCTGGGCCGGGCGGTGCCGCCGGGCGAGGGCGATCCGGGTCTGCGGGGAGGTGATCCGCACCCGGCGCGGCTGGCTCATCTCGCCTCGTCCCCGAGGCCGTCCCGCACGCCGTCGCGCACCGCCGCCATCAGCCGTTCCTTCAGCTCGCGGGCGTGCCGGCGGCTGACCGGCACGTCGCCGGCCGGGGTGCGGGCCAGCAGCCCGGCCGAGCTCGACACCCGCAGGTCGCGGATCCAGCGGACGGCGACCAGGTAGCCGCGGTGCGCGCGGACGAAGCCGGCCGGCGCCCACACCTCCTCCAGATAGGACAGGGACAGCCGGATCAGGTGGTTGCCGGCCGCGGTGTGCAGCCGCACGTAGTCGCCGTGCGCCTCGGCGTACTGGATGTCGTCGCGGTGCACGAAGAGGGTGTGCCGCCCGGTCTCGATCTGCACCACCGACAGCTCGTCCGCGGCCACCGCGCGCGGCGTCGGCGCCGGGCGGCGCAGCGCCCGCACCCGGGACACGGCCTCGGCCAGCCGCTCCGGGCGCACCGGCTTGAGCAGGTAGTCGGCGGCGCCGACGCCGAACGCCTCGACCGCGTGGTGCTCGGACGCGGTGACGAACACGATGGCCGGCGGCGCGGAGAGCATGCTGAGCACCCGCGCCACCTCCATGCCGTCGAGGCCCGGCATGGAGATGTCCAGGAAGACCGCGTCGAAGGTCTCGGTGCCGAGCCGGCGCACGGCGGCCTCGCCGCTGTCCGCCTCGTCCACGTCGCCGACCTCGGCGAGCGCGCCGAGCATGGCCGCGAGCTCCTGGCGGGTGGACGCCTCGTCCTCCACCACCAGGGCGCGCAGGCCCGCGGCCGTCGCTTCCGACGTCAACTCGCGACCACCCCTCGCATGAACCGGGGCACCCGGATGACCACCCGGGTCCCGCTGCCCGGCGCGGTCTCTATCACCAGGCCGTACTCGGGCCCGTAGACCGTGCGCAGCCGCTGGTCGACGTTGGCCAGGCCGACCCGCCCCCGGCCGCCGTCCGCCCGGGACCCCGGCGCGGGTGGTCTCTTGCCCGAGAGGAGGGCCCGGGCGAACTCCGGTTCCATGCCGACGCCGTCGTCCTCGATCTCGATCACGCAGAGCGGGCCCTCGCCGTATCCGGAGACGCTGATCGATCCCGCCCCCGGCTTCGGCTCCAGGCCGTGCCGTACCGCATTCTCCACGATGGGCTGGATGACGAGGAAGGGGATGACGACCGGGAGAATCTCCGGCGCCATCCGGACGGTGAGCTCCATCCGGTCGTCGAAGCGGGCCCGCTGGAGCTCCAGGTAGGTCTGGATGGCCTGGAGCTCGTCGGAGACGGTGGCGTAGTCGCCCTTGCTGGAGAAGCTGTAGCGGAGGTAGTCCGCGAAGTCGTGGAGCAGGGTGCGGGCCCGGTCCGGATCGGTGCGTATCCGGGCGCCGATCACGGACAGCGCGTTGTGCAGGAAGTGCGGCGATATCTGGGCGCGCAGGGTGCGCAGGTCGGCCTGGGCGATCCGGGTCCTGGCGCGGCGCAGCGCGGCGTGGTCCAGCGACCGGGCGACCTGGGCGGCCACCGCCTCCAGCTCCGCGTCGTCGCAGCCGGCCTCGTCGGCGCAGCGGACGGCCAGCGCGCCGGACAGCTCGCCGGCGACGATCAGCGGCACGGCCGACCAGGGCGGGCGGTGGGCGGTCACGGCGTTCTCGTAGGCGCGGCCGAGCAGCTCGGTCAGCTCGTCCTCGTCGGGCGCGGGTCCGGCGACGGCCACCGCGCCGTCCAGGTCCGCGAGCACCACGGTCTCGGCCCGCAGCAGCCGGCGCAGGCGCCGCGCGGCCTGCGCGCCGCCTCGTCCGTCGAGGCCGTCGTGCAGTGCGGCGTCGATCTGCTGAACAGCGGTGAGCACCCGCACGGTCTGCCCCGCGTCGGGCCGACCGTTGGCGCGCCGCCCGTGTCTTCGGTCCAGCATGGCCCGCACGCTAGCCCAGCAGGCGGCAGGGCTGTAGGGCCTGAACGCCTGCGGCACGATCAGTTGCCGTCCCGTCGCCATCGGTCGACGATTCCCGGCTCGATCACGGGATCAGTTGCCCTCGGCCGACGGTCCCCGGCAGGTGCACGGGATCAGTTGCCCTCGGTCGACGGTTCGTGTCCCTGGCGGGCGCACTGCGGGTCGTCGTCCGCTCCGCTCTCGCGCCGTTCGCGCTCCTCGCGCTCCTCCACCTCGGCCAGCGGCGGGTGCAGCCGCATCGGCCCGTACGGATCGGTGTCGGTGGTCCGGGGCGGCTCGGGGCCGTCGGGGCCGATGCGCATCAGCCGCTCGACCCGGATGATCTGGAAGCGTCGGCCGAGCACCCGCAGCTCGTCCCGCGGCGGCCCGGCCCGGTACTGCTCGGCCGCGGTGGCGTATACCTCGGCCTCTGCGTCGGAGATGTCCTGCTCCAGCTTCGGCAGGAATTCGGCCAGGTAGTTGTAGAGGGTCGCGCGGGCGTCCTGTGGGCTCGGGTGCAGGCCGGCCATGGGCTCCCAGGACGCCTGCTTGCGCTCGGCGAAGGTGAAGGTGGCGGGCAGCAGCACCACGCCCGGATGGGTCTGCAGGGCGCGCACCGAGTCCTCCCTGACGTCCCGGGGGATCCGCTCGGCCTGGTAGCGCAGCGGCAGCAGCTCCATGCGCTGGATGCTCTCCATGATCCCGGTGGCCCTGGCGTGGTCGATCACGAAGCCGGTGGTGCGGCAGGCGGAGTTGCGCCCGCGGTCGCCGATGTCCCGGCGGGAGTCGTCGGGGTCGGTGGGGCGCGGACCCTCGATGCCGTCGGCGCCCGTCCTGGCGAACTCGTCGCCCCGGACGATCCGGTACCGGGTGTCCCCCACCATCAGCTCGTCGACCGGTTCGGTCTCCAGGCGGGCGACGGCGGCGAGCAGCTCGTCGCGCAGCGGCTGGCCCGGCCGGGTCTCGTTCTTCGCGCGGAACCACAGATGGGAGTTAAGCCCGTCCCTGGAATGCTGAGGGAAGCCGTCGGATACATCGCTGAGCAGCCGCCAGCTCTCCCCGTCGTCCGGGGACTGGGTGGCGAACCCGAAGACGGGGCCGCGGATCACGACGTTGGGGAAGCGCTCGGCGGCGCGCATCGTGTCCTGCTCGGTGACCTCGGAGACCGGATCGTCCCGATGGGTGACCCTGATGGTCAGGTGATGCGGTGGATTCTTCCGGTGATCCTTCATGCGCCCAGTGTGACGGTAACGACCGCACCGGTCAGCTGTTTGCCGGATTCTCCGCCCCCGTACGCTCCCTGTGCGCCGGTGGTGCGCCCTCTCCCGCCCGGTCGACCGGAGGACGGGAAGGGCCCGGGGTCCTGAGGGGGCCGTCTCAGGACCCCGGGCTGGGGGCGCCGGGTTGAGGGAAGGCTTCCCGGCGGGCAGGGGACGGGGGTACGGGTCGGTGGGTGCGGTCAGTGCGGTCCGTGGGTCAGTGCTGGCTGGCCTTCTCGGCTCCCGCACCGGTGAGGGCCCGGACCTGGAGCCGGGCGAACCGGTCGGCGTCGCTCTCCTTCGACATCAGGGTCCCGACGATGGCGCACAGCAGGCCCAGCGGGATGGACACCAGGCCCGGGTTCTCCAGCGGGAACCAGGAGAAGTCCACGCTCTTCGGGAAGAGCGCCTGGTTGGCGCCCGTCTCCGGGTGCACCTTGCCGGACACCACGGGCGAGAAGAACACCAGGCCGACGGCGCTGATCAGGCCGCCGTAGATGCCGGCCACCGCGCCCTGCGTGTTGAACCGCTTCCAGAAGAGGCTGAGCAGCAGCGTCGGCACGTTGGCCGAGGCGGCTATGGCGAAGGCGAGGGCGACCAGGAAGGCGACGTTGAGGTTCTGCGCGAAGATCGCGAGCACGATGGCCACCGCACCGACTCCGATGGCGGCGAAGCGGGCCACCCGCACCTCCTCCTCGCCGGTCGCCTTCCCGTGCCGGAGCACGCTGTTGTAGAAGTCGTGCGCCAGCGAGGACGACGAGGCGATGGTGAGTCCGGCGACGGTGGCCAGGATGGTGGCGAAGGCGACCGCGGCGATGAAGGCGAGGAGGACGGCGCCGAGGAAGTCGCCACCCCAGTAGTCGCCGACCGCCTCCGCGAGCTGGGGTGCCGCGGTGTTGCCCGCCGGATCCTGGGCCGTGATGGCGTCCCTGCCGACGAGGACGGCGGCGCCGAAGCCGAGCACCAGGGTCATCAGGTAGAAGGTGCCGATCAGGCCGATGCCCCAGTTGACCGACTTCCGGGCGGCCTTGGAGTCCGGCACGGTGTAGAAGCGGATCAGGATGTGCGGCAGGCCCGCGGTGCCGAGGACCAGGGCGAGGCCGAGGCTGATCAGGTCCAGCTTGTTGACCAGCGTCTGCCAGGCGTCGCCCGGGACTTCGACGCCGTAGCGCAGTCCGGGTTCCAGGAAGGCGCCGCCGGCCCCGCTGGCGTCGGCCGCGTCGTTCATCAGCGAGCCGAGGTTGAAGTCGAAGATGGCCAGCGCCATGACCGTGATCAGTATGGCGCCGCTCATCAGCATCGCGGCCTTGATGACCTGCACCCAGGTGGTGCCCTTCATCCCGCCGTAGGAGACGTAGACGATCATCAGGATGCCGACCACGACGATGCCGACGATCTTGGCGGTGTCGGCGTCCATGCCGAGGAAGGTCTCCCCCTCCTCGATGCCGAGCAGCAGCGACACCAGAGCGCCCGCGCCCACCATCTGCGCCAGCAGGTAGAAGATCGACACCACCATGGTGGAGATCGAGGCGGCGGTCCGCACCGGACGCTGTTTCATCCGGTACGAGACCACGTCGGCCATGGTGTAGCGGCCCGAGTTCCGCAGGAGCTCGGCGACCAGCAGCAGCGCGACCAGCCAGGCGACCAGGAAGCCGATCGAGTAGAGGAAGCCGTCGTAGCCGTAGAGGGCGATGAGGCCGGCGATGCCCAGGAAGGAGGCGGCCGACATGTAGTCGCCGCCGATGGCGAACCCGTTCTGGACGCCGGAGAAGCCGCGGCCGCCGGAGTGGAAGTCGGCGGCGGTGCGGGTCTGGCGACTCGCCCACACCGTGATGCCGATGGTGACCGCGATCAGCAGCGTGAACAGGATGATCGTGATCGCCCGTTCCTGCCCGGTGGTCTCCTGTGCCAGCGTGATCATGCCGTGTCCCCTCCCTCGGACCTCGCCGGGCCCTCCAGTTCCGTGCGCAGCTCGTCGGCGAGCGGGTCGAGGCGGCGGCCCGCGAAGCGGGAGTACAGGATCGCGATGCCGAAGGTGGTGACGAACTGCAGCACGCCGAAGATCAGCGCGACGTTGGCGTCGCCGACCACGTCGGTGGCCATGAAGTCCCGCGCGTACACGGACATCACCACGTACAGCAGGTACCAGACGAAGAACCCGATGCTCATCGGCACCACGAAGCGCAACAGCCGGCCGCGCAGCTCGCGGAAGCGAGGGTCGTCGTGCATGACGACCGAGCGGGCCTCCAGATCGCCGTCTGGCGGCGTCCCGCTGGCGTCGGAGGATTTGTGCGTTGTGGACATCAGGGCTCCCGTCAGGTGGTCGCTGCGGGAAATGTAAGGAGCGTCACACCCACTGGGGCAGGGCACGGACCCGGCCACGCGGTGAACGCGGGAAAGCGGCGCCGAACGGTCGCCCGACCCGCGCCGAGCGGTCGATATCCACGACGAGCGGACGGCCCGGACCGCTCACGGCCGCCGGCGGGCATGCGAAAAGGGGCCCCGCGCCCGCCAGGTGACTGGCGGGAACGAGGCCCCTTCGGTGCGCTTGGCTGCGCTCCGGCCGCGTCAGATCAGTTGAGGATCTTGGTGACCTGGCCGGCGCCCACGGTCCGGCCACCCTCGCGGATGGCGAACTTCAGGCCCTCCTCCATGGCGACGGACTGGATCAGCTCGACGCGCATCTCGGTGTTGTCGCCCGGCATGACCATCTCGGTGCCGTCGGGCAGGTGCACCACGCCGGTCACGTCCGTGGTACGGAAGTAGAACTGCGGGCGGTAGTTGTTGAAGAACGGGGTGTGCCGACCGCCCTCGTCCTTCGACAGGATGTACGCCGTGGCCTCGAACTCCGTGTGCGGAGTGACCGAGCCCGGCTTGATGACGACCTGGCCGCGCTCGACGTCCTCGCGCTTGATACCACGCAGCAGCAGGCCGACGTTCTCACCGGCCCGACCCTCGTCGAGCAGCTTGCGGAACATCTCGATGCCGGTGACGGTGGTCGTCGCCTTCTCGTCCTTGATGCCGATGATGTCGACGGTCTCGTTGACCTTCAGCACACCGCGCTCGATACGGCCGGTGACGACCGTGCCGCGGCCGGTGATGGTGAAGACGTCCTCGATCGGCATCAGGAACGGCTTGTCGACGTCACGCTCCGGCTGCGGGATGGACTCGTCCACGGCCTTCATGAGCTCCAGGACGGTCTTCGCCCACTCCGGGTCGCCCTCCAGCGCCTTCAGCGCGGAGACCTTGACCACCGGAACGTCGTCGCCGGGGAACTCGTACTCGGTGAGGAGCTCACGGACCTCGAGCTCGACGAGCTCCATGATCTCCTCGTCGTCCACCATGTCGGCCTTGTTCAGGGCGACGACGATGTACGGCACGCCGACCTGGCGGGCCAGCAGCACGTGCTCCTTGGTCTGCGGCATCGGACCATCGGTCGCGGCGACCACCAGGATCGCGCCGTCCATCTGGGCGGCACCGGTGATCATGTTCTTGATGTAGTCCGCGTGACCCGGGCAGTCGACGTGGGCGTAGTGACGGTTGTCCGTCTGGTACTCCACATGCGCGATGGAGATCGTGATGCCGCGCTGCTTCTCCTCGGGGGCCTTGTCGATGCTGTCGAAGGCCCACGCCTCGTTGAGGTCGGGGAAGTTGTCGTGCAGCACCTTGGTGATCGCCGCGGTAAGCGTCGTCTTGCCGTGGTCAATGTGACCGATGGTGCCAATGTTGACGTGCGGCTTAGTCCGCTCGAACTTCGCCTTCGCCACTGGGGTCCTCCTGTGGACTGTGCTGTACGCCCCCCGCCTCTTGCGGGAGGTTTTCAGGTGGGTGACCGAACCGGTCAGGACCCCAAGGGGACGCCCTTGACCGTTTCGCTGTTAAGGGCCCGGCACCGGGGGCTTGACGCCCCCAGTGCCGCTGTGCTCCAGCCTAGGGCTACTCGCCCTTGGCCTTCGCGACGATCTCCTCCGAGACGTTCTTGGGAACCTCACCGTAGGAATCGAACTGCATGCTGTAGCTCGCGCGACCCGAGGTCTTGCTGCGCAGGTCGCCGACGTAGCCGAACATCTCGGACAGCGGAACCAGGGCCTTCACGACCTTGGCACCACTCCGGTCCTCCATGGCCTGGATCTGGCCACGGCGGGAGTTGATGTCGCCGATCACGTCACCCATGTAGTCCTCGGGTGTCGTGACCTCGACGGCCATCAACGGCTCCAGCAGAACCGGTGCGGCCCGCCGGGCGGCCTCCTTGAACGCCATCGAGCCGGCGATCTTGAACGCCATCTCGGAGGAGTCCACGTCGTGGTACGCGCCGTCGAGCAGGGTCACCTTGACGCCGGTCAGCGGGTAGCCGGCGAGCACGCCGAACTCCATCGCCTCCTGGCAGCCCGCGTCCACCGAGGGGATGTACTCCCTGGGGATGCGACCACCGGTGATCTTGTTCTCGAACTCGTACCCGTCGCCTTCCAGCGGCTCCAGGGCGATCTGCACCTTGGCGAACTGGCCGGAGCCACCGGTCTGCTTCTTGTGCGTGTAGTCGACCTTGTCGACCGCACGACGCAGCGTCTCCCGGTAGGCCACCTGCGGCTTGCCGACGTTGGCCTCGACCTTGAACTCGCGCTTCATCCGGTCGACCAGGATGTCCAGGTGCAGCTCGCCCATCCCGGAGATGATCGTCTGACCGGTCTCCTGGTCGGCCTTGACCTGGAAGGACGGGTCCTCCTCGGCCAGCCGCTGGATCGCGATGCCCAGCTTCTCCTGGTCGCCCTTCGACTTGGGCTCGATGGCGACCTCGATCACCGGGGCCGGGAAGTCCATCGACTCCAGGATCACCGGCTGGGCCGGGTCGGCCAGGGTCTCGCCCGTCGTGGTCTGCTTCAGACCCATGACGGCGACGATGTCGCCGGCGCCGACGCGCTCGATCTCCTCACGCTTGTTGGCGTGCATCCGGTAGATCTTGCCGATGCGCTCCTTCTTGTCCTTCACCGCGTTCTGCACCTGCGCGCCGGCCCGCAGCACGCCGGAGTAGATCCGGATGAAGGTGAGCTTGCCGAGGTGCGGGTCGCTCGCGATCTTGAAGGCGAGGGCGGCCAGCGGCTCTTCCTCGGACGGCTTGCGGGTGATGACCTGCTCGGGGTCGCGGGGGGAGTGACCCTCCACGGCCTCGACGTCGAGCGGCGACGGAAGGTACCGCACGACGGCGTCGAGCAGCGGCTGCACGCCCTTGTTCTTGAACGCGGTGCCGCAGAAGACCGGGGTGATCGTGGTGTCGGTCGTCCCGGTGGAGGCCAGGGTGACGCGGCGGATGGCCGCGTACAGCTGCTCCTCGGTGGGCGATTCGCCCTCCAGGTACAGCTCCATGACCTCCTCGTCGTTCTCCGCGACGGCCTCGACCAGCTTGCCGTGCCACTCCTCGGCCTGGGCCCTGAGGTCCTCGGGGATGTCGACGGTGTCGTACATCTCACCGAGCTTGGTCTCCTCGGACCACACCAGGGCCTTCATCCGGACCAGGTCGATGACGCCCTTGAATCCGGCCTCGGCGCCGATCGGCAGCTGCATGACCAGCGGGGTCGCCTTCAGGCGGTCGACGATCATGTCGACGCAGCGGAAGAAGTCAGCCCCCGTGCGGTCCAGCTTGTTCACGAAGCAGATACGCGGCACACCGTAACGGTCCGCCTGACGCCAGACCGTCTCCGACTGGGGCTCGACGCCGGCCACACCATCGAACACCGTGACGGCACCGTCCAGGACGCGCAGCGAGCGCTCCACCTCGATCGTGAAGTCGACGTGGCCCGGGGTGTCGATGATGTTGATGGTGTTCTCGACGTTGCCGACCTGCCAATTACAGGTCACCGCGGCGGAGGTGATGGTGATGCCGCGCTCCTGCTCCTGGGCCATCCAGTCGGTGGTGGCGGCGCCGTCGTGAACCTCACCGATCTTGTAGCTCATGCCGGTGTAGTACAGGATCCGCTCGGTGGTCGTCGTCTTGCCCGCGTCGATGTGGGCCATGATCCCGATGTTCCGGACCTTGGCCAGGTCAAGTGAAGTGGTAGCCATCTGGCTTCATCTTTCCCAGGTCTCGAGGGGGTAGCGACTACCAGCGGTAGTGCGCGAATGCCTTGTTGGACTCGGCCATCTTGTGGGTGTCCTCGCGCTTCTTCACGGAGGCACCGAGCCCGTTGGAGGCGTCGAGCAGCTCGTTCATCAGCCGCTCGGTCATGGTCTTCTCGCGGCGGGCGCGGGAGTATCCCACCAGCCAGCGCAGCGCGAGGGTGGAGGAACGTCCGGGACGGACCTCGACCGGCACCTGGTAGGTGGCGCCACCGACGCGGCGGGAGCGCACCTCAAGGGTGGGCTTGACGTTCTCCAGCGCACGCTTGAGCGTGATCACCGGGTCGTTGCCGGTCTTCTCCCGCAGGCCCTCCATGGCGCCGTACACGATGCGCTCGGCGGTGGAGCGCTTGCCGTGCAGCAGCACCTTGTTGATCAGCGAGGTCACCAGAGGAGAGCCGTACACCGGGTCGATGTGCACCGGGCGCTTCGGGGCAGGGCCCTTGCGAGGCATGCTTACTTCTCCTTCTTGGCGCCGTAGCGGCTGCGGGCCTGCTTGCGGTTCTTGACGCCCTGGGTGTCGAGGGAGCCACGGATGATCTTGTACCGGACGCCCGGCAGATCCTTCACACGGCCGCCACGCACCAGCACGATGGAGTGCTCCTGGAGGTTGTGGTTCTCTCCAGGGATGTAGGCGGTGACCTCGATCCCGTTGCTCAGCCGCACACGCGCGACCTTGCGCAGCGCGGAGTTCGGCTTCTTCGGCGTGGTGGTGAACACACGCGTGCAGACGCCACGGCGCTGGGGAGATCCCTCGAGCGCGGGCGTCTTGTTCTTCTCGACCTTGTCCTGCCGGCCCTTGCGGACCAGCTGCTGGATCGTTGGCACCGTTTCTCCGGTTTCTCTGTGCCGATCTCGGTAAGACTAACCTGGGACACTCCCCGACCCACGCGGTCGGGTGTGTCGGCGACTGCAAGGCTCCCGAACCGCGAAGATCTCGCGCGATCCGGTGAAAGATGCAGATCCCGGAGTCCCGGTCCGACGCTGAAAGAGCGCAGGGGACACCCCAGGCACAAGGTCAGAGCGTACCCAGCGCACGGGCTCCGGTCAAAACGGCCACCGGATCGCACACCTGCGCGCAGAATGGGCCGATGAGTAGCGAAGCGGACGAACCCCCGGCCGACACCGACGCGCCCACTCCCCGTCGCCGACGACGCCGCTGGCCGCGCGTCGTGCTGGGTTCGTTCGCCGGACTGCTGGTGCTGCTGCTGGCCGCCGGCGGATGGCTGTACTGGCGCACCGACCAGGCGCTCGACGCCATCCCGCGCATCCCCGACGCGCTGCCCTCGATGCCCGAGAACGAACAGCCGCCGCGCGCCGAGGGCGACGCCCTGGTCTTCCTGCTGGTCGGGCTCGACGCCGACGACACCGCCGCCTCCGGCGGGGACTGGGAGGCGGGAGCGGCGCGCAGCGACACCATGATGCTGCTGCAGATCTCCGGCGACCGGGAGACCGCGTCGCTGGTCTCGCTCCCCCGCGACACCTGGGTGCCGGTGCCGGGACACGGCGACGCGAAGCTGAACGCGGCGTACTCCTGGGGCGGTCCGGCGCTGATGGTCGAGACGGTGCAGGACCTCACGGAGATCCGGGTCGACCATGTGGCGCTCATGGACTGGACCGGGTTCCGGGCGCTGACCGACGCGGTCGGCGGCGTGGACCTGGCCGGCCAGCACATGAACGGCGAGCAGGCGCTCGAGTACGTGCGGGAGCGCACGTCCCTGCCCGGCGGCGACTTCGACCGGACCCGGCGGCAGCAGGCGTTCCTGCGGGCCCTGATGCGCCAGACGCTCAGCGCCGGCACGCTCACCAACCCGGGCCGGCTGACCGGGCTGCTCGACACGGTGGACGACGTGATCAGCGTGGACGACCAGCTCGGGAACGGCGAGCTGCGCGGGCTGGCCTGGGACCTGGGCGGGATGGGTGCGTCCGGGGTGCACTTCATGAACGCGCCGGTGGCCGGCACGGACTACGTCGAGGGGCAGTCGATCGTGCGGCTCGACGAGGCGGCGGCGGAGCCGCTGTGGGCGGCGATGCGGGAGGACCGGATGGCCGCGTTCCTGGACAGCGACCGGGCCCCGGAGGAGTTGGGCACCGACGTGCGCTGAACTCCGCTGGCACCCGGAGATGCCGCTGGGCGGCCCTCCCGAAGGAGAGACCGCCCAGCGGATGGAACGGACGGGACCGCGACTCAGCCCTGGTAGGGGCCGTAGTCGTAGTCCTCCAGGGGAACCGCCTGGCCGGAGCCCGTGCCGAAGGGCGAGTAGTCGATGTCGTCGTAGCCGACGGTCGAGTACATCGCGGCCTTCGCCTCCTCGGTGGGCTCGACCCGGATGTTCCGGTAGCGGGACAGGCCCGTGCCGGCCGGGATGAGCTTGCCGATGATCACGTTCTCCTTGAGGCCGATCAGGGAGTCCGACTTGGCGTTGATCGCCGCGTCGGTGAGCACCCGGGTCGTCTCCTGGAAGGACGCCGCCGACAGCCACGACTCGGTGGCCAGCGACGCCTTGGTGATGCCCATCAGCTGCGGCCGGCCGGAGGCCGGGTGACCGCCCTCCGCCACGACGCGGCGGTTCTCGCTCTCGAACTTCGAGCGCTCCACCAGCTCGCCCGGCAGCAGTTCCGCGTCGCCGGACTCGATGATCGTCACCCGGCGCAGCATCTGCCGGACGATGATCTCGATGTGCTTGTCGTGGATGGCCACACCCTGGGAGTTGTAGACCTTCTGGACCTCGCCCACCAGGTAGACCTGCACCGCCCGCTGGCCGAGGATCCGCAGCACGTCGTGCGGGTTGGCCGCGCCGACCGTCAGCGGCTGGCCGACGGTGACGTGGTCGCCCTCGCCCACCAGCAGCCGGGACCGCTTGGAGACCGGGTAGGAGGTCTCGTCGGAGCCGTCGTCCGGGGTGACCACGACCTTCTTGGTCTTCTCGGTCTCCTCGATCCGCACCCGGCCTGCCGATTCGGAGATCGGCGCGACGCCCTTCGGGGTACGGGCCTCGAAGAGCTCAACCACACGCGGCAGACCCTGCGTGATGTCCTCACCGGCGACGCCGCCGGTGTGGAACGTGCGCATGGTCAGCTGGGTGCCGGGCTCACCGATGGACTGGGCCGCGATGATGCCGACCGCCTCGCCGATGTCCACCAGCTTGCCGGTGGCCAGCGAACGCCCGTAGCACATGGCGCACGTGCCGACCGCGGACTCGCAGGTGAGCACCGAGCGGGTCTTGACGGTCTCCACGCCGTGGCCGACCAGCTCGTCGATGAGCACGTCGCCCAGGTCGGTGCCGGCCGGGGCCAGCACCTTGCCGTCGACGACGATGTCCTCGGCGAGGCAGCGGGCGTAGACGCTGGACTCGACGTCCTCCGCCTTCCGCAGCACACCGTCGGCGCCCCGGGCGGCGATCACCAGCTTCAGGCCGCGGTCGGTGCCGCAGTCCTCCTCGCGGATGATCACGTCCTGGGAGACGTCCACCAGACGCCGGGTGAGGTACCCGGAGTCGGCGGTCCGCAGCGCGGTGTCGGCCAGACCCTTGCGGGCGCCGTGCGTGGAGATGAAGTACTCCAGCACGGACAGGCCCTCACGGAACGACGCCTTGATCGGCCGCGGGATGGTCTCGTTCTTCGCGTTCGAGACCAGGCCGCGCATACCCGCGATCTGACGCATCTGCATCATGTTTCCGCGGGCCCCGGAGTCCACCATCATGAAGATCGGGTTGGTCTTCGGGAAGTTGTCGTTCATGGTCTCGGCGACCTCGTTGGTCGCCTTGGTCCAGACCGCGATCAGCTCCTGCGTCCGCTCGTCCTTGGTGATCAGGCCGCGCTCGTACTGCTTCTGGACCTTCTCGTCCTGCGCCTCGTAGTTGGCGAGGATCTGCCGCTTGGCGTCGGGGACCACGATGTCGGAGACCGCGATGGTCACACCGGACCGGGTGGCCCAGAAGTAACCGGCCGACTTGAGGTTGTCCAGCGTGGCGGCGACGATCACCTTCGGGTACCGCTCGGCCAGGTCGTTGACGATCTGCGAGAGCTGCCGCTTGCCGACCGACTGGTCGACGAACGGGTAGTCCTCCGGGAGCAGCTCGTTGAACAGCGCCCGGCCCAGCGTGGTGCGCATCCGGAAGCTGTCACCCGGCTGGTACTCCGCCTCGCCCTCGACGGGCTCCGGCGGGGTCCAGCCACGGGGCGGGATGGAGCCCACGGGGAAGCGGATGTCGACCTTCGCCTGGAGCGACAGCTCGCCCGCGTCGAAGGCCATGATCGCCTCGGCCGTGGAGGAGAACGACCGGCCCTCGCCGATCACCTCCCGCTCCTCCTCGTCGGTGGTCAGGAAGAACAGCCCGAGCACCATGTCCTGGGTGGGCATGGTGACCGGCCGGCCGTCGGCCGGCTTCAGGATGTTGTTCGAGGACAGCATCAGGATGCGGGCCTCGGCCTGCGCCTCCGCGGAGAGCGGCAGGTGCACGGCCATCTGGTCGCCGTCGAAGTCCGCGTTGAACGCGGTGCAGACGAGCGGGTGGATCTGGATGGCCTTGCCCTCGACCAGCTGCGGCTCGAACGCCTGGATGCCCAGTCGGTGCAGCGTCGGCGCGCGGTTGAGCAGCACCGGGTGCTCGGCGATGACCTCTTCGAGGACGTCGTACACCACGGTGCGCTGCCGCTCGACCATGCGCTTGGCCGACTTGATGTTCTGCGCGTGGTTCAGGTCCACCAGGCGCTTCATCACGAACGGCTTGAACAGCTCCAGCGCCATGGCCTTGGGCAGGCCGCACTGGTGCAGCTTCAGCTGCGGGCCGACGACGATCACCGAACGGGCCGAGTAGTCGACGCGCTTGCCCAGCAGGTTCTGCCGGAAGCGGCCCTGCTTGCCCTTGAGCATGTCGGACAGCGACTTCAGCGGCCGGTTGCCCGGACCGGTCACCGGGCGACCCCGGCGGCCGTTGTCGAACAGCGCGTCCACGGCCTCCTGGAGCATCCGCTTCTCGTTGTTCACGATGATCTCGGGGGCGCCGAGGTCGAGCAGTCGCTTCAGGCGGTTGTTCCGGTTGATGACGCGGCGGTACAGGTCGTTCAGGTCGGAGGTGGCGAACCGGCCACCGTCCAGCTGCACCATCGGGCGCAGGTCCGGCGGGATCACCGGGACGCAGTCGAGGACCATGCCGCGCGGGCTGTTGGAGGTCTGCAGGAACGCGGAGACCACCTTGAGCCGCTTCAGGGCACGGGTCTTCTTCTGGCCCTTGCCGGTGCGGATGATCTCCCGCAGCCGGGCGGCCTCCTCGTCCAGGTCGAAGTTCTCCAGACGCTTCTGGAGCGCGGCGGCGCCCATCGAACCGTCGAAGTACGTCCCGAAGCGGTCGCGCAGCTCGCGGTAGAGCAGCTCGTCGCCCTCCAGGTCCTGCACCTTGAGGTTCTTGAAGCGGGTCCAGACCTCTTCCAGGCGGTCCAGCTCGCGCTGGGCCCGGTCGCGGAGCTGCTTCATCTCCCGCTCGGCGCCCTCGCGCACCTTGCGGCGGACGTCGGCCTTCGCGCCCTCGGCCTCCAGCTCGGCCAGGTCGGCCTCCTGCTTCTTGGCGCGGGCCTCCAGGTCGGCGTCGCGGCGCTGCTCGACCTGCTGGCGCTCCACGGAGATGTGGGCCTCCAGCGACGGCAGGTCGCGGGTGCGACGCTCCTCGTCCACGTACGTGATCATGTACGCGGCGAAGTAGATGACCTTCTCCAGGTCCTTGGGCGCCAGGTCGAGCAGGTACCCCAGCCGGGACGGGACGCCCTTGAAGTACCAGATGTGGGTCACCGGCGCGGCGAGCTCGATGTGGCCCATCCGCTCGCGACGCACCTTGGCGCGGGTCACCTCGACGCCGCAGCGCTCACAGATGATGCCCTTGAAGCGGACGCGCTTGTACTTGCCGCAGTAGCACTCCCAGTCCCGGGTGGGCCCGAAGATCTTCTCGCAGAAGAGTCCGTCCTTCTCGGGCTTGAGCGTGCGGTAGTTGATGGTCTCCGGCTTCTTGACCTCGCCGTGGGACCACTGACGGATGTCGTCCGCCGTGGCCAGGCCAATCCGCAGTTCGTCGAAGAAGTTGACGTCGAGCACTCTCGTCAATCCCTCTCAGGGTCGTGTCAATCGATGGTCTGATCGGGGTCCGGGGACTATGCCGGGGACGGTGGAAACCCGTCCCCGGCCAGACCCGTCAGACCTCTTCGACGCTGCTCGGCTCGCGCCGGGACAGGTCGATTCCGAGCTCCTCCGCCGCGCGGAAGACGTCCTCGTCGGTGTCACGCATCTCGATGGACATGCCGTCACTGGACAGCACCTCCACGTTGAGGCAGAGCGACTGCATTTCCTTGATGAGCACCTTGAAGGACTCCGGAATGCCGGGCTCCGGGATGTTCTCGCCCTTGACGATGGCCTCGTAGACCTTCACGCGGCCGGTGACGTCGTCGGACTTGATGGTCAGCAGCTCCTGCAGCGCGTAGGCCGCGCCGTACGCCTCCAGCGCCCAGACCTCCATCTCGCCGAAGCGCTGGCCACCGAACTGGGCCTTACCGCCGAGCGGCTGCTGGGTGATCATGGAGTACGGGCCGGTCGAGCGGGCGTGCAGCTTGTCGTCGACCAGGTGGTGGAGCTTCAGGATGTACATGTACCCGACGGAGATCGGGTCGGGGAACGGTTCGCCGGAGCGCCCGTCGAACATCCGCGCCTTGCCGGACGGCATCACCATCCGCTCGCCGTCACGGTTCGGGATGGTGGACTCGAAGAGGCCGGTGAGCTCGTCCTCCCGGGCGCCGTCGAACACCGGGGTGGCGACGTTGGTGCCGGCCGCGACGTCGTCCGCGCCGATGGCCGCCAGCCGCTCCTTCCACTCCGCGTCCAGGCCCTCGACCTTCCAGCCCTGGGAGGCGAGCCAGCCCAGGTGGATCTCCAGGACCTGCCCCGGGTTCATCCGGGAGGGGACGCCCAGCGGATTCAGGATGATGTCCACCGGGGTGCCGTCCTCCATGAACGGCATGTCCTCCACGGGCAGGATCTTGGAGATGACGCCCTTGTTGCCGTGCCGGCCGGCGAGCTTGTCGCCGTCGGTGATCTTGCGCTTCTGCGCCACGTAGACGCGGACCAGCTGGTTCACGCCGGGCGGCAGCTCGTCGCCCTCCTCGCGGTCGAAGACCCGGACGCCGATGACCTTGCCGGTCTCGCCGTGCGGCACCTTCAGCGAGGTGTCGCGGACCTCCCTGGCCTTCTCGCCGAAGATCGCGCGCAGCAGCCGCTCCTCGGGGGTCAGCTCGGTCTCGCCCTTCGGGGTGACCTTGCCCACCAGGATGTCGCCGGCCTCGACCTCGGCGCCGATCCGGATGATGCCGCGGTCGTCGAGGTCGGCGAGGACCTCCTCGGAGACGTTCGGGATGTCGCGGGTGATCTCCTCCGGGCCCAGCTTGGTGTCCCGGGCGTCGACCTCGTGCTCCTCGATGTGGATCGAGGAGAGGACGTCGTCCTGGACGAGACGCTGGGAGAGGATGATCGCGTCCTCGTAGTTGTAGCCCTCCCAGGGCATGAAGGCGACCAGCAGGTTCTTGCCGAGCGCCATCTCGCCGCGCTGGGTGGAGGGGCCGTCGGCGATGACCTGCCCGGCCACCACCTGCTCGCCCTCCTCGACCAGCACCTTCTGGTTGTACGAGGTGCCCTGGTTGGAGCGGTGGAACTTGGCCAGCCGGTACGTCACGTGGGTGCCGTCGGCGTTCTGCATGGAGATGTAGTCGGCCGACACGTCGGTGATGACGCCGTCCTGGTCGGCCTTGATCACGTCTCCCGCGTCCACCGCGGAGCGGTACTCCATGCCCGTGCCCACCAGCGGGGACTCGGCCTGGATCAGCGGCACGGCCTGGCGCATCATGTTGGAGCCCATGAGCGCGCGGTTCGCGTCGTCGTGCTCCAGGAACGGGATCATGGCGGTCGCCACCGACACCATCTGGCGCGGCGAGACGTCCATGTAGTCCACCTCGGAGCCGGCCACGTAGTCGATCTCACCGCCACGGCGGCGGACCAGCACCCGGCCCTCGGCGAAGTGGTAGTCCGGGGTCAGCTTGGCGTTGGCCTGCGCGATGACGTACCGGTCCTCCTCGTCGGCGGTGAGGTAGTGCACCTCGTCCGTGACGACGCCGTCGGTCACCTTGCGGTACGGGGTCTCCACGAAGCCGAACGCGTTCAGCCGGCCGAAGGCGGCGAGCGAGCCGATGAGGCCGATGTTCGGACCCTCGGGAGTCTCGATCGGACACATCCGGCCGTAGTGCGACGGGTGCACGTCACGCACTTCGAGGCCGGCCCGCTCCCGGCTGAGGCCGCCGGGGCCCAGCGCGTTCAGGCGGCGCTTGTGGGTGAGCCCGGAGATCGGGTTCGTCTGGTCCATGAACTGGGAGAGCTGGCTGGTGCCGAAGAACTCCTTGATGGACGCGACCACCGGACGGATGTTGATCAGGGTCTGCGGCGTGATCGCCTCGACGTCCTGGGTCGTCATCCGCTCCCTGACGACGCGCTCCATCCTGGCCAGACCCGTGCGGACCTGGTTCTGGATGAGCTCGCCGACGTTGCGCAGGCGGCGGTTGCCGAAGTGGTCGATGTCGTCGGTCTCGACGACGATGGTGCGACCGCCGGCGACGGGCGTCTCGGTCTCGCCCGCGTGCAGCTTCACCAGGTACTTGATGGTGGCGACGATGTCCTCGACCGTGAGCACGCCGGCGTCCAGCGGCTCGGCCCCGCCCAGCTTCTTGTTGATCTTGTAACGGCCGACCTTGGCCAGGTCGTACCGCTTGGGGTTGAAGTACAGGTTCTCCAGCAGGGTCTGCGCGGCCTCGCGGGTCGGCGGCTCGCCGGGGCGCAGCTTGCGGTAGATGTCGAGCAGCGCGTCGTCCTGGCCCTGGGTGTGGTCCTTCTCCAGGGTGGCCCGCATCGACTCGTACTCCCCGAACTCCTCGAGGATCTGGTCGGAGGTCCAGCCCAGCGCCTTGAGCAGCACGGTCACGGACTGCTTGCGCTTACGGTCGATGCGCACGCCGACCATGTCGCGCTTGTCGATCTCCATCTCCAGCCAGGCACCCCGGGACGGGATGATCTTGGCGGAGAAGAGGTCCTTGTCGGACGTCTTGTCGATGGTGCTGTCGAAGTAGACGCCCGGCGAACGGACCAGCTGGGAGACCACGACACGCTCGGTGCCGTTGATCACGAAGGTGCCCTTGTCCGTCATGAGCGGGAAGTCGCCCATGAAGACGGTCTGGGACTTGATCTCACCGGTCTCGTTGTTGGTGAACTCGGCGGTGACGAAGAGCGGAGCGGCGTAGGTGAAGTCACGCTCCTTGCACTCGTCGATCGAGTTCTTCGGCGGCTCGAAGCGGTGGTCGCGGAAGGTCAGCGACATGGAGCCGGAGAAGTCCTCGATCGGGGAGATCTCCTCGAAGATCTCCTCCAAGCCGGACTTCGTGGGTACGTCTTGTCCGCTCTCCAGCGCTGCCTCGACACGGGCCTTCCAGGCGTCGTTGCCGAGCAGCCAGTCAAAGCTCTCAGTTTGCAGCGCTAGGAGGTTCGGGACCTCAAGGGGCTCTTTGATCTTCGCGAAGGAGACACGCAGGGGTGCGGTGCTGGTGCCGTTGTTGATGCTGGTATTCGAGGCGTTGCGCGAGGCGGCCAAGAGGGGGTCCTTCCGAGGGCTCGGACTCTCTGCGCGCGTACCGGCCCCCCTGGTGACGGGCAGGGGACAGCTAATAGGCAGCGCAAAGGGTCAGTGTAGCCACAAGACCCACTGATGTCCAATGCCGCTATCAAGCATCGAGGAGCCACCCTCGGTGTTCGTGCGGTCCGCTCCCGGTCGCCTCGAAACCGGACGCGGGCCCGTCTGCCGCATCACTTCCCGCATCGTCGCGAATCCATGCCTCGGTTCATGAATCGATCTGCGACGGACCTGAGAATCGCGCGCCTCGCGGCGATTCGTCAAGGCCCCGGCCTCTTCACCACCCGTCCCGGGGAGTGGCGGCCGTGGTTCACCATACCCGCCCGCGGCACCGCCGGGTCAGACGGTCACCACCCAGTGGGGGGCGACCACCCGACTGGGTGATCGCCCCCTCAGGCCGCGCTGAGCGGCGGGCTCGCGCTGGTCAGCTCGTGCCGATCGACCTGGGCCGATCCGCCTGGGCCGGTCAGCGGGTCACTTGACCTCGACGCCGGCGCCGACGCCCTCGAGCTTCTCCTTGGCCTGGTCGGCGGCCTCCTTGTTGACCTTCTCCAGGACCGGCTTCGGGGTGTTGTCGACCAGCTCCTTGGCCTCCTTCAGACCCAGCGAGGTCAGCTCGCGCACGACCTTGATGACCTGGATCTTCTTGTCACCGGCGCCGGTCAGGACGACGTCGAACTCGTCCTTCTCCTCCTCGGCCTCGGCGGCGGCGGCGCCACTACCCTGGGCCGGCATCGCCACGGCGGCGGGCGCCGCGGCCTTGACGTCGAACCTCTCCTCGAACTTCTTCACGAAGTCGGAGAGCTCGATCAGGGTCATCTCGTCGAACTGCGCGAGCAGGTCGTCCTGGCTCAGCTTCGCCATGGTGGCGGTCCTTCCACTTGGTGCGTGCGTCTGGGGTGTGATCTGGTCTGGGGCGGAGCGTCAGGGCGCGGGCGCGCTATTCGGCGTCGGCCGGCGCGGCCTCCGCGCCACCCTGCTGCTCGACCTTCTGGCGCAGCGCGTCCGCGGTGCGGGCGAACTGGCTGAGCGGAGCCTGGAAGGTCGCCGCGGCCTTGGCCATGGACGCCTTCATGCCGCCGGCCAGCTTGGCCAGCAGCACCTCGCGGGGCTCCAGATCCGCGAGCTTCTCGATCTCCTCGGCGGTCAGCGCCTTGCCGTCCAGGACGCCGCCCTTGATGACCAGGGCGGGGTTGTCCTTGGCGAAGTTGCGCAGGCCCTTCGCCGCCTCGACCGGGTCGCCGGTCACGAAGGCCACGGCCGTGGAGCCCGTGAGGAACGGGTCCAGCGCGGTGTAGCCGGTCTCGTTGGCGGCGATCTTGGTCAGCGTGTTCTTCGCCACACGGTAATGGGCGTTCTCACCGAGCGAACGACGCAGGTCCTTCATCTGCGCCACGGTGAGACCGGTGTACGCGGTGACGAGCGCGGCGGAGGAGGCCTCGAACTTCTCCTTGATCTCCGCGACGGCCGCGATCTTGTCGGGACTCGCCATACCTCGTGCCCTCCTTCCGGTTCCGGGGGTTTCCGGTGCGTGCGGACCGCACGGAAGGAGCCGAACACGACAAACGCCCTGGCGCGGGCGCACAGGGCGGACGGACCCGAGGGTCCACGTCTTCCTTGTCACCTGCGCAGGTCGCCCGCGAGCGGCGGATCCTTCGGTCGCCACGGCTCCGAGAAGGGCCACGGCGACGACCAGCGGTCTCTGGCTTCACCGGGAGCGTACGGGAACCGCTTCCCCGCAGGCAAATCGGGGCGCCGGCGGGGCCAGGGAGGGGCCTCGGCGGGGCGGCGGAAGGGCGTCGGGAGGAGCCTAGAAACCGGACTCCATCGCGCCGAGCAGGTCCATGAAGTCGATGACCGAGTCCTCCGGCGGCGGCTCGACGGCGACCTCGCTGCCGAGGTTGCGATAGGTCACCTCGGACTCGACGGGCCCCTCGTCGGTCTCGTACGACTGGTGGATCCGCACCGGGAAGTCGTCCTCGTCGACCCACACGTCGATCAGGTACTCCTCGGTGCCGGACGGGGCGTCCTCGGGGGCTATCGTGCCGCGGTAGTGCTCGACCGTGGCCCCGTCCAGGGTCTCCTCGCCGATCCGCTCCAGATCGGGGGACCCGAGCAGCAGGTCGAGCTGCTCGCGGGGGTCCTGGTCGGCCCGTTCCAGGCCGAAGGACATGACGTCCACGAGCGACTCGTCGCCGGTCTCCCGCGCGATGTTCGCCAGGTCCATCCGCAGCCATTCGCGGCCGTCGAACCCGGCCCCGAAGTCCTCACCCATCTCCAGGTACATCACGCCGTCGAGCCAGACCGCGGAGACCTCGTCGGGCACGCCGGGCGCCGTCGCCTCACCGTCCAGGGTCACGTCCATGGCGAGCTCGTCCGCCCAGGACAGCGAGCCGGTCATGGTGACCTCGCCGCCCGCCGCGTCCGGGGAGCTGACCACGGCGTCGAAGTCGGCCGAGGTGATCTCCTCGGTGCTCTCGGCGGCGGCCCTGACCGCCTCGGCCGCGGCCGGGGACGCCGAGTCGGCCCCGGAGCCGGCCTGCGAGCCCGCGGGGTCCGCCGCCGGGTCGCGAGACCCCGCGGAACCGGCGCAGGCGGCCGTGGCGGCGAGCAGGGCGGCCGTCGCGACGGCCGCCGGCAGGATCCTGGCTGTGGGACGCATGATCCCCCCGAACGGAAGTCTGTCGAACAGAGTTGGGATGTTCGCGGACAACGTCACGGTAACGTGCCGCTTATGCTCCAAAAACGCCTGCCCCCGCTCTGTGACAGAACGGGGACAGGCGAGGCGTGAGCCGGGGGTCGCGGTCAGGCCGCGGCCTCCTCCTCCATCAGGTCGCGGGTGCGGTTGGTGTCGACCGGGATGCCGGGACCCATGGTGGTGGTGATGATGGCCTTCTTCAGGTACCGGCCCTTGGCCGCGGACGGCTTCAGCCGGAGCACCTCCTCCAGCGCGGCGGCGTAGTTCTCCACGAGCTGCTGCTCGCCGAAGGAGACCTTGCCGATCACGAAGTGCAGGTTGGAGTGCTTGTCCACGCGGAACTCGATCTTGCCGCCCTTGATGTCGGTGACGGCCTTGGCGACGTCTGGGGTGACGGTGCCGGTCTTCGGGTTCGGCATCAGGCCGCGCGGGCCGAGCACCCGGCCGAGCCGGCCGACCTTGCCCATCAGGTCGGGCGTGGCCACCACGGCGTCGAAGTCCAGGCGGCCGTCGGCGACCTCCTGGATCAGCTCGTCCGAGCCGACGATGTCGGCGCCCGCGGCCTCGGCGGCGGCGGCACGGTCACCGGTGGCGAAGACCAGGACCCGGGCGGTCTTGCCGGTGCCGTGCGGCAGGTTCACCGTGCCGCGGACCATCTGGTCGGCCTTGCGCGGGTCGACGCCCAGGCGCATGGCGACCTCGACGGTCGCGTCGAACTTGGCGGACGAGGTGTCCTTGGCGAGGCGGACCGCCTCGAGGGGCGCGTAGACGCTGGTCCGGTCGAACTTGGCGTCCGCGCTGCGGAGGTTCTTGCTGCGCTTCACTGCTGCTCCTGCGAATGGGAAGTCGGAGTCGTGGTGCGGGCCAGCGCGTGGCCCTGCCACGGGGGTGGTGCGGGGTGACCTGGGTGCGGTCAGCCCTCGACGGTGACGCCCATGGAGCGGGCGGTGCCGGCGATGATCTTCTCGGCGGCGTCGAGGTCGTTCGCGTTCAGGTCGGGCATCTTGGTGGTGGCGATCTCGCGCACCTGGGCGCGGGTGATCTTCGCGACCTTCTTCGTGTGCGGCTCGCCCGAGCCCTTCTCCACGCCCGCGGCCTTCAGGATCATCTTGGCGGCCGGCGGGGTCTTGGTGATGAAGGTGAACGAACGGTCCTCGTAGACCGTGATCTCCACCGGGATGACCCAGCCGCGCTGCGACTCGGTCGCCGCGTTGTACGCCTTGCAGAACTCCATGATGTTGACGCCGTGCTGGCCGAGCGCCGGGCCGACGGGCGGCGCCGGGTTGGCGGCACCCGCCTGGATCTGGAGCTTGATCAGCCCTGCGACCTTCTTCTTGGGAGGCATGAGTCCCCGGGTCCTTACTTCGAAGAGGATGGTGAGCCCCGCGGCCCTCGCGGTGACCTGGCGGTCGGCGCGCGTCAGCCGGATGGAGGCATACCGCCCCACGGTAGCGGGTGCGTCGGGCTCCGCCCAAATCCGGCCAGCCGAACGTCGAGCGGGTCGACCGGCCACGGCGCGCGGCCGTCCGGGACAACGGGCGTCCGCTCCGACCGAGCCCGCGGCCCGGGAGTGGTGTGCCGCACGGCGGCGCGCCTCAGCGGTGCACGGCCTCGGCGCCGTCGGCGAGGGTGGCCAGGGCGCGTTCCAGGCCGGCCCGGTCGGGCAGTCCGTCGGTGTCGGTCGGGCACTGCACCACCAGGGCGGCCACGGCGGCGGCCTCGGCCAGCGCCCGCGCGGGCGCGATCCCGCGCAACCAGCCGGAGAGGAAGCCGGCGGCGAAGGCGTCGCCGGCGCCGACCGGGTCGGCGACCGGCACGGCGAAGGCCGGCTGCGTCGCGGTGGCTCCCGCGGTGGCTCCCGTGGTGTGGCAGCTGGCCGACTTGTCGGGGTGCTTGACCACGACGGTCTGCGCCGCGGCCGGGGTGGCCGGGGCCAGCAGGTCCAGTTCGTCGGCGCCGGCGAGGACGATGTCGGCCCGCTCCAGCAGCGGCCCGACGACCTCGCGCCAGCGCTCCCGGTCGCCGAGCTTGAGCCGCACGTTCGGGTCCAGGGAGATCGTCACGCCCTGTTCCGCGGCCAGCGTCAGCAGCCGGTCGGTGGCGGCCCTGGCCGTGTCGGAGAGCATCGGGGTGATGCCGGTCAGGTGCAGCAGCCGCGCGCCGGCCAGCTGCTCGGCGCCGAACTCCTCGGGGCGCAGCCGGGAGGCCGCGGAGCCGGCGCGGTGGTACTGCACGTCCACGGGGCGGGCGGCGTGGCAGTCGCGCAGCAGCAGCCCGGTGGGGGCCGCGGGGTCGACGACGGCGTGCGAGACGTCGAGGGCGTCGGCGCGGAGCCGGGAGAGCACGAAACGGCCCGAGGGGTCGTCGCCGACCCGGCCGAGCCAGCGGACGGCGTGCCCGAGCCGGGCCAGGCCGGCGGCGACGTTGCTCTCGGCGCCGGCGATCGAGCGGCGGAAGGTGGTGGCCTGGGCCAGCGGCACCCCGGGCTCGGCCAGCAGCAGCTCCATGGTCTCGCCGCAGACCACGACCTCGGGCGCGCCCGCACCGGTCACGGTGTGCCTCCCCCGACGAGCTCCAGGTAGGTCTGGGCGCGGTCGCGGAGCGCGGCCTGGTCGCCTCCGTCGGCGGCGTCGCCGACCAGGGGCGAGCCGACTCCGACGGCGGTGGCGCCGTCGGCGAGGTAGCGCCGGGCGGCGTCCGCGTCCACGCCGCCCACCGGCACGAGCGGCAGGTCGGGGAACGGGCCGCGGAGCGCGCGCAGGTAGTCGGGGCCGCCGACGGCGGCGGCCGGGAAGATCTTGACGGCCGAGGCGCCCGACCTGACGGCGGCGATGATCTCGCTCGGCGTGAGGGCGCCGACGAGCGTGGGCAGGCCGATGGCGTGCGCCTCGACCACGCCCTCGCCGAGTCCCGGGGTGACGACGAAGTCGGCCCCGGCGCGCTGCGCGGCGCGAGCCTGGTCGGCGGTCAGCACGGTGCCGGCGCCGAGCGGGGCGTTCGGGCCCAGCTCCGCCCGGGCCCGGGTGATCACCTCCAGGGCGTCCCGGCCGCTCAGCGACACCTCGACCAGTTCGACACCCGCCTCGACGAGGGTGAGGACGGTGCGCAGGGACGCCTCGGGGTCGGCGCCGCGCACGACGGCGACCAGCCGACGGGTGCGCAGCAGGTCGAGCAGGTCTGGCATGGCTCAGCCTTCCTGGGATGCGGGCGGACGGGAGGTGGTGATCGTAAGGCGGCGCCAACGGACCTCGCGGCCGGCCTTGCCGGCCGGGTCACCGGGCGTCCGGACCTCGCGGGTGAGGGTGCGGTCTGGACAGTGGACGGTGGGGATTCTGTCGAGGACGGTGCCCTGCCAGGCCCAGGCGCCGACCCGGGCGCCGCCGTGGCCGGGCAGGCCACGCAGGGAGGGCACCCGCCGGTGCCCGGGCCTCTGCCGGGGCCGGGCGCGGGGACAGGTGTCGCCGTGGCCGGGCAGGCCGCGCAGGGAAGGCACCCGCCGGTGCCCGGGCCTCTGCCGGGGACAGGTACGGGGACAGGTGTCGCCGTGGCCGGGCAGGCCGCGCAGGGAAGGCACCCGCCGGTGCCCGGGCCTCTGCCGGGGCCGGGCGCGGGGACAGGTGTCGTCGTCGGTGGGCAGGGCGCGCGACGGGGTGCGGCGCCCGCCGTGGGGTGGGGCCGTGTGGGCGACGAGCCCGGGTGTCGCGTTGCCCGGTGCGTGGGAACGTGCGGCTGCCGGACCGGGAAGGGACCCGTTCACCATTCGGCGAAGGAGCCGTCGGGGTGACGCCACACCGGGTTGCGCCAGGCGTGGCCGCTCCGGTCGGCGGCGCGGACGGCCGCCTCGTCCACGGAGACGCCGAGGCCCGGGCGGTCGTTGCGCACGGCGTGTCCGTCCTGGAATCGGAACGGCTCGGGGTCGAGCACGTAGGACAGCAGGTCGGCCTCCCGGTTGTAGTGGATGCCGAGGCTCTGCTCCTGGATCAGGAAGTTCGGCGTGGCGAAGACGACCTGGAGGCTGGCGGCGAGGGCGATCGGCCCGAGCGGGCAGTGCGGGGCGAGATGGGCGCCGAAGGTCTCGGCGAGCGCGGCGATGCGGCGCACCTCGGAGATGCCGCCGGCGTGCGAGAGGTCGGGCTGCGCGACGGCGATGCCGGCCTGCAGCGCGGGCAGGAAGTCGGCGCGGCCGTAGAGCCGCTCGCCGGTGGCGATCGGCACCGGGCTGGCGGCGACCACCGCCGGCAGCAGGTGTGTGTGTTCGGGCAGCACCGGTTCCTCGACGAACAGCGGGTGCAGCGGGGCGAGGGCGGGCAGCAGGCGGCGGGCGCCGGCCGGGCCGAGCCGGCCGTGGCAGTCGATCGCCACGTCCCGGTGCGGGCCCAGCACCTCCCGTGCGGTGGCCAGCCGGCTGACGACGCCGTCGATCTCGCCGGGGGTGGGGTGCGGCGAGACGCGGCCGGTCGCGTTCATCTTGACGGCGGTGAACCCGGCCTCGACCTGGGCGGTCACCTCGTCCGCGAGTTGGTCGGGATCGTCGCCGCCGACCCAGGCGTAGACCCGGGCCCGGTCCCGCACCGGGCCGCCGAGCAGGGCGTGCACGGGCGCGCCGTACGCCTGCCCCGCGATGTCCCAGAGTGCCTGGTCGAGGCCGGCGACGGCGCTGGAGAGCACCGGGCCGCCGCGGTAGAAGCCGCCCTTGGTGAGCACCTGCCAGTGGTCCTCGACGCGCAGCGGGTCCTGTCCGACGAGGTACTCGGCGAGCACCTCGACGGCGGCCCTGACCACCTCGGCTCGGCCCTCGACCACGGGTTCGCCCCAGCCGGCGATGCCCTCGTCGGTCTCGACGCGGCAGAACAGCCAGCGCGGCGGCACCTGAAACGTCTCGACACGGGTGATCTTCACGCCGTGGTTCCCTTCTGCGCTGGTTCCCCGACGGTCGCCCCGTCGGTGGTCGGGTGGGTGGGGGCGCGTCGGGCCTCGTCGAGGTCGAGCAGCGCCTGGTCCAGCAGCGCGCGCATGGCCGCCTCGGCGGCGTCCGGGTCCCGGTCGTGGATCGCGTCGCGCACCGCCCGGTGGCTCGGCACCGGGTCGCCGGGGTGTTCGGTGCTGTGCACCAGTTGGTCGCGCCGGGCGAGTCCGGACTCCAGGACGATCTCCATCCGGGTCAGCAGCTCGTTGTGGGCGGCGCCCAGCAGGGCGCGGTGGAAGGCGAGGTCGGCGGCGACCGCGTCGGCGGGCCCGCCGCCCCCGCTCATGGCGGCCAGCGCGGCGTCGAGGGCGGCCAGGTCGGCGGCGTCGCGGCGTTCGGCGGCCAGCCGGGCGGCGGCGGGCTCGACGATGCCGCGCACCTCGCCGAGGTCCCGGAGCAGGCCGTCGCCGGTTTCGGTGCCGGCGCCCGAGTCGAACTGCCAGCGCAGGACGTCCGCGTCGAGGAGGTTCCAGTCGGAACGGTCGCGGACGAACGTGCCGCGCTTCTGCCGGGCGTCGACCATGCCCTTGGCGGCCAGCACCTTGAGCGACTCGCGCAGCGCGGTGAGGCTGACGCCGAGCTCCGCCTGGAGCGCGACGAGGTCCAGGGTGGCGCCCCCCGCGAGCTCTCCGCTGAGCACCCGGCGCGCGATGGCCTCGACGGTCTGGCCGTGAACCCCGCGACGCGCGTACGGCGTCACGCTGAGTCCTTGACGACGGACCAGCCGCCGTCCACGCGCAGGCTCGCGCCGGTGACGTACGAGGCGTCGTCCGAGGCGAGGAAGGCGACGACGGCGGCGACCTCCTCCGGGCGGCCCAGGCGCCGGGCCGCCGTGGAGTCGGCGCTGCGCTCCCGGTCGGCGGCCGGTATCCCGTCCCAGGCCTGGGTGAGGATCGGGCCCGGCAGCACCGCGTTGACCCGCACCTCGGGTCCGTACTCGACGGCGAGCTGGTTGCTGAGGGAGACCTGTCCGCCCTTGGTCGCGGCGTACGCGGGGCGCCCTGGCAGGCCCATCTCCGCGTGCACGGAGGAGATGATCACCACGGCGCCGCGACGGGCGCGGAGGTCGTCGAGGGTGGCGCGGACCCCGAGGAACGCGCCCCCGAGGTTGACGCGGAGCTGGTGCTCCCAGGAGGCGAGGCTGGTCTCGTGCAGCGGGACGACGTCGACGGCGTGGGCGTTGGAGACCAGCACGTCCACCGGGCCGAAGGCGTGCGCCGTCGCCATGACGTCCGCCCAGTCGGCCTCGTCGGCGACGTCGGCGCGTGCGAACGCCGCCCGGCCGCCGCCTTGCCGGATCTCCGCGCACACCGCCTCCCCCGCCGCCTCGGCGAGGTCGGTGACGACGACGGCCGCGCCCTCGTCGGCGAGGCGGCGGGCGGTGGCGGCGCCGATGCCCGCGGCGCCGCCGGTCACGATGGCCACGCGGTCGGCGAAGCGTCGCGGTCCGCTCATGGAGGATGCCCCTGACTTTAATTACGAATTTATCCGTGCGCGATCGAGGATAACGACCTCCCCTCGTGCTCGGGCGTCCGGGGGCGTACGGCCGGTATGGGCCGCGTGGCCGGGGCGGGCGGCGGGTTCACTGGTCCCGGCGGTGCACCGTGGCCACGACCAGGACGGCGGCGACCAGGCCCCAGACGGCGTAGACGGTCCACGCTCCGGTGATCGTCCACGGGTAGGCGGCCTGGTCCGCGTCGATCTGGGTCAGCCGGTTCCACGCGGAGAAGAGCAGGGAATGGTGGAGGACCGCCCCCCAGTGACGGTCCTCGTCGAACACCAGCGGCAGCAGCAGGAAGACCAGGAACGTGACCACCAGGGTGGTCGCCGTGTGACGCAGGACGGCGCCGAGCG
The DNA here is from genome assembly GCF_039871525.1 of Streptomyces sp. B6B3. Classification (NCBI taxonomy): domain Bacteria; kingdom Bacillati; phylum Actinomycetota; class Actinomycetes; order Kitasatosporales; family Streptomycetaceae; genus Streptomyces; species Streptomyces sp. B6B3. The sequence continues at coordinate 158,378 of NZ_JBDPLU010000018.1, read as the reverse complement.
CCATCCCCACCAGCGCGGCCAGCGGGGCCAGCAGCGCGGACGCGACGAGGAGGCGCAGCGCGTCCGGGTCGCCGATCGGGATGGCTGCGCCCCGCTGGTCGAGCAGGGCCTGGGTCAGCACGAACGACACCAGGGCCACCAGCGCGCCGAACACCGTGGTGACCGCCGCCACGACGGTCATCTTGGCCGCCAGCAGCGAGCGCCGGGCCGGGACGGCCGCGAACGTCGTCCGGATCAGCCCCGAGCCGTACTCGCCGACCACGGTGAGGGCGCCGACGGCGCTGACCGTGAGCAGCAGCAGGAGCGCGGCGTTGGCGGTGAAGGCGTGCTGCAGCGCCATCTCGTCGCGGACGAACGCCGCGCGGTCCGCGGCGGCGTAGCGGGGCCAGGCCTGGTACTGGTCGTAGGCGGTCACCACGCTGACGGCGATGACGGCCAGCGCGCTGGCCGCGAGGGTCCAGCCGGTCGAGCGCAGCGACCACAGCTTGAGCCACTCGGCGGCGATCAGGTCGCGCTGCCGGGCGCGGGGTTCGTCGCCGGTGCCGGCGGGCGGGGCCGGCCGGTGCGTCGTGAAGGGCGTCGTCGTGGGCGGGGTCGTGGGCGGGGTCGTCATCGGGTCTCCCCCGTCGGGAACTCGACGCTGCTCGCGGTGATCCTCATGAAGGCCTCCTCCAGGGACGCGGTGCGGGTGGTCAGCTCGTGCAGGGGGATGCGGTGTTCCAGCGCGAGCTCGCTGATCACCTCGGCGGGCAGGCCGGTCACCGAGAGCCGGCCCGCGTCGTCGCGGCGCACCGCGCCGCCCGCGGTGGTCAGCAGGGGCGCCAGCGCCTCCGGCTCGGGGGTGCGCACCGTCACGCTCAGCCGGGAGCCGCGGGCGGCGAACTCCGGCAGGCTCTCGGCGGCGATCAGCCGGCCCCGGCCGACCACCACGAGATGGTCCGCGGTGTGCTCCATCTCGGACATCAGGTGGCTGGAGACGAAGACGGTGCGACCCTCGCCGGCGAGCCGGCGGAACAGGCCGCGGACCCAGCGCACGCCCTCCGGGTCGAGGCCGTTCAGCGGCTCGTCGAACAGCAGCACCGGCGGGTCGCCGAGCAGCGCGGCGGCGATGCCGAGGCGTTGCCGCATCCCGAGCGAGAACCCGCTGATGCGGCGGCGCGCCGCGCCCGTCAGCCCCACCTCGTCCAGCACCTCGGCCACCCGGCGGCGCGGGATCCGGTTGCTCCTGGCGAGCATCGCCAGGTGCGCCGCGGCGCCGCGCCCGCCGTGCACGTCGCCGGCGTCCAGCAGCGCGCCGACGTGCCGCAGGCCCCGCGGGCGGTCGCGGAAGCGGTGTCCGGCCACGGTGACGCTGCCGCTGGTGGGCTCGTGCAGGCCCAGGATCAGCCGCAGCGTGGTGCTCTTGCCGGCACCGTTCGGTCCGAGGAAGCCGGTGACCCGGCCCGGGCGCACGGTGAAGGTCAGGTCGTCGACGGCGGTGGTTCCGCCGTAGCGCTTGGTGAGTGCGTTCACTTCGATCACCCCACCGACGGTGCCGCCGGCCACCCCCGGGCGTCATCGGCCCTTCGCTGACAATCCCCCGGTGGCACTGTCGACCGTGGCTGTACACCCCTGGTCCGATGCTGGTCCGATGCCCGGGACACCAGCCGCGCCGCGCCGCTGTCGACCGTGGCTGTACACCCCTGGTCCGATGCCGGGGGCGGCCGGCCGTGCCTACGATCGGCGGCATGCGTGACGAATCGTCCCCACCCTCGCTCAAGCGGGTGCCGCCGGGCGTCTGGGTGGCCCTGGCCTGGGTCGCGGGCACGGTGTTCACGTTCCTGGCCCGGGTCACCCTGCCGGGCCAGGACGAGCCCGACGTGATCGCCGGGGAGCTGTACTACCGGTGGGACGGCCTGCTGATGCTGGCGGTCGCCACCGCGCTGACGTTCGCCGGCTGCCGCCTGCTGCCGCGCCGGCCGTTGAGGGCGCTGGGCCTGCTGCTCGCCGGCTCGGCCCTGGCGTCGACGATGCTGAGCGTCGCGGAGATCCCGCTGCCGCAGTTCCTGGCCGTCGAGGTGGCGCTGTACTTCGTCGCCGCCAACGGGCCGCGACGGACCGGAATCGTCGGCGTCGTCATGGCGCTCGCCGTGCTCGTCGGCTACCTGGCCTACCGGCTCGTGGCGGGCTGGACCGTGGGCACCTCGGCCGAGCTGGCGGTGGCGCTGACCACCGTCATCGCCTGGCTGCTCGGCCACTCCACCCGCCAGGCCCGCGACCAGGCCGAGCAGACCCGGGCCCAGGCCGCCGCGCGGGCCGTCACGGCGGAGCGGCTGCGGATCGCCCGCGAGCTGCACGACATGGTGGCGCACAGCATCGGGGTCATCGCGCTCCAGGCCGGGGCGGCCGGCCGGGTCATCGAGACCCAGCCGGCGGGCGCGCGCGAGGCGTTGCGCAGCATCGAGGCCACCGGCCGGGAGACGCTGTCCGGGCTCCGCCGGATGCTGGGCGCGCTCCGCCGTCCCGAACCGGGGCAGGCGGCGGAGGCGGCGCCGCTGGACCCGGGGCTCGGCCTGGGGCACGACGTGGACCGGCTGGCCGCCACCACCACGGCCGCCGGCGTCCGCGTCGACGTCCGGTGGCGCGGGGAACGCGGCCCGCTGCCGCCCGAGGTCGACCGGGCGGCCTACCGGATCGTCCAGGAGGCGGTGACGAACGTGGTGCGGCACGCGGGCACCGGATCCTGCCGGGTGTCGATCGACCGCCGGGACGCGGAGCTGACCGTCGAGGTGGTCGACCGCGGCAACGGCGGCACCGGCCGGGGACAGGCCAACGGTCCCGGGCCCGGGTTCGGGTTGCTGGGGATGCGGGAGCGGGTGGACCTGCTGGGCGGGGAGTTCGCCGCGGCGCCGCGCCCCGGCGGCGGCTTCCGCGTCGCCGCCCGGCTGCCCGTGCCGGCCGGGACGCTGCCGGCGGAGGCGCTCCCGACCGCGCGGGCCGCGGCCGCGGAACCCCCTGCCACCGAGAACCCGGGCGCACGGCCCTCCGCCGAAGAGCCCTCCGCCGAAGGGTCCTCGGGCGAAGGGCCCTCGGCCGGCAAGGCCCCCGCCGAGGGGTCGGGGGCCCGATGACCGTCCGCGTCGTTCTGGCCGACGACCAGCCGCTGGTGCGCACCGCGCTGCGGATGGTCATCGCCGACGCCCCCGACCTGACCGTGGTGGGCGAGGCGGGCACCGGCGCCGAGGCGGTCGGCGTGGTCGAGGAGGCCCGCCCCGACGTGGTGGTGATGGACATCCGGATGCCGGATCTGGACGGCATCGAGGCCACTCGGCGGATCGTCGCCGGACCCAGCGGAACGCACGTCGTCGTGCTCACCACCTTCGACGACGACGAGTACGTCTACGGCGCGCTGCGGGCGGGCGCGGCCGGTTTCCTGGTCAAGGACATGGCGCTGGACGACATCCTGGCGGCCGTCCGGGTCGTCGCGGCCGGGGACGGTCTGATCGCGCCGAGCGTGACCCGGCGACTGATCAGGGAGTTCGCCGGCCGCCCCGCGGCCCGGCCGGTCCGGGAGCTCACCGGCATCACGGGCCGGGAGCGCGAGGTGCTGACCCTGGTGGGCCGTGGCCTGTCCAACGCCGAGATCGCCGACCGGCTCTGCATCACCGTCGCCACCGCGAAGACCTACCTGACCCGGCTGCTGGCCAAGCTCGACGCCAGGGACCGGGTGCAACTCGTGATCCTCGCCTACGAGTCGGGGTTGGTCGCGACCGGCGAATGAGCTCGCGCCCGCGCGGGCCGCGTCGCAACGAACGTCCCGGCTACTTCCGGGTTCGGGAACAGACGGTTGTGGAGCCAACCGCAGCGGCGCCGGTCGAGGGGGGAGTTGCTAGCCTGGCTGGAGCACGACAATCGTCGGCAATCACCTGACAATCGCACGGCAACCGTACGTCTCGGGGGAACGATGAGCAGCATGCAGGGTTGGCCGGGCGCGGGACCGACGCCGGGTCCGCCGGGACCCGGCCAGGGCGCCAACGACAGTCGGCGGATCGGCATCGTGGCCGTGGTCGTCGTGGCCGTGGTGGTCCTGTCGTTCGGGATCGCGAAGGCCACCGGCGCCGACACCCGGGACGACGGAGCGATGGCCGGGCCCGCGCCCACGTTGCCCACGGACCTCGGCGACCTGGAGGGTTCCGACCTCGGCGCCTCCGGCGGCAGCGGCGGCGACACGGGCGGTGACACCGGCGGCGGTGGCGAACTCGGGGGCAGCGGCGGCGACTCGGGCGGCAGCGGCGGCGTGACGCCGACCCCGACGCCCACCCCGGACCCCACGCCGACCGACCCGATGCTCGACGAGTACCTGGCGGTCCAGTCGGGCGACTGCCTGGGCAACTGGATGATCAACGACTACGACTGGGCCAGTGACTATCCCGAGGTCACCGGCTGCGGCGCGGACAACGCGGGCGTCTACGTCTCGCAGACCTCGGGCTCGACCAGCGACTGCCCCGTGGACTCGGGCCGTTCCTACCTCTCCTACACGGGCACCTCCGAGACCGTGGCCCTCTGCGTCACCCGCCAGTTCGCCGTCGGCCAGTGCTTCCTCGGGATGGACGACAACAGCGCCAACCTGATGAGCTGGTTCGACTGCGAGGCGTCCAACCTGCCGGATCCCTACAGCAAGTTGTTCAACGTCACCGGCGTCTACTCGGCCCCCGCGAACGTCACCGGCAACGAGTGCTCCCGGGTCCAGGGCGACACCACCGAGTACTGGTGGTGGCTCATCGACGGCGAGTCGACCCTGCTCTGCGCGGTGGTGTACTGACGATGCGCGCGACGCCGACAGCGACCCCGTCGCTATCCCAGGGGGAATGATGAGCCAGCAACAGCCATGGCAGCAGCCGACCCAGGCGGCGATGCCCGCCTACGGGCAGCCCCAGTCGCCGGGTGGCGGCCCACCCCCGCCCCCACCCGGACCGCAGGGCGGCCAGCCGGGCCAGCCCGGCTACGGCTACCCCCAGCAGCCGCAGCAGCCACAGCAACCCGGTTACGGCTACCCCCAGCAGTCCCAGCAGCCCGGCTACGGATACCCGCAGCAGCCCGGCATGGGCATGCCGATGCCGCCGCCGCCCGTCAGGAACGGCAACCCCGGCCTCGGCATAGCCCTGGGCTTCGTCGCCATGCTCGTGCTGATGGTCCTCTACGGCTTCCTGACCGGGATGGTCGCCGACGTCGAGGGCCAGATGCAGGACGCGATGGAGAGCGGCGACGCCGAGATCGAGATCGCCCAGCTCACCTGGCTGGCGGCCCTGATCGGCGCGCTGGTCGGCCTCCCCGCGGCGAAGCTCGCGCCGGGGCAGGTGTGGGCCTACTGGGTCGCCGGCGGGCTGGCGGCGATCACCATGCTGCTGGGCGAGACGTTCGCCACCGCCGTGCTGGTCTCCGACTCCACGGACGGGGCGAAGAGCGCGTTCGAGTACTTCTTCGAGGACTTCTCCGACTGCTGGGAGAGCTGGACCGAGTCCGCGCACGGCCTCACCTGGCTCTTCCTGCCCCTGGCCCCGGCCGCCGCGATCTTCACCGGCTACCTGCTGGGCCGCACCGGGCCGACCGCCCCTGGCGCCCCGGGCGCTCCGGGGATGGGCCCGCAGCCGTACCCCATGCGCTGAGCTCCCCCGGCGCCCCCGCGGAGACACCGAGCAGACACCGACAGACGCGACAGACGCCCCCGCTCAGCTCACCGGTTCCGATCGGTGGGCGCCAGCGGGGGCGTCATCGCGTCGGTGATGGCGTGGCTGGTGCGGTGCATGCGGATGGCGATCAACGGGATGCGCGCGGGCTGGAGGCGTTCGGCCGGGGCGGCCACGGCGAGGGCGGCGACCGGGGCCCGCGCGGGGTTGCGGATCACCACGCCCACGGCCGCCACGTCGTCGGCGCTCTCCCGGTGGTTGGTGGCGTGGCCGGCGCGGGCCACCCCGGTCAGGTGGCGCTGGATGTCCTCCAGCGTTCGCAGCGTGCGTCCGGTGAGCGCCTGCACGCCCCTCGGATACAGGTCGCGCACCTGCTCGGGCGGCAGCGCCGCCAGTATCGCCTTGCCGGCGGCCGTGGCGTGCGCCGGCAGCACCATGCCGATACGCAGGCCCACCCGCAGCGGCTGGGTGCTCTCCACACCGTCGACGAACCGCGCGCCGTTGCCCTCCAGCACCACCAGGTGGACCGTCTCCCCGGTCTCCTCGGACAGGGTGCGCAGCTGCGGGCGGGCGACCTGGCGCAGGTCGAGGCGGGAGATCGCCCGCAGGCCCGCCTCGGCCAGGGCCGGTCCCGGACGGTAGACGTGGCTGCCGTCGCGCTGCTCGGCGAAGCCGCGGAAGGCCAACGTGGACAGCAGCCGGTGGGCGGTCGAACGGGCCACGCCCAGCAGTTCGGCCGCCTCGTAGACGCGCAGCTCGCCGTGCTCGTCGAGGGCGCGGATCAGCCGCAGGGCGTTGTCGACCGAGCCCAGGGAGTACGGCGGGGCGGCGCCCCAGCCGTGATCCGGCTCGGCCCCGGGCTCACGGGGTTCGGTTGACGCGGTCTCGGTCATAGGCGGCGACCCTCTGGTAGCTGCGGGAGATCTCGGCCATCTCCTCCGTGCTGATGACATCCTCGACGCGTGCGAACGGACGGTCGCCGGTCCGTTCGTACACCTCCTTGAGGATCGTATCCGGCGGCCGTATCCGGTTGGTCTCGACGACCGAGGTGGTGGCGGGCAGCCGCTCGGCCTCGTAGCGCAGCAGCGCCCGGCGCGGATCGGCGGACTCCGCGAGCGCCACCCGCAGGGCGTGGGCGTCCAGGATCGCCTGCCCGGCGCCGTTCGAACCGCGCGGCACCATCGGGTGGGCGGCGTCGCCGAGCAGCGTCACGCCGCCGAAGGTCCAGCGCGGCAGCGGGTCCTGGTCGACCATGGGGTACTCCAGGATCGTCTCCGCGCCACGGATCAGGGCGGGCACGTCGAGCCAGTCGAAGCGCCAGTCCGCGAAGACGTCGACGAAGTCCTCCAGCCGTCCGGCGCGGTTCCAGTCGCGGCGGGGCGAGCGGGGGCGTTCGACCTCGGCGACCCAGTTGACGAGCTGGCGTCCCGCGGCGTCCACGCGGTCGCGCACCGGGTAGATCACCATCTTCCCGGAGGCAAGCCAGCCGGCCCGCACCATGCTGGCGCCGCTGAGGAACGGCTCCCACGGCGTCACGCCGCGCCACATCGTGACGCCGGAGTACCGCGGCTCGCCCTCGTCCGGGTACAGCCGCGCGCGGAGCGCCGAATGGATGCCGTCGCAGCCGACGACGACGGTGGCGCGCTCCTCGGTGACGGTGCCGGTCGCGGCGTCCGCAACCGTCACCCGCACGTGGTCGCCCGCGTCCTCGGCGGACAGCACCCGCCGCCCCAGCGCGACCGCGTCCTCGCCGAGCCGCTCCCGCACCACGTCGAGCAGGGTCAGCTGCACGTCGGCGCGGTGCAGCGAGAGCTGCGGGCGGTCGTATCCGGCGTGCCGGCCGAGCGGCTCGCGGTAGACGAGCTGGCCGAAGCGGTTGAAGAACACCGCCTCCCGCGTCTCGACGCCCGCCGCGGCCAGGCGGTCCTCGACGCCGAGGTCGTCCAGGACGCGCATGGCGTGCGGCAGGAGGTTGATGCCGGCGCCGACCGGTTCGAGGCGCGGCGCCGCCTCCAGGACGCGGCAGGGGATGCCGGCCTGGTGGAGTTCCAGCGCGAGAGTCAGGCCCCCGACTCCCGCGCCCGCGATGACGACGTTCGTCTGCGCTGTCATAGGTGCTGCCCTCGATTCTTGTCTACGGAACGCTAGTGGAAGCTGCGGAGTGGCGCTATCAGTGCTCTGACAGTAGGGAACGCTCGGACCCCGCGATCCGCCTGCACACAAGATTCGTCATGGAAGAATTTCATTGACCGGAATCCCCCGCCCTGGCGCCGGCCACCTACGTTGCACACACCCGGGCCGACAGCGAAGGGACAACGATGATGTTTCGGGCGAGCGGCGCTGCCGCACTGAGCGCGGTGCTCGCCGCGGTGCTGTTCGGCGCCACGGGATGCGGTGCGGCGGCCGGCGGCGACTCCGGCACCGACGGCACCGACGTGGTCCGGGTCGGCGAGACCGACGGGATGCCGGCGGCGTTCCTCCGCTTCGGCGAGGAACAGGGCATCTTCGCCGAGCACGGCATCCGGCTGGAGATCGACGCCTCCGCCGGCGGCGCCGCGGCCGTCCCGGCCCTGGTCGGCGGCAATCTCGACGTCGCCGGGTCGAACGTCGTCAGCGGCCTGCTCGCCGGCCACCAGGGCCTGCCGGTGCGGATCATCGCGCCCGGCACCTTCGCCACCGAGGACCCGGAACGCGACTTCTCCGCCGTCGTGGTCTCCGAGGGCTCCGGCATCGACGGGCCCGAGGACCTGGCCGGCGCCTCGATCGCCGTCAACACGCTCCAGAACATCGGCGACATCAGCATCGTCGCCGCCCTCCAGGAGCAGGGCGTGGACACCTCGGACATCGACTTCACCGAGATCGGCTTCCCGCAGATGCTGCCCGCCGTGCAGAGCGGGCGGGTGGACGCCGCCTGGGTCATCGAGCCGTTCCTGTCCATCGGCCAGCAGCAGGGCCTGCGCCCGGTGCTGCGGCCCTACGCCGAGGCGCGCGAGGGCCTGCAGGTCGGCTGCTTCCTGACGACCGAGGACTTCCTGGCGGAGAACCCCGAGAAGGCCGCGGCCTTCCGCGAGGCCGTGGCCGACGTGGCCGCGTTCGTCACCGAGCATCCGGAGGAGTTCCGGGCGGCGCTGCCGGAGCTGGAGGAGATGGACCCGGCCCTCGCCGACGCGATGGTGCTGCCCTCCTACCGCGACCGCGTGGACCCGGACTCGCTGCGGTTCGTCGCCGACCGGATGCTCGCCAGCGGCTTCACCGACGAGGAGATCGATGTGGATTCCCTGATCGCCACCCCACGGTCCACGCCCGGCAGAGGAGACGAGTGATGCGCAAGGTGCTGCTCGGGCTCGGTGGCGTGGCCGCGTTCCTGGTCCTGCTGGAGCTCGTCCCGCGCGCCGGCCTGGTCGACGACCGCTACCTGCCGCCGTTCTCCGAGATGGCCGGCGCCCTCGGGGACAGCGCGGGCACCGGCGAGTTCTGGCAGGCGCTGGGCGACACCCTGCGGACCTGGGGCACCGGGCTGGCGCTCGCCTTCGCCGCCGGGACCGCGGCCGGCATGGTCATCGGCTCGGTGCCCGCGCTGCGCGACGCCACCACCTCGACCATCGAGTTCCTGCGGCCCATCCCGGCCGTGGCGCTCATCCCGCTGGCCGTGCTGCTGTACGGCACGGGCCGGGAGGCCACGCTGATCCTCGTCGTCTACTCCGCCTTCTGGCAGGTCCTGATGCAGGTGCTCGCCGGCGTCGGGGACGTCGATCCGGTGGCCAGGGACACCGCCAGGTCGTTCCGCTTCCGGCACCGCACCCGGGCCCTGCGCGTGGTGTGGCCCACCACCCTGCCGTACGCCGTGACCGGCTTCCGGCTGGCCGCGAGCGTGGCGCTGATCCTCACCATCACCGGCGAGCTGATCATCGGCACGCCGGGGCTGGGGCGGCTCATCGCCGTCGCCCAGTCCTCCGGCGCGGTCGCGCCCATGTACGCCCTGGTCATCGTCACCGGCCTGCTCGGCGTGACGGTCAACCTGCTGGCCCGGCTGCTCGAACGCCGGGTGCTGCACTGGCATCCCTCCGTCCGACAAGAGGAGGCCGTCTGATGGCATCGCTCAGCGCCCCCGGCGCCCCCAGCGCGCCCGCGGCCGCCGCCCCAACGCCCCGCTCCCCGGCGCCCGGCGCGGCGCCCGCCGCCCGGTTCGGCCGCTACGGCAGGCGGCTGGCGCTGGTGTTCGGCCTGCCGGCCGTGCTGGTCGCCGCCTGGTGGATCGTCTCCGAGAGCGCGGACAACCTCTTCTTCCCGCCGCTCAGCGAGATCCTGTCCGAGTTCGGCCCGACCTGGTTCGACGGCCGGCTCGTCGACGACGTGCTGCCCTCGCTGGGCCGGCTGGCCGCCGGCTACGCGCTGGCGCTGGTGCTCGGCGTCGCCCTCGGCATCCTCATCGGCACCTGGCCCTCGCTACGCGCGCTCGCCGAGCCGGTGCTGGAGTTCTTCCGGGCCATCCCGCCGCCGGTGCTGGTGCCGATCCTCATGCTCTTCCTCGGCATCGACACCACGATGAAGGTCGTCGTCATCGCCTCCGGAGCCGTCTGGCCGGTCCTGCTCAACACCGTCGAGGGCGTGCGCGGCATCGACGGCCTGCTCCGCGACACCGCCCGCGTCTACCGGCTGCGCCCGCTGACCCGGCTGCGCACCGTGGTGCTGCGCGGCGCCAGCCCGCAGATCGTCACCGGCGCCCGGCAGGCCCTGTCCATCGCGATCGTGCTGATGGTCATCTCGGAGATGTTCGCCGCCAACAACGGCCTCGGCTTCTCCATCGTGCAGTTCCAGCGTGGCTTCGCCCTGCCCGAGATGTGGACCGGGATCATCCTGCTCGGGCTGGTCGGGCTGCTGCTGTCCCTGATCTTCCGCGCCGTCGAGCGCGCCGTCCTGGCCTGGTACCGCGGGCAGCGCCAGGCGCAACGAGGAGGTAACCGATGACCGCCCCCACCACCACGGGCACCACGACGGGCGCCGCCACCGGCGAACTGCTCCGCGTGCGCGCCCTGCGCAAGGTCTACGGCTCCGGCGGCGGCGCCACCGAGGCCGTGCGCGACCTGACGTTCGACACCAGCTCTGGCGAGATGCTCTGCATCGTCGGCCCGTCCGGCGCCGGCAAGACCACGCTGCTGCGCTGCATCGCCGGGCTGCTGCCGCCGACCTCGGGCGAGGTGGTGCTGCAGGACCGGCCGGTGGCGGGACCGCCCGAGGGCATGGCCGTCGTCTTCCAGGACTACGCCCGCAGCCTCTTCCCCTGGCTGACCGTCGCGCAGAACGTCGAGCTGCCGCTGCGCGAGAAGGGCGTCGCCAGGGCCGAACGCCGGCGGCTGGTCGCCGAGTCGCTGGCGGCCGTCGGGCTGGCCGACGTGCCGGGCTCGTATCCGTGGCAGCTCTCCGGCGGCATGCAGCAGCGGGTCGCCATCGCCCGCGCCGTGGCGTACGAGCCGCGCATCCTGCTCATGGACGAGCCGTTCGCCGCCGTGGACGCGCAGACCCGCGCCGACCTGGAGGACCTGGTCCGCGCCCTGTGGACCCGCCTCGGCATCACGCTGCTGTTCGTCACCCACGACATCGACGAGGCCATCTACCTGGGCCAGCGCGTCCTGGTGCTGTCCTCCCGGCCCACGGTCGTCCTGGAGGACGTCGTCGTGGACCTGCCCGACGAGCGCGACCAGCTCACCACCCGCAACGACCCGCGCTTCCACGAGCTTCGCACCCGCGTCTACGAGCTGGTGCAGCGCGCCAAGCGCGGCCACCGCCCCGCCCAGGAGGTGACCCCCGCATGAGCACCACGGCATCCGACAATGCCGCATCCGAGAACGCCGCATCCGAGAACGCCGTGTCCGGACACAACCAGATGACCGGCGACGACGGCCCCGAACTGCGCGAGCTCCACGACGGCTTCGCGGCCGAGCACCTCACCCCGCTGTGGACCCAGCGCGACGACCTGATGCCGCTGACGCCCGCGCCCCGCGCCGCCGCGCACGTGTGGCGTTGGCGCTCCCTGTACCGGCTCGCCCAACGCGCCGGGGACCTGGTGCCCGTGGGACGCGGCGGCGAGCGCCGCGCCATCGCCCTGGCCAACCCGGGCCTGGGCGGCGCCGCGTACGCCACCCCCACCCTGTGGGCCGCCATCCAGTACCTCGGCCCGAAGGAGACCGCCCCCGAACACCGGCACGCGCAGAACGCGTTCCGCTTCGTCGTCGAAGGCGAGGGGGTGTGGACCGTGGTCAACGGCGACCCCGTCCGGATGAGCCGCGGCGACCTGCTGCTCACCCCCGGCTGGCACTTCCACGGCCACCACAACGAGACCGACCAGCCCATGGCCTGGCTCGACGGCCTGGACATCCCGTTCTCGCACTACGCCGACACCGGCTTCTTCGAGTTCGGCTCGGACCGCGTCACCGACTACGCCACGCCGAACCTCTCCCGCTCCGAACGCCTCTGGGGCCACCCCGGGCTGCGCCCGCTCAGCGGCCTGCGCGACACGGTGTCCTCGCCGATCGCCGCCTACCGCTGGGAGCACACCGACCGGGCGCTCACCGACCAGCTGCTGCTGGAGGAGGAGGGCCAGCCGGCCACCGTCGAACAGGGCCACGCCGCCGTCCGCTACGTCAACCCCACCACCGGCGGCGACGTGATGCCGACGATCCGCGCCGAGTTCCACCGGCTGCGCCCCGGCACCGCGACCGCCACCCGCCGCGAGGTCGGCTCCAGCGTCTTCCAGGTGTTCGACGGCGAGGGCTCCGTCACGCTCGCCGGGCAGCGGCACGCACTGCGCGCCGGCGACCTGTTCACCGTGCCGTCCTGGGTGCCCTGGTCGCTGCGGGCCGAGGGCGGCTTCGACCTGTTCCGCTTCTCCGACGCGCCGGTGATGGAACGCCTGCACTTCGCCCGCACCCACATCGAAACGCCCGACGAGACCGCGACAGCACAACCGGCAGCACAACCGGCAGCACACGCACCCCAAGGAGAATCCCGATGAGACTGGCGACGATCCGGCTGGCCGACGGCAGCACCGAGGCCGCCCGGGTGGACGGGGAGAGCGCCGTCCTCCTCGGCCACCCCGACGTCGGCGCCCTGCTGCGCGACGGCGGCCTCGGCGCCGCCGCCCGCGCGGTCGAGGGCGCCACCGTGCCGCTGGCCGGCGCGGACCTGGCGCCCGTCGTGCCCACGCCCGGCAAGATCCTCTGCGTCGGCCTCAACTACCGGAACCACATCCTGGAGATGGGCCGCGACCTGCCCGAGTTCCCGACGCTCTTCGCCAAGTACCCGGAGGCGCTGATCGGCGCGCGCGACGCCATCCGGCTGCCCGCCGAGACCGAGAAGCTGGACTGGGAGGGCGAGCTGGCCATCGTCATCGGGAGTGCCGTGCGTCGGGCCGGACCCACCGAGGCGCGTGCCGCCATCGCCGGATACGCGGTGCTCAACGACATCACCGCCAGGGACTGGCAGTACCGCAGCCCGCAGTGGCTGCAGGGCAAGACGTTCGAGGCCACCACCCCGTTCGGCCCGCAGCTCGTCACGCCCGACGAGTGGCAGCCAGGCGCCGACCTCATCACCCTGGTGAACGGCGAGGAGGTGCAGCGCGCCGGCACCGGCGACCTCGTCTTCGACCCGGCCGAACTCGTCGCCTACGCCTCCACCATCCTCACCCTCCGGCCCGGCGACGTCATCGCGACCGGCACGCCGGGCGGCGTCGGCCACGCCCGTAAGCCCCCGCGGTACCTGGGCGACGGGCAGACCGTCACCACCACCATCGAGGGCCTGGGCACCCTGACCAACCTCGTGCTGGCGGACGGGCGATGACGGAAGCCACCACCGGCGAGTACCTGGCGCGGGCGCGCGCGGAGCTGCGCGCCCGCCAGGGCCGCGGCGCCCGCGAGGACGCGCCCAACGCCCCACACGCCGAGCTGTTCTGGGCCAGGACCGGCACCGCCTACTTCGCCAGGAAGCTCGGTGAACTGGCCGACGCGGGACCCGAGGGCCTGGACGGGCCGAGCCTGCTGCCCGGCTGGGACCGCCGCGCCCTGACCGCGCATGTCGGCTACAACGCCCGCGCCCTGACCCGGCTCTGCGCCTGGGCCAGGACGGGCGTGGTCACCCCGATGTACGCCACGCCCGAACGACGCGCCGCCGAGATCGCCGAGGGCGCCTCGTTGCCCGCCCGCGCGCTGCGTCACCTCGTCGCCCACGCGGAGGTGCACCTGAACGTCGAATGGCGCGACCTGCCGCCGGCCGCCTGGGACGCCGAGATCAGGACCGCACAGGGGCGCACCGTTCCGGCGCGCGAGACGGCGTGGATGCGGGCGCGCGAGGTGTGGGTGCACGCCGTCGACCTCGGCAACGGCGGCACGTTCCGCGATGTGCCGCCCGCGATGCTGGACCGGCTGGCGGCCGACGTGCTGGCGGCCTGGCGGCGCCGCGGCGAGGACGCGCCGGCGCTCGTGCTCGCCCCGACCGACCGCGACGACGCGCTCACCACCCAGGGCCGCGACCCGTTGACCGTCACCGGCACCATGGCCGACCTGGTCCGCTGGCTGACCGGCCGGGGCACCGGCGGCCTCACCGCCCCGGCGCCACTGCCCGCGCTGCCCCGCTGGTTCTGACCGGGCGCTGGACCACCCACCCCGACCCGCCCGGTCAGCCAGGTCAGCCCGCCAGGGCGACCGGCACGGCGGAGGGCGGGCCCGCGGCGGACGCGTGCAGCAGCACGTCGGTGTCGCCGACGCCGGCCCAGCCGAGCAGGTAGCCCAGCAGGGACGAGCGGCCCGCGACCCCGGTGTGGAAGCCGCGGGTCCTGGCCACCCCGAGGACGCGCTCCTGGTACGCCCGCGCCAGGTCGGACAGCGAGGCGTCGTCGACGAGATGAGCGGTGGCCAGCAGCGACTGGACCACGCCGCTGGTGCCGTGGCAGACGGACAGGTCCACCGGCCCCTCGTCGGGCAGCCGGGTGGCCAGGGCCAGCAGGGTCCCCAGCCAGTCGCCGGCCAACCGGTCCCGGCGTCCCGCGGCGTTAAGGATCTCCGCCGAGGCCAGCAGGAGGCCGGCCGCGCCCTTGCACCAGCCGGCCCGCGGCGGCCGCATGTCCTCCGGAGGGTTCTCGGCCAGCCTGGCCAGCAGCCAGTCCGCCGACTCCCGCACCAGCCGTGGATCGCCGAGCACCCGCCCGGCGCGGGCGCAGGCCCAGCGCAGCCCCAGCTCTCCGTGGGCCACGTCCCACCACTCGGCCGCGGGCGCCCCGCCGAGCCCGGCGACGACCAGATCGCGCAGCCGGACCAGCCGCGCCTCGTCGCACCGCGCGCCCGGCGCGCCGGACTCGGCCCGGGCGAGCAGGACCATCAGCGGTCCCGCCGGCCCCATGGAAAGGTCGCGGCCCGCCTCGCCCGCCGCCGCCCGTGCGTCGATCGTGTCGAGCAGCCCGGTCAGCCAGTCCGCGGTCACCAGGGACGGCGCCGACAGCAGCCGGGACGCGGTGCCCGAGAACACCGACTCGGGCGCCTGCGCCAGCCCTTCGCGGTACTCGGCCAGCAGCGTCCCGAGGCCGCGCCAGGCGCTCCGGTACGCGGTCCGCAGCGCGGGGTCGTGCCGCGCGGCCCGTTCGAGGAACGTGACGATGCCGCCCGCATCGTGGAAGCCGACGAAGTTCCCCGGGGCGAGGGTGGGCGTGTCGCCGGGGCCGACGCCGCAGATCCAGCCGGTCTCCGGGCCCGCGGGGCCCTCAACCGTGGTCCCGAGGTCCGCGAGCGTGGCCGCGACGGAACGCCACCAGGTGCCGGCGGAGGCGATCCGGAGGCCGTCCCCGCTGAAGACGCTCTGCGCGGAGAGGCCCTCGGGACGCTCCTCGCCGACGAGTTCGCCGAGGGTCTCCTCCAGCAGGAACTGGTGGGCGCGGTCGCTGCACGCGGCGTTGACCGCGACGCCCGCGCGGGCGAACTCCAGGGGCGCCCGGCGGTAGACGTCCGCGCAGCCGGCGTGCGCCGTCGCGATCTCCCGGCTGCCGGCGCGGGTGGTGAAGTACGGGACGTTGCCGACGGCGAGCGAGGCACGCTCCGCCGTGCCGATGAAGCCGGCGGCCTCGGCCGGGATGTGGTCGGGGAAGCTGTCCATCAGCCGGAAGAGCCGGTCGGCCTCCTCGGCCCTGGTCAGGTAGGCCGGGTGGGTGGCGGCGTCGAGGTACCGGCTGTAGACCGAGGTCGACCGGATCAGGCAGCGGACGGGAAGGTCGGGGTGGGCGTCGAGCACCTTGCCCGGGCCGTCGCCGCGGACGAACGCGAGCGCGTCGAGGTATCCGGCGCGCACGTCGGCGTAGTGGTCGGTGACGCGCAGCGGCGCCTCGCCGAGCCGCGGCACGTTGCCCCCGTGCTGGTAGGTGACGGTGTCCCAGCCGACGGCGAGGGCGTCGGTGCCGGCGTGGCGGATGACCGGCCGTCGCATGTCGGAGGACTGCTGTTCGGCGATGCCGACGCCGGCCATCAGCACGTCGACATGGGGCGCCGGGTTGGTCATGGGGACCAGCATCGTGGTGGCGACGGAGAGCTGGAGGCGCTCCACCAGCGCGGTGGGCAGGGTGTCGGCGGCGCCGTGCGGGTCGGGGCGCAGCACCGTCTCGGTGTCCACCACGCAGGGGTGCTCGCCGCGCGCGATGAGGTTCTCGTGGTGCAGGTCGCAGGCGCCGATGGCCCCGAAGACGGCGCAGAGCGCGCCGAACCGGTAGAAGTAGCGGGCGGCCTGTTCGGGTGCGGCCATGGGCTCGGGGACGACGAACTGCTGCCACCCGTGGCCGCCGCGGGTGACCGACGCGGGCAGGCACGCGCGCAGCGAGTGCCGCAGGTACGGGTCGGCCGCGGCGTACAGGTCCCGGACGAACGTGTCGGGAGTCAGCGGGCGCGGCTTGAAGACCAGCCGGGTGCCGCCGGCCAGCCGCACGCCGACGACCTGCCGGCTCTCGTTGTGCAGGTCGGAGCCGGCGAGGGAGACGGACCTCAGCCGCTCGTCCTCGCCGGCGGGCAGCAGCCCGGTGGCCCGCAGGGCGGGCAGGTCGGCCGCGTACGCCCGGAACACCTCGGCGTACGCGGCCAGCGAGTCGCGCAGGACCGTCCCGACCCGCTCGGCGAACACGGGGTGGTCGGCGAGGATCCGGCGGCACGCGGCCGGGTCCTCCAGGGTCCGGGAGAACCGCCGGAGGGCCTCGTCGCTGTCGGCGGACGCGGGCAGTCCGAACCTGCCGCGGAAGTCGTGGAACGCGCCGATCAGCATGCGGTAGGCGTGTCCCTCCACGGCGCGGGTCAGCGCGTCGTGGAGGGAGTCGAGCACCTCGTCGAGCCGGTCGGGGTGCACGACGGGTGCGGCGGCGGCGCGCACGGCGGCCCGTACGGTGTGCTCGGCCACGAGGTGCCGGTAGAACGGAAGAAACGCCGTGAGCGACACACGTGGTGCGCTCGGTGTGGTCGGTGTGGTCGGTGTGGTCGGTGTGGTCACTGTCATTCGCCTCCCACCAGGGCTTCGGGGTGATGGTCCAGGTACAGGTCGCGGTAGACGGGGCCGTTCCTGAGCAGCTCGGTGTGGCTGCCCTGCTCGACGACGCGGCCGCGGTGGAGCACGTGGATGCGGTCGGCGGACCTGATGGTCGCCAGGCGGTGCGCGATGATCACCTGGGTCACGCCCAGTTCCTCGGTGATCCGCGCCACCCGCCGTTCGTTGACGGTGTCGAGCGCGGCGGTCGCCTCGTCGAGGAGGAGGATCGAGGGACGCCGCAGGAGCGCCCGGACGATGGCGAGCCGCTGGCGCTGGCCGCCGGAGAAGTTGACGCCCATCTCCGACACCAGGGTGTTGAGCCCCATGGGCAGGTCGTCGACGAAGTCGAGGATGCCGGCGCGGTCGCAGAACTCCCGCACCTCCCCGGGCGAGAGGTCGGCGCCCAGGGTCAGGTTCTCCAGGATGGTGCGGTTGTGCAGGTGCACCTCCTGCGGGATGTAGCCGATCTGCCGCCGCAGCGCGTCACGTTGGTACTCGCGCAGGTCCCGGCCGCCGAACCTGACCGTTCCGCCGGACGGTTCGTACAGGCCGCAGATGATCCGGCCCAGGGTGCTCTTGCCGGATCCGGAGGCGCCGACGAGGGCGACGCGGGAGCCGGCGTCGATGTCCAGCGAGACGTCCCGGACGACGTCCTCGCCGTCCCGGGTGTAGCGGAAGCTGACGTGCTCCAGGCGGATGGCCGTCGACGGCAGGCGGGTCAGGGAGCCGCCGGCGGACTCGGGCGGGGTGTCGTTGATGTCGTTCAGCCGGGCCATGTGCCGGGACGCCTCGGCGAACTCGGTCCAGGTCCGGAAGACCGAGCTGGCCAGCGCGAAGTAGGTGGCCGAGGCGGCCTGGACGGCGATGGCCGCGCCGATGGACACCTGCCCGCGGCTGACCAGGTGCAGGCCCGCCAGCAGCATCAGGATCGGACCGAACATCTGGGTGGTGCCGGTGACCCCGGCGATCCAGCCCTGCTGGAGCCGCATCCGGGTCCGCATCGCGTCGAGCGAGGCGGCGTACACCGTTCCCCAGTTGGCCAGGAACTGCTGGGCGTAGCCGCCCATCTTGATGGTCGGGATGGAGACGATCGCGTCGAGCTGGGTCGACTGGCTCTTGCTCAGCTGGCTGATCTCCGCGTCGACCGCCTCGGCCACCCGGGTGCGGGTCGCCACCAGATAGGCGGCGTTGAGCAGGAACAGCGCCATCACGAGGAGCCCGAGGCGCCACTCCACGGTGAGCAGATAGCCGGAGAGGAAGACCAGCGTGCCCAGGTCGAGGATGCCCTGGGCCACCCGGGTGGACAGCAGGTCCCGCACCATGTTGACGCTGCCGAGCCGGTACAGGAGCTCGCCCGGTGGTCGGGTGCCGAAGAACGCGTAGGGCAGCGCGAGCAGTCTGCCGAAGGTGTGGGTCATCAGATGCTCGCCCAGGAGCGCCACCACCGACGACAGGACGATCGTCCTGACGAGCTGGACGGCGAAGTAGGCGGCGGCGACCGCGGCCACCAGGGAGACCACGAACGCCAGATCGGCCGCCCCGTACCAGCGGGCGTACCGGTCGACGGCCCACTGGGTCAGCACCGGGATGCCGAGCACGGTGGCGTAGCCGCTGCAGGAGAGCAGCCCCACCAGGGCGAGGCGGCCGCGCGCGCCCTCCGCGAAGAGCGGCACGCGCCGCCACTCCTCCAGGAACCGGCGCCGCACTCGCAGGAATCCGGGGCCCGGCACGGCGTGGATGGCCACTCCCCCGAAACCGGCCGCCAGTTCGGCCGCGTCGAGCCGCCGCCGGCCGACCGCCGGGTCCATGACGACCGCGCGCCGGCCGTCGAAGTCCTCCAGGACGACGAAGTGGTGGTTCTCCCAGTAGAGGATGACGGGCTCCGTGAAACGGGCCAGCGCCCGCACGTTCCGGGCGCGGTACAGCTTCACCTCCATGCCGCGCAGGCGCAGGAAGCGGACGAGCTGTTCGGCGCTCAGCCCGTCCCGCCCGGCGTCCATGTCGCGGCGCGCGCTGGACACGTCCTCGGCGCGGCCGTGGTACCGCAGCAGGGAGACACAGCAGCACAGGCCGCATTCGGTCTGTGCCACCTGGGTGGTCGTCGGCACGCGGCGCGCGCTGGCGCGGCCGCCGAGCAGAGTTCTCATGTCATTGACTCGCAGAAGCGTCGTGGCCGGACGGGGCGGCGCGGCGGGACGGGGGCCCGGGCGGGCCCCCGTCGTCTGTCGTGCCGTGGGTCAGTCGCACCAGACCGGGGCGGTGGGGCAGGCCGCGTTGCTGATCGTCGCGGTGATGCCCGGGGTGGCCGGGGTCCAGGGCGTGGTGCCGCCGTGGGTGTCGGCCTCGCCCAGCTCGATGAGCTCCAGCTCGTCGTAGCGGCCGAGAAGGTCCTCGGTGACGTTCTCCTGCATGATCCAGCCTTCTTTCGCTGTCGGTTGACGGTGTCGTTTGACGCTGTCGGTTGGCGGCTGCCTGTTGACGGCTGTCGGTTGACGGCGTCGCACAGGGCACACCCTGGCGCGGCGGCCTTGACGGCCGGCTTGAGAAGGACGGAAGGCGACCATGAATCCGCAGCTCGGAGGGGTGTCGCGGGGGTGTCCGGGCTGTCCGGACTGTCCGGGACACCCGGTGCGGGCCCAGGAATCTTGAACCGCCAGGTCAGGGCTGTTAGGGCTGTAAGGGCGGTGCGGGAGAACGCACACGAGTGGGACGGGGGTCGCCGCCTTGGCAACCGAGTTCGGGGTACTGGGCGCCGTGGAGGCGCGGATCGACGGCCGGCGGGTGGACATCGGGCACGCCCGGCAGCGGCACGTGCTGGCGGCGCTGCTGGTGGACGCCAACCGCACGGTCGGCATAGGGCAGTTGGCCGAGCGGGTGTGGGGCAGCCGGCTGCCGCAGCGGGCCGAGACCACGCTCTACTCCTACGTGTCGCGGCTGCGCCGGGCGCTGGTCGCGGCCGAGGACACCGCCATCGGACGGCGGGAGCGCGGCTACGTGCTGTCCGTGGACGAACGGGCCGTGGACCTGCACCGGTTCCGCGCCCTGGTGGCGACGGCCCGGGCGGCCGACACCGCGGAACGCTCGGCGGCCGGCTTCCGGGAGGCCCTCGGCCTCTGGGACGGGGACACGGTCCCCGCGCCCGACACCCCCTGGTTCAACGCGCTGTGCGACAGCCTGGCCGCCGAGCGGCTCGCCGCCGAACTGGACCTGTGCGACGCCCAGCTGGAGCTCGGCAGGCACGCCGACCTGCTGCCTGGCCTGCTCGCGAGGCGCCGGGAGCACCCGCTGGACGAGCGGGTGGCCCGGCAGGTGATGCTCGCGCTCTACCGCAGCGGGCGGGCCGGGGACGCGCTGGCCGAGTACCGGACGGTGCGCGGGCAACTCGCCGAGGCGCTGGGCGCCGATCCGGGCGAGCGGCTGCGGCGGCTGCACCAGCGGATCCTCACCGCGGACCCGGCCCTGGAGGCGCCCGCTCCCCGCGCCGTCCGGACGGCGGCTCCCACGGTGCCGCCCACCCCCGGCGTGCCGCGTCAACTTCCGGCGATGCCTGCGCTGTTCACCGGGCGGGAACGGGAGCTGGCCGAGCTCGGGCCGCTGCTCAGCTCCGAACCAGCCGCCGAATCCGGCGCCGAACCGGGAACCGAACCAGGCGCCGATCCGGGACCGGCGGCGGCGGTGATCTCCGGCGCCGGCGGGGTCGGCAAGACCTGGCTGGCCCTGTGCTGGGCCCACCGCAACCAGGAGCGTTTCGCCGACGGGGTGCTGTACGCGGACCTGAACGGCTTCCACGCCGCCGAGGAACCGACGGACCCCGCGGTGGTGCTGCGCGGTTTCCTCGGCGCGCTCGGCGCGGAGGACGGCGCGACGCCGGCCGACCTCAACGGCCTGGCCGCGCTCTACCGCGGCCTGACCGCGGGACGCCGGCTGCTGGTGCTGCTCGACAACGCCCGCGACGTCGCGCAGGTGACGCCGCTGCTGCCGGGCGGCTCGGCGTCGGTGGCGCTGGTCACCAGCCGCCACCAGCTCGTCGGCCTCGCCACCACGCACGGCGCCCGGCTGCTCGGCCTCGACGCGCTGCCCGAGGCGGAGGCCCGCGCCCTGCTCGGCCGCCACCTCGGCGCGGCACGCCTCGCCGCCGAACCGGACAGCGCCGCCGCGCTCCTGGCGCGCTGCGCCGGCCTGCCGCTGGCGATCGGCATCCTCGCCGCGCGGGCGCTGGCGGAGCCGGGCGCCTCACTCGCCGACCTCGCCGAGGAACTGCGCGAGTCCGGCGGACAGTTGGACGCGCTCGACTCGGGCGACATCAGCCTGGACCTGCGCACCGTGCTCGCCGCCTCGCACCGCGCCCTCCGCCCCGACCAGGCCCGGGCGTTCGCGCTGCTCGGCCTCGCCCCGGGCCCGGACATCGGGCTGCCGGCCGCCGCCGCGCTGCTCGGCGTGCCGCCCTCGCGGGCCCGGGCGCTGCTGCGTTCCCTGCGGACCGCCCATCTGGTCGCCGAGCACCTCCCCGGCCGGTACCGGATGCACGACCTGACCCGGCTGTACGCGGCGGAGCGCGGCGCCGGGCTGCCCGCCGAGGTCGGCGAGCCGGCGCTGCGGCGGCTCACCGACCACCATCTGTTCACCGCGTACCGGGCCGACGCGCTGCTCGACCCGTACCCGACGCCGTTCGAGCCCGGCGAGCCGGCGCCGGACAGCCTGCCCCTGCGGCCGACCGACGCCGAGGCGGCGCTCGTGTGGTTCCGGGCCGAACACGAGGTGCTGCGCGCGGTGCTCCAGGCCGCCCAGGGCCGCGGCTGGCACCTCAGCGCCTGGCGGCTCGCCTGGTCCCTGGACACCTACCAGCTGCGGTGGGGCCTGGTGCACGAGCACATCGCCACCTGGCGGGCGGCGTTGGCGAGCGCCGAATCGCTCGACGACCCCCTGCCCCGCGCCCTGGCCCGGCAGCGGCTGGGGCACGCGCTGGGCTACTCCGGGCAGCTCACCGACGCGTTTCGCCATCTCGACCTGGGACTCGTGGAGTTGGAACGGCTCGGCGAGGTCCGCGGCCAGGCCGCCGCCCACTACGCCCTGGCCAACGCCTGGCACGAGCACGGCGACGACGAACGGGCCCTGCGCCACTTCCGCCGGGCCCGCGACCTGCACCGGACCCTCGGCGACCCGGTCCGGGAGGCGAACACGTGCAACGCGCTGGGCTGGGTGGAGGCCACCCTCGGCCGCCTGGACGCGGCGTCGGCCCACTGCGAGGAGGCGCTGCGGCTCTTCGGCGAGCACGACAACCACTTCGGCGTCGCCGCCACCCTGGACAGCCTCGGCTACATCGAGCAGTGCGCCGACCGGCACGACCGGGCCGCGGATTACTACCGGCGGTCCCTGGCGCTCAGCCTCGACCGGCTCGGCGACCGGTACGCCGCGGCCGACACGCTGATCCGCCTCGCCGAGTCCCACGACGCCCTCGGCCACCCCGCGGAGGCCCGCGAGGCCAGGCACCGCGCGCTCGCCCTCTACGAGGCGCAGTGGCGCACCGCCAGGGCGGCCGACGTCCGCGCCCTGCTCGCCGCGCCCTGAAGCCGTTCCGGAGCTCCGGGGCTCAGCGGTCGTAGGCGCGCAGCTGGAACTCCCGCTCGACGTTCCCGGCGAAGTAGAGGCGGTCCTCGTCGAAGGCGACGAGGGCCGTCGGGTCGTCGCCGCCCTCCAGCGGGAACGGCACCGTCCCGAACTCCCGCGTCGCGCCGTCCGACAGGTCCAGCCAGGTCAGCGTCATCCGCCCGCCGTCGTCGCGGTCGAACGCGTACGCGCCGAGCAGCGCCTGTCCCGTGTCGCCGGCCACGCCGAGGAACTCGGACGACTCGGGGACCCGGGTCCGCCACCGCCGCTCGCCGCTGCCCAGGTCGTAGCCGGCGAATTCGCCCCGCCGGTCGCCCTCCTCCGTGAGCGTCTCCTGGACCAGCACGCCGTCCGCCAGCGCCTGCACGACGCGTTGCCCCCCGCTGTCGGCATCCTCCCGGTCGAGCCGCCAGAGCGGCTCGCCCGTGTCCGAGTACGCCGCCAGACGCCCGCCCAGCAGCTCGCCCGTCGTCGGGGACACCGAGCGCAGGCCCTCGTGCAGGATCAGCGGCTCCCCCGAAACGACGCCCAGGACCGGCTCGGTGACGGGTTGTTCCCGGGTCCACAGCAACTCGCCGCTGTCCGCGTCGAACACGCTCGTCCACGAGGCCACCGACTCCCCGTCCGTCCAGGGCTCGCAGCTGGTCACCACGACGACGCGCGCGTCGTCGTGGCCGACGAGGTCGTTCGGGACCGCGTCCCCCGGGCAGTCCGTGTCCGGCAGTTCGAGCGCGGGCGCCTCGTCGCCCGTCGCGAGGTCGTAGCGGCGGAAGCTGTCGAAGCCGGTGAACGGGACGGCGGACACGGAGACCGTGCTCTCGGTCACCGTCACCGCGGAGTCGCCGCCCGTCCACCACGACTCGTCGACGTCGTCCGTGCTGTCGCGGAGATCCGTCGACCACAGCAACGAGCCGCCGTTCCGGGTGTCGATGACGCCGAGCCGGCGGCACTCCTCGTCGTCGCCGTCGAAGGTGTAGAGCACCGCGCCGATGCCGTCGTCGTTGGTCCCCTCGCTCGCCGCGCAGACCGCGCGCGTCTCCGCCGGCTCGTCGGCCTCCCACAGCCGGCCGCCCTCGGCGGCGTCGAACCCGGTGACATGGGTCGGGGTGACGCGGGTGAGCACCGAACCGTCGAGCCACAGCGCGAGATCCGCGTCACGGCCCACGTCCGCGTCGGTGGCCGGCGTCCGCCACACCTCCGCCGGCCCGCTGCCGCCCCGATCGACCACCAGCAGCGTCGTGGCCACCAGCGCCAGCAGCGCCGCCCCGCCCAGCATCGTCATCCGGGACGGGCCCCCGGCTCGCCGCCCCGCGCCCACTCCAGCCACCACGTCCCGCGCCCCCGTTCCCCGTTCCCCGTCGTGGCACGAGACGCCCGCCTCGGCCTCACCGGTTCCGGGACCGCCCGCCCTGCCGAGCCCAGCGTGCGAAAGCGCGGAGGCGGACGTCCCGTTCCTCCCCTCCGGCGAGGTACGGGTGGTCCTCGTCGAAGACGGCGAGGACCCGGCGTCCTGCGAGCGGTGTGACGGCCCGGAGACGGCCCGCTGACGCGGAAGCGCCCCTGTCCCACGGCGGAAACCGTGGGACAGGGGCGCTTCCGGCGCCGTTGGGCGGCTAGTTCTTCTGGATCTGGTCGAAGCTGAGCTCGACCGGGGTCTCGCGGCCGAAGATCTCGACGAGGCCCTTGACCTTCTTGGAGTCGGGGTTGATCTCGTTGATCGTCGCCTGGAGGGTGGCGAACGGGCCGTCGGTGACGGTCACGGAGTCGCCGACCTCGAAGTCCAGGACCTGGACCTCGACCTTGCGGCCGGCGGTCGGGGCGCCGCCCTCGGCCGCCTCGGCGGCGGCCTTCTGCTCGGCCTCGGGGGCGAGCATCTTGACGATCTCGTCCAGGGTCAGCGGGTACGGGTCGTAGGCGTTGCCGACGAAGCCCGTGACGCCCGGAGTGTTCCGCACCACGCCCCAGGACTCGTTCGTCAGGTCCATGCGAACCAGCACGTAGCTGGGGAGCTTGTTCTGCTTGATGGTGCGGCGGTCGCCGTTCTTGATCTGGACGACCTCCTCCTGCGGCACCTCGACCTGGAAGATGTAGTCCTCGACGTTGAGCGAGACGGCCCGCTGCTCCAGGTTGGTCTTGACGCGGTTCTCGTACCCGGCGTACGTGTGCACGACGTACCACTCGCCGGGCAGCACCCGCAGCTCGTCGCGGAGCTGGGCCACCGGGTCGACCGGCTCCTCGGGCTCCTCCGCGGCGGCGGCCTCCTCGGCGTCCTCGGCTTCCTCAGCCTCGTCGGCGTCCTCAGCCTCGTCCTCGGCCTCGTCGGCGTCCTCGGGCGTCGCCTCACCCAGCACGTTCTCCACGTGCAGGGCTTCCTCCTCGGCGGGCTGACCCGCCGCGGCGTCGGCAGCTTCGGCCTGGTCAACGGTGTCCGCTGCCTCGACAATGTCGCTCGCGGTGTCGTCGCCCTCGGCGGCGGGAGCGGCGTCGTTCTGGTTCGGCTCAGACGGGTCAGACACGGTAGCTGCTTCTTCCTGACTTTCCGGTTCGGGGGTGGAACGTGATCAGCCGAAGATCCACTCGACGCCTCGGCTGAATCCCCAGTCAAGCACGGTCAGGATGCAGATGACGATGATCACGAAGACGATCACCGCGGTGGTGTAGGTGGACAACTGGCGACGCGAGGGCCAGACGACCTTGCGGAGCTCGGCGATGACCTGCCGGTAGAACAGGCCGAGCCTGCCCAGCGGTCCGCGCTTCGCCCGCCTGCCTCGGCGACCGGCCTTGTCTCCGCGGGGCTCTGGCGCCTCAACGGAGTCCGTGATCCCAGCCACTCGTCCTCACCTGATCCCGGTCATGGTCATAAGCCGCCCGGCCACCCGGACGGCTTGCATGGCAGTACGTACTACGCGTGCAGCAGGGCCGGAGGGACTTGAACCCCCAACCGCTGGTTTTGGAGACCAGTGCTCTACCAATTGAGCTACGACCCTAGGTGTGAACCCTCAACCTACCCTATCCAATGATGCCGACATCCGGGGAGCCGGACGACAACGGTGGGTGAGGGACCAACGAGGCACGAGTGTACGTGCTCGGGGCACGCGCGTCGATCTCGTTGTCGATCTCGTTCGTCGGAACACCCGTGCCGGCCCGTGGCGGATTCTGGGACGATGCCCCTATGAGTGCCGCAATTCCCTCCCCCGCTGAGTCCGCACCCACCGCGCGCCGGGTCTCGACCCGGGTCGGCGCCATCTCCGAGTCCGCGACCCTCGCCGTGGACGCCAAGGCGAAGGCGCTGCGCGCCGCCGGCCGCCCCGTGGTCGGCTTCGGCGCGGGCGAGCCGGACTTCCCCACCCCCGACTACATCGTCGAGGCTGCGGTGGCGGCCTGCCGGGAGCCCCGGTTCCACCGGTACACGCCGGCGGGCGGCCTGCCCGAGTTGCGGGAGGCGGTCGCCGCCAAGACGCTGCGCGACTCCGGCTATCGGGTCGAGCCCGCCCAGGTGTTGATCACCAACGGCGGCAAGCAGGCGATCTACGAGGCGTTCGCCGCGCTGCTCGACCCGGGCGACGAGGTGATCGTGCCCGCTCCGTACTGGACCACCTACCCCGAGTCGATCCGGCTGGCCGGCGGCGTCCCCGTCGAGGTGGTCACCGACGAGACCACCGGCTACCTGGCCTCCGTGGAGCAGCTGGAGGCGGCCCGCACCGAGCGCACCAAGGTGCTGCTCTTCGTGTCGCCGTCGAACCCCACGGGCGCGGTGTACCCGCGCGAGCAGGTCGAGGCGATCGGCCGCTGGGCCGTGGAGCACGGGCTGTGGGTGCTGACCGACGAGATCTACGAGCACCTGGTGTACGGCGACGCGCGGTTCTCCTCGATGCCCGAGGCGGTGCCGGAGCTGGCCGAGCGCTGCGTCGTGGTCAACGGCGTCGCCAAGACGTACGCGATGACCGGCTGGCGGGTGGGTTGGCTGATCGGTCCCAAGGACGTGGTGAAGGCGGCGGCGAACCTCCAGTCGCACGCCACCTCCAACGTCAGCAACGTCGCCCAGGCCGCCGCGCTGTCCGCCGTCACCGGCGATCTGGAGGCGGTGGCGGCGATGCGCGAGGCGTTCGACCGCCGGCGCCGGACGATCGTGCGGATGCTGAACGAGATCGACGGCGTGACCTGCCCGGAGCCGGAGGGCGCGTTCTACGCCTACCCGTCGGTCCGCGGCCTGCTGGGCCGGGAGATCCGCGGCCGGCGCCCGGCCACCAGCATGGAGCTGGCCGGCCTGCTGCTGGAGGAGGCGGAGGTCGCGGTGGTGCCGGGCGAGGCGTTCGGCACCGAGGGATACCTGCGGCTGTCCTACGCGCTGGGCGACGACGACCTGGTCGAGGGCGTCTCCCGGATGCAGAAGCTGCTCGGCTAGCAGCAGGGCGCGCAGAACGCACGGCAGAGCGCGCGGCGTGGGCCGCGCGCGGGGCGCACGCGGGAGGGTGGGTGATTACCCACCCTCCCGCGTCATGCGGCACTATCTGCGGATGGCACGTGCTCGCGACATCAGGCTGCTGCCCAAGGCCCATCTCCACCTGCACTTCACGGGCTCGATGCGGCCCGGCACGCTCCTCGAACTGGCGGACAGGTACGGCGTGCGGCTGCCGGAGGCGCTGACCGGCGGCGAGCCGCCCCGGCTGCGCGCCACGGACGAACGCGGCTGGTTCCGCTTCCAGCGGCTCTACGACCTCGCGCGATCCTGCCTGCGCGCCCCGGAGGACATCCAGCGCCTGGTCCGCGAGGCGGCCGAGGAGGACCTACGGGACGGCTCGCGCTGGCTGGAGATCCAGGTCGACCCGACGTCGTACGCCCCCCGGCTCGGCGGGCTGATCCCGGCCCTGGAGATCATCCTGGACGCGGTGGACACCACGATGCGGGAGACGGGTCTGGGCATGCGGGTGCTGGTCGCGGCCAGCCGGATCAAGCATCCGCTGGACGCCCGCACGCTGGCCCGGCTGGCGGTCCGCTACCGGGACCGCGGCATCGTCGGGTTCGGCCTGTCCAACGACGAACGCCGCGGTTTCGCCCGGGACTTCGACCGGGCCTTCGCGATCGCCAGGGACGGCGGGCTGCTGGCGGCGCCGCACGGCGGCGAGTTGTCGGGCCCGATCAGCGTCCGGGACTGCCTGGACGACCTGCGGGCCAGCCGGATCGGGCACGGCGTGCGGGCGGCCGAGGACCCCGTGCTGCTGACCCGGCTGGCCGAGGCCGGGGTGACCTGCGAGGTGTGCCCGGCCTCGAACGTCGCCCTCGGGGTGTACCAGAGCCTGCCCGAGGTGCCGCTGCGGACGCTGTGGGAGGCGGGCGTGCCGATGGCGCTGGGGGCGGACGACCCGCTGTTGTTCGGCTCCCGGCTGGCGGCGCAGTACGAGATCGCCCGGGAGCACCACGGGTTCACGGACGCGGAGCTGGCGGAGCTGGCCCGGCAGTCGGTGCGGGGTTCGGCGGCGCCGCAGGAGGTGCGCGAGAAGCTGCTGGTGGAGATCGACGCCTGGCTGTCGAGCTGAGCCCACCCGGTCCCGGCTAGAGCTCGACGCCGACCAGCACCGGCTCGTTGACCAGGGTGATGCGCCCTTGCGAACCCCAACCCGCCCGGGCGCCGCCGGCGGGGCTAGAGCTCGACGCCGACCAGCACCGGCTCGTTGACCAGGGTGATGCCGAAGGCGTCCCGGACGCCGTCCCTGACCTCCCGGGCCAGTGCGAGCAGGTCGGCGGTGCGGGCGCCGCCGCGGTTGGTGAGCGCCAGGGTGTGCTTGCCGGAGATGCGGGCGGGTCCGGTGCCGTGGCCCTTGGGGAAACCGGCCCGGTCGATCAGCCAGGCCGCGGAGGTCTTCACCCGGCCCTCGCCCGCGGGGTAGCTGGGCGGCGCCGTGTCCGGGCCGAGGCGCCGCTCGACGCGGGCCAGGAAGGCGGCGTACCCGGCCTCGTCGAGCACCGGATTGGTGAAGAAGGAGCCGGCGGACCAGGTGTCGTGGTCCTCCGGGTCGAGGACCATGCCCTTGCCACTGCGCAGCTTCAGCACCGTCTCCCGGGCGTCGGCCACCGGCACCCGTCCGCCGGGGCGCACGCCGAGCGCGCGGGCGGTCTCGGCGTAGCGCACGGGCGCGGACAGCCCGTCGGCGTCCTCCAGCGCGAACCGGACCCGCAGCACCACGAAGCGCTCGGGGTCGGCCTTGAAGCGGCTGTGCCGGTAGGCGAGGCCGCAGTCGGCCGCCGGCAGGGTGACGGTGCGGTCGGCGGTCCGGTCGTAGGCCACCACCTCGGTGAGGACGCCTGACACCTCCTGGCCGTAGGCGCCGACGTTCTGGATCGGCGTGGCGCCGGCGCTGCCGGGGATGCCGGCCAGGCACTCGACGCCGGCGAGGCCGGCCTCGACGGTGCGGGCGACGGCGGCCGACCAGTTCTCGCCGGCGGCGAGCTCCAGGTGGTTGCCGTCCAGCCGGAAACCGGCGGTGGCGATGCGGAGGGCGGTGCCGGAGAAGCCGGCGTCGGCGACGACGAGGTTGCTGCCGCCGCCGACGAGGAGCAGCGGCCGTCGCTCGGCGTCGGCCGCGCGGACGGTCTCGACGACCTCCTCGTCGGTCTCGGCGACGACGAGCCGTCGCGCGGGGCCGCCGAGCCGCAGCGTGGTCAGCGGCGCGAGCGGGGCATCGGGGATCACCTGCACCCGCCCAGCTTACGACCGCACCGGGCCGCTCTCCGCCCGTCAGCCCCGTCGGCCAGGTCAGTCCCGCACCGCCGTCCCGGTCGCCGCCGTGCAACCCGGTGGGCGGGTCCGGAGTGTAGTCAGCGGAGACGCGGACGCGTCACGCCGCGCGCCGGCGTGCGCCGGATGAGGGAGGGCCGTCGTGGGGACTGTCCACGGGGACCGACGGTGACCCGGATCCTCGTCGTCGACGACGACGAGCCGATCCGCGAGGTGCTGGAGCTCGTGCTGCGCGCGGAGGCGTTCGAGGTGCGCACGGCGGGCACCGCGCGGGCCGGCCTGGAGGAGCTGGAGCGTTCGGGCGCCGATCTGGTCCTCCTCGACCTCACGCTGCCGGACCGGTCGGGCATCGAGGTGTGCCGGCAGCTGCGGAGCCGTTCCCGGGTCGCGGTCATCATCGTGTCCGCCAGGGACAGCGAGACCGACCGGGTCGTGGGTCTGGAGGTGGGCGCCGACGACTACGTGACCAAGCCGTTCTCCCCGCGGGAGCTGGTGGCGCGGATCCGCGCGGTGCTTCGCCGCCGGGGCGAGTGGTGGGAGGAGGAGGACCCGTCCACGCTGGAGGCGGGCCCGGTGCGGATGGACGTGGAGCGGCACGAGGTCGCGGTGGGCGGCCGCCCGGTCGAGCTGCCGCTGCGGGAGTTCGACCTGCTCGCGGTGCTGCTGCGGAACGCCGGCCGGGTGCTGACCCGGCTGCAGCTGATCGACCGGGTCTGGGGCGCGGACTACGTCGGCGACACCAAGACGCTGGACGTGCACGTCAAGCGGCTGCGGGAGAAGATCGAGCCGGACTCGGCGAACCCCCGCTGGCTGGTGACGGTGCGCGGCGTGGGGTACAAGTTCGTGCGCTAGGCGGCTGGTTGTGGCGAGCGGGCGGAGCCGGATGGCGCCGGGATGGAGCCGGAATGGAGATGGCGGCCCGTCCCGGGACGGGCCGCCACAGGTTGAACGCTATACCTTCACCGGAACGCGTTCGTCGGCGGCCGGAGCGCTGACGGCGTCGGGCACACCGGCCGCCGCGACCTGCCGGGTGCGCCCGGGGCCGAGCAGGATCACGAGGCCCGCGGTGACGAGCGCCACGACCCCCACCCACAGCGCCGGGACCAGGCCGTCGGTGAACGCCTGCGGCGTCTCGTAGCCGCCCTGGGCGGTGAAGACCGAGGCCAGCACCGCCACCCCGAGGGCGCCGCCCACCTCGCGCAGCGCGTTGTTGACCCCGGAGGCGATGCCCTGTTCGCTCTCGGCCACCGAGGCCATCACCATCGCCCCGGTCGGGGCGAAGAACATCGCCATCCCGGTGCCGCCGAGCACGAAGGCCGGTATCTGGCTGGCGTAGCTCACGTCCGGCTCGGCGAGCAGCGCGAGCCAGCCGAGCGCGACGGCCATCAGCAGCAGTCCGGTGGCGACGATGGGCCGGCCGCCGATGCGGTCGGTGAGCGCCCCGGCGAGGGGCGCGACCAGCATCGGCATGGCGGTCCAGGGCAGCATCCGCAGCCCGGCCTCGGAGGGCGAGTATCCCTGGATCAGCTGGAGGAACTGGGTCAGCAGGAAGATCGAGCCGAACATCCCGGCGAACATCAGCAGGCTCGCCGCGTTGACCGTGGTGAACGCGCGGGACCGGAAGAACCGCATGGGCAGCATCGGCGTCCTCGCGCGCAGTTCCCAGCCGACGAACGCGACCAGCAGCAGGCCGCCGAGCACGAAGCCGGCGAGCACCGAGGGCGACGTCCAGCCGTGCTCGTTGCCCCGGACGATGGACAGCACCACGCCGAACAGGCCGGCGCTCGCCAGCGCGGTGCCGGGCAGGTCGAGGCGGTTGTTGGAGCCGCGGCTCTCGACGAGCCGGGTGCGGACCAGCGGCAGCAGCGCGAGGCCGATCGGCACGTTCAGCCAGAAGATCCACTCCCAGGCCAGGTGTTCGGTGATGGCGCCGCCGACCAGCGGGCCGCCGGCGACCGCGACACCCTGCACCGCGCCCCAGATGCCGAACGCGGCGCCGCGCCGCTCCGCGGGGACCGCGGCGGAGATGAGGGTGAGGCTGATCGGCATCAGGATGGCGGCGCCCGCGCCCTGGGCCGCGCGGGCGGCGATCAGTTCGCCGGGGGACCCGGCCACCGCCGCGGCCGCCGAGGCGAGGGTGAAGAGCAGGACGCCGAGGCCGAAGAGCCGGCGGCGGCCGAAGCGGTCGCCGAGCGCGGCGCCGAGCAGCAGCAGGCAGGCGAACGGCAGGGTGTAGCCGTTGACGATCCACTCCAGGTCGGCGATGTCCCCGCCGATGTCGTCGCGGATCACGGGCAGCGCGGTGGTGACCACCAGGTTGTCGAGCGCCGCCATGAAGGTGGCGGCACCGGTGATCAGCAGTGTCCACACCACGACGGCGCGTTGGGCCGGCGCGGTGGGCGGCGGTGATGTCCGGTCGGTCATGGCCCCTCCCGGGGTCGCTAAGTAGTGATTACTCAATAACTTTCGGGTGCGCACGTGTGCGCGGTCAGTGAACGGGCGAGTTCAGGCGTGCCGCTTCGGGCGGTGGTCGGAGTGCGGGTCCGGGGACTGCCCGGGCGGGTGCTCGGCCGGATGTTCGGCGTAGATGTCGCAGGACTGCCAGGCCCGGTGGCCGGCGGGTACGCCGAGCGCCAGCAGGACGTTGATCAACATGCCGGTGCCGAAGAACGACCCCGTCTCCTCGTCGTCGGCGCCGAGCGCGAGGTGGGACGAGTCCCACAGCTCCACCCAGGCGTCGCGCAACCGGGCGCCGAACTCGTGGTCGCCGGCCGCCTCGGCCGCGGCCACCGCGACGTACATCTGCATCTGGAACAGCAGCCGGTCCCGGTCGGCGATGAGCTCCACGTAGGCGTGCGACATCGCGTCCCTGGCCGCCTCCGGGTCCAGCCCGTCGGCGGCCCGCTCGAACGCCTCCCGGATCTCGTCGGTGCAGCGCCGGGCGGCGGCCAGGAAGAGGGCGCGCTTGTCGGGGAAGAGCCGGAACAGGTACGGCTGCGAGACCCCCACCCGGCGCGCGATCGCGGCGGTGGAGGTGCCCGAGTACCCGCCCTTGGCGAACTCGGTGATGGCGGCGCGCACCACGCTCTCGCGCCGCTCCTCCGCGCTCATCCGAGCGCTCTCCCTGGCCATGCCGACAAAGTTAGTGGCCAATCACTAACTAAGTCAAGTGCCGGGCCGGTCCCCGGTCTCAGGCGAGCCTGACCACCGCGCGGGACATGCCGAGCACCTTCTGGCCGGCGCTGTGCGCGGTGAGGTCCACCCGCACCGTGCGCGCCTCGTCGTCCAGCTTGGCCGCGACCTTGCCGGTGACGTCGATCACCGCGCCGGCGTCGTCGTTGGGCACCACCACGGGCTTGGTGAAGCGCACCCCGTACTCCAGCACCGCGCCGGGGTCGCCGGTCCAGTCGGTCACCACCCGCAGCGCCTCGGCCATCGTGAACATGCCGTGCGCGATGACGTCGGGCAGGCCGACCTCGCGGGCGAACCGCTCGTTCCAGTGGATGGGGTTGAAGTCCCCGGAGGCGCCCGCGTATCGCACGAGCGTGGCCCGGGTGACGGGGAAGCTCTGGGCGGGCAGCTCGGTGCCGGCCGCCACCTCCGCGTAGGCGATCCGCGCGGTCACGCCGCACCCCCCTGGTCTGTCGATTGCTCCGTCTCGTCGTCCTCGCGCCGGCGGGCCACGAGCTTGGTGAAGGCGGTCACCACGTGCTCGCCCGACTCGTCGTGCACCTCGCCGCGCACCTCCAGGATCTCGTTCCCCGCGAGCGACTTGATGGAGTCGATGGTGGAGGTGACCGTCAGCCGGTCACCGGCCCGCACCGGGCGGGAGTACGCGAAACGCTGGTCGCCGTGCACCACCCGGCGGTAGTCGAGGCCCAGCAGCGGGTCCTGGATGACCTGCCCGGCGGCCCGGTAGGTGATCGCGAAGACGAAGGTCGGCGGCGCGACGACGTCGGGGTAGCCGAGCTCCTTGGCCGCGTCCTGGTCGGTGTAGACGGCGCTGGTGTCGCCGATCGCCTCGGCGAACTCGCGGATCTTCTCCCGTCCCACCTCGTACGGCTCGGTGGGCGGATAGCTCCGCCCGACGAAGGACTGATCGAGCGGCATCGGTGTCCTGACCTTCCCCTTCCGGCCCCGTCCGGGGGTCCAGGGCCCCAATGTAGTGAGGCCGCTCCCTGGATCGGGAGCGGCCTCGTACAACTTCAGCTCTGGTGTCGTTGGCGTGTCCGGCTATCGCGTCTCGCGGTGCACCGTGTGCGCGTTGCAGCGCGGGCAGTGCTTCTTCATCTCCATGCGGTCCGGGTCGTTACGCCGGTTCTTCTTGGTGATGTAGTTCCGCTCCTTGCACTCCACGCAGGCCAGCGTGATCTTCGGGCGGACGTCGGTGGCAGCCACGTGAGTGCTCCTTGACGGACGGTGGACAGTCGAACACGGTTGAACACAGAGAGAGTAGCCGATCGGAGGATCGACCCCACAATCGGCTACTGTGCGTAGCGGCGACCGGACTCGAACCGGTGACACAACGATTATGAGCCGTTTGCTCTACCGACTGAGCTACGCCGCCACGAGGTGGGAGCCTCCCACGCATCGCGAGAGACCTCGCACCCCAGAGCCCCAAAACGGAATCGAACCGTTGACCTTCTCCTTACCATGGAGACGCTCTGCCGACTGAGCTATTGGGGCGAGCGCTGAAGAGATTACACGCTCTGGCGTCGAAGGCGAAATCCATAACCCCGCCCCGCCCCTCGGCCACTTCCGGAGCGCACCACGGCAGCACCACGGCGGTACGACTAATCCTTCCCTCCCCACCCGTACCGCGCCGTCGCCGTACGCTCCCTTCCGTGCCCGACCGCAGCCTGGCCAACGACCCCGGCGACGCCGCCGTCCTCGTTCTCAGCGGACCCCGGCTCGCCGACGGCCGCACCGTCGACGTCCGGCTCAGCGGCGGACGGATCGAGGCCGTGGGCACCCCGGGCAGCCTCTCGGCGCCGCCCGGGCAGCCCGCGCCCGGCGCCCGGGGCACCGGCCAGGCCGCGCGTCTCGACCTCACCGGCTACCTGCTGCTGCCCTCCCCCGCCGAGCCGCACGCGCACCACGAGAGCGCCCTCACCGACGCCCCCAGGCCGCCGGGGGCCTGGGAGGTGCCCCCGCCGCTCGCCGGCGCCCCCAGGCCCCCAGGCCCCGGGGGAGCGCCGCCCGACGCCTCTCCGGCCCGGCTGCGGCGGCGCATCACGGAGGCGGCGTTGGTGCAACTCGGGCACGGCGCCACCGTCCAGCGCAGCCACGTCCGGATCGGCGACGTGCACGGGCTCGCCGGGCTCGAAGCGGCGCTCGCGGCCGGGCGGGCGCTGCGCGGTCTCGCCGAGCTCACCACGGTGGCCGTGCCGCGGCTGCTGACCGGCCGGGCGGGCGCCGACGGCCGGGCGCTGCTGGCCGAGGCGGCGCAGCGGGGCGCCGGCGCGGTGGGCGGCGCGCCCGACCTCGACCCGGACCCGGCCGGCTTCCTCGACGCGGTGCTCCGGGTCGCGGAGGCGCACGGCAGCGCCGTGGACCTGCACACCGACGCCGACGATCCGGCCCGGCTGGCCCGGCTCACCTCGGCGGTGGCGGCCTTCCCGTCCCGGGTCACGGTCGGCCCGTGCACCGGCCTGTCCCGGCTGCCGCCGGACGCCGCCGCCCGGGCCGCGGACCAACTCGCCGCCGCCGACGTCACGGTCTGCCTGCTGCCGCAGGGGCGGTGCGGGCTGCTCTGCCCGGGCGGCCTCGCCGGGGCGCGGTCCGGGCCGCCCGCGGGACCGCCGGGCCTGGCGGCCCTGCCGAGCGCCCAGGTCCCGGCCGGCCCGGTCGGTGCTGGTCCGGCCGGTTCCGGGCCGGCCGGTTCCGGTTTGGTCGGTGGCGGTTTGGTCAGTGGCGGTTTGGTCGGGCCGGCGGGTGGTGGGGGCGAGGCCGCCCCGCCCGTACGGCTGTTGACCGCCGCCGGGGTGCGGGTGGCCGCGGGCAGCGGCACGCTGCGGGACGCCGCCAACCCGGTGGGCCGCGGCGACCCGTTGGAGGCCGCGTACCTGCTCGCCTCGCTCGGCGGTCTGGACCCGCACGACGCCTACCAGGCCGTCAGCGCCGGCGCCCGGGCCGCGCTCGGCCGGCCCGAGGTGCGCATCGAGGCCGGCTTCCCCGCCGAGTTGCTCGCCGTGCGCGGCGAGTCGGTGGCCGGCGCGCTGTCCCTGGCCTACAGCCGTCTGGTCATCCACCGCGGCCGGATCGTGGCGCGGACCAGCGCGGTGCGCGAGTACGGCGGCGCGCTGGCGTCCGGCCCCGGCAGGACCGGGCGGGGCCGCGCGGGTCAGGCGCTGCCCCGGCAGGCCACCGGCGAGTTCACCTGACGGCGGCACGCTGGTCTCCGAACCTGATCGGCTCCCCGGTGCTCGTTCGGTGCGGTCCCGTGCGGCCTCGGTGCGGCGCGGGCCCCGTTGTCCCGCTCGCGGGCGTACGGTCGCGGGTATGCGTATCGTCATCGCCGGCGGACACGGCAAGATCGCCCGGCGCCTGGAGATCCTGCTGGCCGGGCGCGGCGACCACGTCACGGGGCTGGTGCGGCGCCCCGAACAGGCGGACGCCCTGCGGGCCGCGGGCGCCGAGGGGGTGCTCTGCGATCTGGAGGCGGCCGGCCCGGAGGAGGTCGCCCGGCACCTGCGCGGCGCTGACGCCGCCGTCTTCGCGGCCGGCGCCGGGCCGGGGAGCGGGGCCGCCAGGAAGGACACGGTGGACCGGGACGCGGCCATACTCCTCGCGGACGCGGCCGAGTTCGCCGGGGTGCGGCGTTTCCTGACGGTCTCGGCGATGGGCGTGGACGCCGAGCCGCCGCCCGGCACCGACCCGGTGTTCGCCGCCTACCTGCGCGCCAAGGGCGCCGCCGACGTCGACCTCAGGGCCCGCGCCAATCTCGACTGGACGATCCTGCGCCCCGGTCGCCTCACCGACGCGACCGGCACCGGCCGGGTGCGGCTGGCGCCCTCGACCGGCCGCGACGAGGTGCCGCGGGACGACGTGGCCGAGGTGCTGCTGGCGCTGCTCGACGAGCCGCGCACGGCCGGCCTGACGCTCGAACTCGTGGGCGGCGAAACGCCGGTGGCCGACGCGGTAGCCAACGCGGCGGCCGGGCAGCCTTCCTGAGCGAGAAGCACCACGGGAAGCGCGTCCGGCACCGGAGACGGCACAGAAAGGTGCCGCACACATCCTTGTCGACGATGCCCCGTCCGCTTATGGTCAGACGTCCCACCTCCTACGTCCCATGTCCGGGAAAGACCAGGCCAGAAAGACTCAGGAGAGACCAGGAGAGAGAGCGATGCCCAAACCCGTCCCTGTCCTCAGCCGCCGCAGTCTCATCGTGACCACGACCGCCACCCTGGCGGTGCTCGCCTCCGCCCTCCCGGCCGCGGCCGCCTCCGGCACCTCCGGCGTGACCGGCGCGACCGGCGCCGGGGCCACGGCGCGCCGGCGTGGCGCCTCCGAGCCCTTCGTCTCCGGCACGGAGGGCTACGACACCTTCCGCATCCCCGCCGTGCTCACCACCCCCTCCGGCACGGTGCTCGCCTTCGCCGAGGGCCGGGTCGGCGGCTCCTCCGACACCGGCGACATCGACGTGGTGGTCCGGCGGTCCCGGGACGGCGGCCGGACCTGGGGCCCGCTGATCCTGGTCGCCAAGGGCGACGGCGACGTCCGGGGCAACCCGGCGCCGGTGATCGACCCGGCGACCGGCCGACTGGTGCTGCTCACCTGCTACAACGCCGGCGACGCCACGGAGGCCGAGATCACCGCCGGTCTCGTCCCGGCGGAGGACAGCCGCCGGGTCTTCGTGCAGTTCAGCGAGGACGACGGCCGGACGTTCAGCGAGCCGCGGGAGATCACCGCCGACGTGAAGCGGCCCGACTGGCGCTGGTACGCGACCGGGCCCTGCCACGCCATCGCGCTCACCCACGGCCGGTACGCCGGCCGGCTGGTCGTCCCGGCCAATCACTCGGCGGCGCCGCCCGAGGGCTCGACCGACACGGGCGGCGAGCACAAGTACCTCGGTGCGCACTGCCTGATCAGCGACAACGGCGGCGAGGACTGGCGGATCGGCTTCGTCGACAACTCCTACGAGGGCGTGCTCAACGGCAACGAGTCGGTCGCCGCCGAACTGCCCGACGGCCGGATCTACTTCAACACCCGCGACCACAACGGCACCTCCACCGGCGCCCGGGCGGACGCCGTCTCCAGCGACGGCGGCGAGACCCTGGACGCGCCGTACGCGATGCAGCCGAGCCTCGACGACGCCCCGGTGGTCCAGTGCAGCGCGCTGCAACTGGAGGGCAGGAAGGCGCCGCTGCTGTTCTCCGGCCCCTCCGTCCCGACCGCCAGGCGGGCGCTGGCGCTGTGGCGCAGCGACGACGACGGCGGATCGTTCCGGAAGGTGGAGACGCTCTCGGAGGACCCGGCGGCCTACTCCGACCTGGTGCAGCTGGACCGGCACACGCTGGGCGTGCTGTACGAGACGGGCGCGGAAGGCCCGTACGAGAAGATCGAGTTCCGGCGGATCCCGATCGCGGAGCTGCGCGACTGAGCGGAGCCGGCCACGGGCCGCCTCCCGGCCCGGTGGCGGGCCGGGAGGCGGCCGCCACGCCACCCGATCGGGCCCGCGCGCCGGGCCGGGTTCGCCCGCCGACCGGCCGATCAT
This sequence comes from Streptomyces sp. B6B3, assembly GCF_039871525.1. Lineage (NCBI taxonomy): Bacteria > Bacillati > Actinomycetota > Actinomycetes > Kitasatosporales > Streptomycetaceae > Streptomyces > Streptomyces sp. B6B3. Next base: position 120,109 of record NZ_JBDPLU010000018.1, on the reverse strand, counting down.
GAAAGGCATGGTGCCTGAGCCTCCGCAGCCTCCCGAGCCTCCGCGGGACGCGCCGAACGCGGACGGTCCGTTGGACCACGCCGTGCTCGACGCGTTGTTCGGCCAGTCGCCGACGGGGCTGCACGTGCTCGACCCCGACCTGCGGGTGCTGCGGGTGAACACCGCGGCCCGGGGCATGCTGGGCGTCGACCCGTCCACGGTGCTGGGCCGGCGCTGGCACGAGATCGATCCCTCGTTCGGCGAGGTCTCGGAGCGGGTGCGGGAGGTGCTGGTCACCGGGCGGCCGATGCTGGACATGCCGTGGACCGGGCGGCTGCTCAGCGGCGTGGGCGGCGAACGGACGCTGTCCGTCTCGGCGTTCCGGCTCACCGGCCCGGACGGCGCGACGCTCGGCGTCGCCGTCTCCGTGGTGGACGTCACCGAGCGCCGCCGGGCCCAGGAACACGTGGACCTCATGCTGCGGGCCGGAGAGCGCCTGGGCAGCACCCTGGAGGTGGTCCGCACCGCGGCCGAACTGGCCGACGTGGCGGTCCAGGGATTCGCCGACCTGGTGGCCGTGGAGGTGCTGGAGTCCGTGCTGCGCGGCGAGGCCCCGGCGCCTGGCGGGCTGATGGACCAGGCCGCGGTCCGCCGCGCGGGCTTCGCCACGGCCCCGGGCCGGGAGGTGAAGGAGATCTTCCCACTCGGTGAGGTGCGGCTGATCCGTTCCGGGACGCCCTACGCCATGGCGCTGGGCGACCTGCGTCCCCGGCTGATCCGGCGGCTCGCCGAGAACGAGCCGTGGCTGGTGCGGGACCGAACTCGGGCCCAACTGCTGCTGGACGCCGGGGTGTACTCGCTGCTCGCCGTGCCGCTGACCGCGCGCGGGGTGGTGCTCGGCCTGGCCTCGTTCTACCGGATGGTGGACTCGGAACAGTTCGACGAGGCCGACCTCGCGGTGGCCAGCGAACTGGCCAGCCGGGCCGCGGTGTGCGTGGACAACGCGCGCCGCTACACCCGGGAGAACACCCTGGCCTCCCTGGTCCGGCGCAGCCTGGTGCCCAGCCGGGCGCCCCGGCAGTCGGCGGTGGCGGCCGCCCACACCTACCTGCCGGTGGTCTCCGGCGGCTCGTGGTTCGACGTCATCCCGTTGTCCTCGGCCCGGGTGGCCCTGGTGGTGGGCGAGGTGACAGGACACCACGGCGTTCCGGCCGCGACCACCATGGGCCGGCTGCGGACGGCGCTCGGCACGCTCGCGGCCATGGACGTCCCGCCCGACGAGCTGTTCGAGCGGCTGCACGAGCTGACCGGGCAGCTCGCCGACGAGCGGCCCACGGCGTTCGCGGACCAGCCGCCGTTGAGCGCCACCTGCCTGCTCGCCACCTACGACCCGGTCACCGGACGCTGCGTGCTGGTCGCGGCCGGACGCCCCGGGCCCCTGACGGTGGTGTCACCGGACGGCCAGCCCCGGGAGGTGGCCATGACTCCCGGTCCCCCGCTGGGCCGGGGCGTGGCCGACTACTCGCCGACCCGCCTCGACCTGCCGGAGGGCAGCCTGCTGGCCCTGCACAACGTGGGTCTGACTCCCACCGCCGACGCCCGCCAGACCCTACTCACCGAGCTCGGCCGCCCCGCGTCGACGGACCTTCAGGAGCGCTGCGACGCGCTGGTGCGCGCCGTCCTCCCGCAGGAACCCGACGACGACGCGCTGCTGCTCCTGCTCCGCACCCGCCTCCTGGGTCCGGACCGGGTCGCGTCCTGGACGCTGGCCGGCGAGCCCCGGAGCGCCGGCACCGCCCGCAGGGCCGTCGGCCGGCAGCTCGCCGACTGGGGCCTCGACGACCTGGCCCCGGCCACGGAGCTCGTCGCGAGCGAACTGGTCACCAACGCGGTGCGCTACACCGTCGGCCAGATCCGCCTGCGGCTGATCCGCGACCGCGGGCTGGTCTGCGAGATCTCCGACGACAGCAGCTCGGCCCCGCATCTGCGGCATGCCGAGGACGACGACGAGGGCGGCCGGGGCCTGTACCTGGTGTCCCAGTTGACCGACCGCTGGGGCGCCCGGCACGACGAGCACGGCAAGACCATCTGGACGGAACAGGAGCTGCCCTGACGGGCTTTCCGGTGCGGGCCTCAGAGCAGTCCGGCGGCGGCCAGATGCTTGGCGACCCGCGCCACCTCGTCCTCGGACAGCGGGATCTGCGGTTCCGCGGTGGTGGCGTGCCGGACGACGCCGCGCAGCCGGAGCGCCGCCTTGAACGCCCCGATGCTCGACGAGCCGCGCCCCATCCGGGCCGGGCTGCCGACCCCGACCATGCTGAACAGCGCGAGCAGCCGCTCCTGCTCCGCCCTGGCCCGCTGCCAGTCGCCGGCCGCGCACAGGCCCACCAGCCGCACGTAGCCGTGCGGGTCGACGTTGCCCAGGCCCGGCACCACCCCGTCGGCGCCCATCAGCAGCGCGGTGTCCACGCTGGTCTCCGAACCGGTGAGCACGGTGAAGTCGCGGATGCCCGGATCGCTCCTGGCGGCCAGGATGACCTCGCGCAGGTTCGTCTGGTCCGCGCTGGAGTCCTTGAGCCCGGAGAGCACGCCGTCGGCGGCCAGCGCCAGCACCAGTTCCGCGTCGAGCGCGACGTGCACCGAGGTCGGCAGGTTGTAGGCGAAGAGCGGGGCGCCGGAACGCTCGGCGAGCAGGCGGAAGTGCCGCTCGATCTCGGCCGGGTGGGTGCGGGCGTAGAACGGGGCGGTGGCGACGATGCCGTCCGCGCCGGACGCCAGGGCGGCCCTGGCGTGGTCCAGCGCGCGGGGCGTGGTCATGTCGATCGCGCCGGCCAGCACCGGCAGCGCGCCGTCCAGGTGCGCGGCGACGGTCTCCACCACGGTCCGGCGCTGCCGGTCGGTGAGGTAGGCCGCCTCCGAGGTCGAGCCGAGCACGAACAGGCCGTCCACCCCGGCCTCGGCGAGGAAGTCCGCCAGGTCCCGCAGCGAGTCGACGTCCACCTCCCCGTCCGGCGTGAGCGGCGTGCAGATCGGCGGGATGACTCCGCCGAGACGGGCGGGCAGGGCCATGGCGTTCCTGTGCCTTTCGCGCTGTCAGCGCAGTGTGTACCGAGGGAAGTGCTGTCTGTTCTGTTATGCCTGCATTGCTGTATATGCCCGTTAGATCATTTCTCTATGTCCACGGTGGCCCGGGCGTCGGGGGCGTCCGCGGTGGCAGGGGCGTCCGCGGTGTCGCGGCGGGCCTGCAGCACCAGCTCGTGCGTGGTCTCGTCACCGCCCACGGGGTGGTGGCAGCGGTACCGGTGCGCGCCGTGCTCGTGGGTGTCCGTGTCCGTGTCCGTGTGAGCGTCCGTGCCGTTCGCCGAGAAGTCCGGCATCGACTCGGCGCAGACCTCGTCCGCCTTCCAGCACCGGGTGCGGAACGGGCACCCGCTGGGCGGCCTGGTCGCCGACGGCACCGGGCCGACCAGCGGGATCGGGTCGATCGGGTCGAGCAGCCCGGGGGTCGCCGAGAAGAGCGCCCGGGTGTACGGGTGCCGGGCGTGTCCGGTGACCTCGGCGGCCGGCGACTCCTCCACGATCCGGCCCAGGTACATGGTGATCACCCGGTCGCTCATCCGGCGCACCGTCTGGATGTCGTGCGAGATGAAGACCAGCGCCAGGCCGAGGCGGTCTCGCAGGTCGAGCAGGAGGTTGAGGATCTGCGCCCGGACCGAGACGTCCAGCGCGCTGGTCGGCTCGTCCGCGATGACCAGCTCCGGCTCCAGGGCCAGCGCCCGGGCGATCGCGACCCGCTGCCGCTGGCCGCCGGACAGCTGCCCCGGCAGCACGTCCGCCAGCTGCGCCGGCAGACCCACCAGCGACATCAGCTCGCGCACCCGCGCATCGCGCTGCTGCGGCGTGCCCTGGCGGTGCACGTCCAGCGGGTCGCGGAGCACCCGACGCACCGGCAGGCGCCGGTTCAGCGCCGTGGACGGGTCCTGGAAGATCATGCCGAGATGCCGGCCGATGGTGGCCCGGCGCTCGGCGTGCGGCATCTCCCAGAGATCACGACCCCGGTAGCTGACCGCGCCGCGGGTGGGCCGCTCCAGGCCGACCAGCACCCGGGCCAGGGTCGACTTGCCGCAGCCGGACTCGCCGACCACGCCGACCGTCTCACCCGGGCGGATGGCCAGATCGGCGCCCGTCAGCGCGTACACCCGGTCGGGGCGGAACAGCTTCCCGCCGCGGGCCGGATAGACCACGTGCGCGTCGGCCAGCCGCAGCAGCGCCGAACTCCGCGTCTCCGCCCCGGCCGGCGGGGTCGGTTCCGTCGTGTCTGTCGCCCGAGTCACCGGGTGCCCTCGCTTTCCAGTAGCGCGTCCGCGGCCGAGTCGCCGGAGTCGGCGGTGACCGCGGGGTGGTGGCAGGCGGCCACGTGCTGCCGGCCCGGCGCGGCCACGACGGGCACCTCCGTCGCGCACACCTCGGTGGCCATCGGGCAGCGGTCGGCGAACCGGCACCCCGGCGGGAAGTCGGCGGGCGACGGCACCACGCCGCGGATCTGCGTCAAACTCCCCCGGTGCCTAGCGGCACCGGGAGGTGCCCCCATGGCCGCCGCCTCCAGGGACAGCACCGAGCCCAGCAGGCCCCGCGTGTAGTGGTGCGCCGGGGCGCCCACCAGATCGGCGGTGGCGCCGGTCTCGGCGATCTGGCCGCCGTACATCACGGCCACCCGGTCGGTGACGTCCGCGACCAGCGCCAGGTCGTGCGAGACCAGGATCAGCGCGAAGCCCAGCTCGGCGCGGAGCCGCAGCAGCAGCTCGATGACCTGCGCCTGCACGGTGACGTCCAGCGCGGTGGTCGGCTCGTCGGCCACGATCAGCCGCGGGTTACGGGACAGCGCCATGGCGATCAGCACGCGCTGCCGCTGCCCGCCGGAGAGCTCGTGCGGATAGCTCCGGAGCGTGCGGCGCGGGTCGAGGCCGACCAGCTCCAGCAACTCGGCCGGGCTCCGCCTGCCGCCGCGCCGCACCAGCTGCCTGAGCTGGGCGCGGATGGTCATGGCCGGGTTCAACGAGGACAGCGCGTCCTGGTAGACCATCGCCATCTCGTGACCGAGCAACCGCCGCCTGGCCCTCCGGGAGATGCCCAGCAGCTCGCGGCCGGCGAAGCTGACGCTGCCGCGGATCCGGGCGCCGCGCGGCTGCAGGCCCATGATGGTGAGCGCGGTGAGCGACTTGCCGCAGCCGGACTCGCCGACCAGACCGAGCACCTCGCCGGGCCGGGCGTCGAAGCTGATGCCGTCCACGATGTCGGTGCCGTGGTGGTGCCGGTCGAACCCGATCCGCAGGTCCCGCACCGCCAGCACGGGGTCGCCTTCGGCGACGGGGCGCGCTCGCTCGCGCAGCCGCGTGGCCGCTTCCCGCAGGGCTGCCTCCGGCAGCGGCGTTCGTGCCTCCGGCACGGTTGCCGGCGCCTCCGGTGCCGCTTCCGGCGGCTCCGCCGCCGCGCCTCCGGCGCCCACAGCGTCGTTCCGCGCCTCCGGCGCGGTGGCGGGGACCTCGCCGTCCTTGGCGAGCACCGACGCCTCCGGCGCGGTGGAGCCGGGGTCGGTGGGCACAGCGGGGGTGGGGATCTTGGCCAGGGGTTGGGCGGCGGGGGCGTGGGCCGTGCCCGGGGTGAGGGGGCGGGCGGCGGGGGCGGCCCAGGCGTCGGAGATGCCCTCGGAGAGCACGTTGAGCGACAGCACCGTGATCATGATCAGCAGGCCGGGGAAGATGGTCGCCCACCAGCCGCCGAGCAGCACCATGTTCTTGCCGTCGGCGATGACGCTGCCCCAGGACGGGTCGGGCGGCCGCACGCCCGCGCCGATGAACGACAGGGACGCCTCGAAGACGATCGCCTCGGCGACCTGCACGGTGCAGAACACCAGGATGGGCGCGGCGCAGTTGATCGCCACGTGCCGGATCACGATATGCGGCGTGCGCGCGCCGATGACGCGCTCCGCCGTGACGTAGTCCTCCCCGTACTGCGCCATCACGTTCGCGCGCACCACGCGCGCGATGGGCGGCGTGTAGAGGAAGGCGATGGCGCAGATCAGCACCGGGAGGCCGCCGCCGAAAACCGACACCAGGACGGCGGCCAGCGCGATGCCGGGGAACGCCATCACCACGTCGAGGCAGCGCATCAGCCCCTCGTCGATCGCCCGGCGGGAGGTGGCCGCGATCGCCCCGAGCACGCCGCCGACCAGCAGCGCGAGCAGCGTCGCGCCCAGGCCGATGGCGAGCGACCAGCGCGCGCCGTGCATCAGCCGGCTGAGGATGTCCCGGCCGAGGCTGTCCTGGCCCATCCAGTGGCTGCCGGAGGGCCCGTCCGACTCGCCGGACTGCTCGTAGGGGTCGTGCGGCGCCAGCAGCGGGGCGAGCAGCGCCAGCAGCACGACGAGCAGCAGCACGCCCAGCGCCACCTTGGACAGCAGGGGGAGGCGGCGCAGCGAGCGCAGCCGCACGCCGGGCCGGGCCAGCCGCTCCGTCAGCTGTTTCCGCGTCAGCAGCGAGGCCATCAGTCAGCGCTCCTCAGCCGGGGGTTGACCAGCAGGTAGAGGACGTCGATCACGAGGTTGACGACGACGAACCCGAGGGCGATGGTCAGCACCACGCCCTGGACGACGGCCGGATCGCCGTTGCGCACCGCGTCGATCATCAGCTTGCCCATGCCCGGCAGGTTGAACATGGTCTCGATGACGACGGCGCCGCCGAGCAGGTAGCCGACCCGCAGGCCGAGCACCGTGAGCGGGTTGATCAGCGCGTTGCGCAGCACGTTGCGGCCGACCACGACGACCGGCGGCAGGCCGCTGCCGATCGCCGTGCGCACGTAGTCCTTGTCCAGTTCCTCCACCACCGCGGTGCGCACGATGCGGGCGAGTTGCGCGGCGACGGGCGCGGAGAGCGCCAGGGCGGGCATGGTCATGGTCTCCAGCCAGCCCGTGAACGAGTCGTTCGGGTTGGTGTAGCCGCTGGTGGGGAACCAGCCGAGCTCCACCGCCAGGTACTGGATCATCAGCAGCGCGATCCAGAAGCTGGGCGCGGCCACCCCGGTGACCGAGACCACCCGGATGATCTGGTCGGGCAGCCGGTCCCGGTAGATCGCGGCGGTGACGCCGAGCAGCAGCGCCAGCAGCACGCCGACGGCCAGACCCAGGAAGGTCAGCTGCATGGTGAGCGGCAGCGCCGTGGTGACCTGGTCGAGCACGGGCGAGCGGGTGAGCACGCTGGTGCCCATGTCGCCCTGGACCAGGTCACCGACGAAGGCGAAGTACCGCACGGGCAGGGGGTCGAGCAGGCCGTTCTCCTCCCGGAACTGGTGCAGCTGGTCCTGGGTGGGGTTGCCACCCATGAAGTACGCGGCGGCGGGGTCCGTGTCCGAGAACTCCATGACCAGGAAGACGAACAGGACGATGCCGAGCGTCAGCGGGATCAACAGGAGAACGCGGCGGACGAGCATTCTGACGACGACGGCCACGGTGGGGCTTCCGAATCTGACGGGATCTGGGGAGCGCTGGCGAGAGCTTGGTGGCTAGGCGGGATCGGCCTTGAGCAGGTTGATACCCGGGTAGGGCAGGGACTCGACACCGGAGAGCCGTTCGGGGTCCCAGGCCGTCAGCAGTTCGTTGTGCACGGTCGGGTAGAGCACCGCCTGCTCGGCGATGACGTCCAGGTACTCGTGGGTCAGCTGGAGCTTGCGCTCGGGGTCCTGCTCCTCGGTCGCCTCGTCCATCATGGCGAAGAGGTCCTGCGCCTCGGGGGTGCCGTCCCATCCGGTGTACGCCATCCAGCCGCCGCCGGCCGTGTAGTTGTAGCGCAGGATCAGGTCGGCGTCGAGGCCGAACTGGTTGGGGTTCGAGGCGGCGGCGACCACCTGGTAGTCCTGGTCCTGGTCCATCTTGGTGAAGAGCGCGGAGGTGTCCTGCGGCTCCAGCGTCGTGGTGACGCCGATGGCGTCCCAGGACTCCTTGATGGTGGGCAGGCAGTCCACGATCCAGCTGACGTTGACGGCCATCAGGTTGACCCGCAGGTCGGTCACGCCGGCCTCGGCCAGCAGGTCGCGGGCGCGGTCCGGGTCGTAGGTGTAGACCGTGCCGGCCTCCTGGTGCGCCTCGTTGCCCTCGTTGAGGAACGAGGTGGGCGCCTTGCCGTAGCCGCGCAGCCCGACCTCGATCATCTGGTCGGTGTCGATGGCGTAGAACAGCGCCTGCCGGACTCGGACGTCGTCGAACGGCGGGTTCTCCGTGTTGAACATCAGGAACATGTGGTTCATGCCGGCGCCGCCCTCGACCGTGAGGCCGTCGCCCTCCAGCTGCTCCACGTTGTCGTACGGGATGTTGTCGGCGATCTGCGCGTCCGCGCTGTCACCGGAGATCGCGGCGACGCGCGGCGCGGCCTCGACGACGGTCAGCCAGTTCATCTCCTTGAAGGAGGCCGGGCGGGGCCCGTTGTACTCGGGGAACTCCTCCATGGAGCTGTTCGACTTGGGCTGGTGCGAGACCAGCCGGTACGGGCCCGAGCCCAGCACCAGGCGTCCCGCGGTGGCCTCGTCCCAGGCGCCGTCCGCGCTGTACGCGTGCCGGGGCAGGATCTTCGCGATGGTCAGCCGCTGCAGCGCGTCGGGGAAGGGGAACCTGAAGTCCAGCTCGACGGACCGATCGCCGGTCTTGCGCACCCCGTCGAGCCAGGTGACGAAGAAGCTCCGGACCAGCACCTGGGCTTCCGGGTCGAGGATCCGCTCGAAGGTGAACACCACGTCGTCCGCGGTGACCGGCTCCCCGTCGTGGAAGGTGGCGCCGTCCCGCAGGGTGAAGGCCCACGTGGTGGCGTTGGTGTCCTCGGGCAGCGCGGTGGCCAGCGCGGGGTAGGGCTCGCGGGTCACCGGGTCGGTGTCCACCAGCCCTTCGAAGATGTGCTGGATCGCGGCCATCGAGAACGCCGAGGCCGTCATCGTCGGGTCCCAGCTCTGGTCGTTGCCGTACCCGATGACGGCGGTCAACGAGTCCAGCGACCCGCCGCCGTTGTCGCTGGTCGTGGACTCCGGGCCGCCCGAACAGGCGCTCAGGCCGCCGGTGACCGCCCCGGCGAGGCCGAGGGCCCCGGAGTACTTCAGGAATCCCCTACGACCGAAGCCGCCGTTCGCCTCGCTCACGCTGCCGCCTCCACAACTGGGCCCGTCCCGTGCCGTCCTCCCCATCCCCCGGCGGGCACTTCTCGTGCACACTGGGGAGGGAGGTCCTACGTTCTACGTCCTATGTGCTGGAACCGTAAGAGTCACCCTCCGCACTGGTCAATACCTGTGCGACGGACTATCCGGGATAGTGGGACATCCCATGTCCTATCTCCGCTGGCAGAATGTGAACTCGAGGTCAAGAGACGGTGCAGGCGGTAGCTGACGGCCGGTGTCCGCACGGGTCCTTACAGGAAGGGGCAGCGATGGCACGCCGCATGATGTCCGACGAGGTGCAGGAGCGGATCAAGCAACTGATACTCCGTCGACGTCTGGCCCCCGGCGACCCGCTGCCCACGGAGAGTGAGTTGATGCGGCTTTTCGGCGTCAGCAGGAACTCGGTCAGGGAGGCGCTGAAGGCGCTCCAGGCGGTGAACGTCGTCGACATCCGGCACGGCTTCGGCACCTACGTCGGCTCGCTGAGCCTGGACTCCTTCGTCGAGGGCGTGGTGTTCCGCGCGGCGGTGCGGCACCGGCGCGGCGAGGCCAGCCTGTACGAGCTGCTGGAGGTCAGGGAGGCGCTGGAGGGCGGGCTGATCGGCAGCGTCGCCGGCAAGGTGCCGGAGGCGGATCTGGAGACGCTGCGCGAGCTGGTGCGGCAGATGGAACGGGAGGCCGCCGAGGTGGGCCGGGTGACCGCGGCCACCGACCGGGCCTTCCACCTCGCGCTCTACCGCTCGCTCGGCAACCATCTGCTCAGCGAGGTGCTCGACGCCTTCTGGGCGGCGCTGCACCGGGTCCGGGAGGAGCTCAAGGAGGGCCATCTGGACCCGCACGTCACCTGCGCCCGGCACCAGGACATCCTGGCCGCCCTGGCGGCCGGCGACGGGCCCCGGGCGGCCGCCGCCATGCACCGGCACTTCGCCGGCATCCGCCAGGTCCTCAGCCCGGCGCCCGCCGCCACGGAGCCGGCGGACGGGACCCCGAACGGGTCCGGCGCGGACGAGACCGGCCCCGGCGGGGCGGACTCGCCGTCCGGCGCCTCGGCAGCCTCCGGGACCAGCCGCGGCACCGGCACCGGCGGCGCCTGACGCGGGGCCGTTCGACGGGCCGAATTCGGTCAGGCGTTCGGCAGGCCATCCGTCCGTCAACACTTATCCATGAATCACTCTTTTGGGCTAAGTGTTACTACTTTGGCCAAATAAGGTGACGATGAGTCATATTCTCGCCTCAGCGAGCGGCCCGTGGGTGGTCGCATGAGGCCGGGAGGGGACCCCGTGGCTCTCCGACAGTGTGAGTCCGCGCACTGCAGCGGCGCGGACGCCGAGATCGACGAGATCTGCAGGCAGGAGGGGTGGGCGGTCGGCCATCCCGTGCTCACCCGGGACAGCCAGGGGGCGTGCGTCTGCACCTGCTCCTGCCTCGCCTTCGGGACGCCGGTCGAGGACGGCTCGGGTCAGGCGAAGGCCGTCGAGGCGTACGTCGTCGGCGACGAGGTGATGACCGCGGGATCGGACCTCGACTGGACACCGGGTCCGGTCGTCTACAGTGACGGCACGCCGGGGGCGTCACTGCAGAAGTTCGCCGTCCTGGTGACGTATCTGGACACCGCGCTCGTGGTGACGAGCGACCACCTCTTCCTGCTGGCCGGCGAGGCCGGGGCGTTGCGGCGAGCGGACCGGCTGACCACCGGGGACCGGCTCGTGGCCCGCGACGGCAGCCCGGTGGAGATCACCGGCGTACACGTCGGCGACTACGTGGCGGGCTTCCACCACATCGCGGCGACCGCCAAGAACCGCGTCGGCGACGACCTCACCGGCCACCTGCTGAACACCAACGGAGTCGTCAGCGCCGACTACGCGGCGCAGCTCTCGGCCCGGACGGATGGGGTGGCGGGCCGCGGTGTCCCGGCGGCCGACGACCTGCCGGCGGTCGGATCCGCGGAGTACGTGCAGCGGCACGGCGCCGCCTGCCTCGGCGCGCCCACCCTGTCGGCCACCCTCGACTCCGCGCTGTCCGTGCGGTCCACCGCCGCCGGCGCCGCGGAGGCGGTGCGGGACCTCACGGGGCACACGTTCATCCCGGTCACCGCGACCAAGCGCCGCATCCCGCCGGATGCGTGCGCCTTCCTGCCCCCCGACCTCGCCGAGGCGAAGCTGGCCCGCGCTCGCCCGGTGGGCGCGCTCCGGCTTCGTCCGGGTTCCGGACGACGACTACCGGGCGCGGCTGGCGACCTGTCAGGGCTGCCCGCACCTGACCGGAGCAGGGCGGGGCGCGCTGCACCGGCTCACGGGCACCGGCCAGCGCGCCGGCGTCTGCGGCCTGTGCGGCTGCGACGTCGCGCGCAAGGCACGCCTCGCCACGGAGGAGTGCCCGGACGGGAGATAGGAGACAATCGAGCCATGACCGACGGCACGGTGGAGCGGCCGGTACGCGTCGTCGACAACGGCAGGCGCAGCTTCATCCCGCCCACCTTCTGCTTCGAGCTTCGGGACGCCGAGTCCGACGTCGTGGTGACGACCGTCTCGCACGTCATCCTCGCCTCCCCGCCGCGCGGCGACTTCGACGCCGTCCGGCACCTCGCCGACGCGGGTCTGGCCGCCACGGGGGAGCTCTCCCGCTACGACGCCGGCCCGCAGGCCCGCGAACCGGGTCTCCGCTTCGTCATCCGGACCACCACCCCGGCCTGACCGGACGACCCGGACCCGACCGCACCGGCGCCGGCGGCCGACGGCTCGCCGGGCCGCCCTCGCGGAGGCCCTCTGTGTTTCGGCGGGGAATCGCGAAACAATAGGTCATCTGCCGTACACATGCCCGAGGCGCGTGCCCCGGGACGAGGCCGGAGGGCGAATGGACGAGCACGGGCCGCCAGGTGACGAGGTTCTCCCAGAGCCCGGAGGTCCGGGGAAGCCGGCGACGGTCCCCGGGCGGGCCCGCGTCCCCATGTCCCCTCCCCCACGCCGGGGAGCCCAACGGCCGGTCTCCGTCGTTCACATGCCCCGGACCGCCGGCCTCCCGCGGGCTTCGCGCGCTCCGGCGGCCGACCGGGCGCTGAACCAGGGACGTGAGGTTCGACACACGGCACGGCCCGGACGACGCCCGTCGGACACTTCGTGACACCTCGTCAGACTGGCGGAATCCGGACGTAGTTGGTGGCTCCTCCCCGAATCCGCGGATCCGGCGCTCTTCGGACCATCGAGCGCCGGCGCGGGAGGGCGAACGGGCCCCCGGCAGTCCCCCAACGCGAGCACCCACACGCCGATTCGAACGTTTTTCACCACCGCACGCCGAGTGCGTTCAGAACGCGGACGCCGAACGCCGCCTCTCGTTCGCCGTCTGTTTGCCGCGAAAGACATGAACCCGCCGGTCAGGGAGGTGATCACGACCACGTCCGAGCATGGTCAGGGGTGTCCACCCCGGCAATGTGCGGGGCCCTTCGCCCGCTGCTAACCGCATTGCAAGGCCACGGTCACGGCGATACCGTAAGGTGCGGATCGGTTCGAATGTGAGAACTTCGGATCATTCGCGGATGACTGCAGGAGGCAGGGACGACCAGCGAGCGAGCGCCGGTAGAATCCTGCAGTCGACATGTGACGTGACCAAGGAAGACGTCCCCGGCAGATCTCCCAGAGGGGCGAGGGGAGAAGCAGGAAGCAGGAAAAGAGGAAGCGGACGATCCCATTCCGGCTGGACCAACCGGAACAGGTCACTCAGGGACATCACCCAGGCTCGGTCGACGACACGGGGTGTGTGATGTCCTGCCCCAGACCGAGTTCGGCACGAGGCGGACCGAACTCGCCCTGGTGGCATTACCGAGCCTGACCGAAGGGGTAACGCGCGCGAGCGCCTGCGTGAGCGTGCCCAAAAGCGGGGATGGGGCCACACCTGATTCGTTAAGGAGCTGGAGTGGAACCAGGACGAGGGGAAATCGACGACCAGCCGATCTTAGAGGTCGATGTCAGTGCGCTTTCGGCAACTGACTCGCCGCGGTCTTCGGGGGAGGACGCGGAGCACGTACAGGCGCTCGCTGCCGCGGATACGGAGCTGCCGCCCATCATCGTGCACCGAGCGACCATGCGCGTGATCGACGGCATGCACCGGTTACGAGTAGCGAAAATCAGGGGCCAGAAAAGGATCGCGGTCAGGTTCTACGAGGGGGACGAGGCCAACGCCTTCGTACTGGCTGTGAAAGCAAATGTCACGCACGGTCTGCCGCTTTCACTCGCGGACCGTAAACGAGCGGCGGGACGCATTACTCTGTCACATCCCGAGTGGTCGGACCGCATGGTGGCGGCGGTCACCGGATTATCCGGTGGAACGGTTGCGGAGATCCGGCAACGAGTCGCAGGGAAACCGAGTGCGACCAGCATCAGGATCGGTCAGGACGGTCGGGTTCGCCCTCTCGACCGCACCAAGGGCCGGCTCCTGGCGTCGGAACTGATCTCCGAGGATCCCACGCTCTCGCTGCGGGAGATCTCCCGGGCGGCGGGCATCTCGCCCGAGACGGCCCGGGATGTCAGGAACCGCCTCCGCCGGGGCGAGGATCCGCTGCCGAACGGGCGGAAGACGCCGAAGGACCTGGTCACGGAGCTGCGGCCGAGCCAGGAGTGGTCCCAGCAGAGCGCCGCGATCGTCGAACGGCTCAAGGCCGACCCCGCCCTGAGGTTCAGTGAGACCGGACGGAACCTGCTCCGACTCCTCACCGTCGCCACCCTGCGGGCGGAGGAATGGGACGAGATCATCGAGAACGTCCCCCCGCACTGCAGCAGCATCGTCGCGCAACTGGCGAAGGTGTGCGCCGGGGTCTGGGAGGAGATCGCGGCCCGCACCGAGCGCCGAGCGGCCGACGCCGCCTGCACGGTGTAGCGGGCGACGGCCGCCGGGACCGTCGAGGTCAGCGCCTGGTCGAGCCCCGCGACGGGCTCGACCAGGCGTGACGGTGGCGCGTCCGGGCCGCACCGGGCAAGCTGATGACGAGCGATCCGCCGGCCCGTGTGGGCGCCCGCGATCGCCGCCGTCCAAGTGTGGAAAACCGACACTTGGACATCCGCTCGCGGCCCGCGCGGCGGCACTCGCGCATTCCCCTCCGTCCGCTCCCTTTGTTCCTCTGTTCCGGCCGCGCGAATGGCCCCGTTGGCGGGCCCCTGCCGCCGTCGGTAGAGCCGGCCACAACCCGGTCGACGAGCTGCCGCCGCGTAGTCCCCGGGCAGGTGTCGCGCGTCACACTTCTTCGTCGCCGAGGAAAGCCACTGTCACCAGGTATGGCTTCCCTTTATGCGGATCAGATGCCATGTTGATAGGTGGCGGATGCACGCCTGCCGGGAATCCCGAGCGGGCCGGACGGCAGACCCGCCGACTTCGCCGTGCGTGAACGACGGGGCGCTCGGTTATCCATGGAGAGGGGAACATGAACAACCACGCCAACGACGCTCTGCCCCTTTCCGAAAGCCAGCGGGACATCTGGCTGGCGCAGCGCATCGAGGGCGCCGGCAGCAGTTACAACATAAGCAAGCGCGTGGAGATTCTGGGCCCCGTCGACACGAATCTCCTCCAACGCGCGCTGCGGCAGGTCGTCGCCGAAACCGAGATTCTGCACGTGCATTTCGAGGACGGGCCGGACGGCGCGTCACAGGTTTTCGGACCGGTACCGGAATGGGATCTGCCGGTCCTGGACGTGAGCGCCGAGGACGAGCCTTTGTCCGCGGCGCAGGCGCGCATCCTGGCCGAGTTGGCGCGGCCGGTGGATCCCGCCAGGGATCGGCTGTTCACCTTCCTCCTCTTCCGCCTGGCTCCCGACCGTTTCGTGTGGTTTCAGCAGTTCAACCACCTGCTGATGGATGGCGTGGGACAGGCGCTTTTCAGCCACCGACTGGCGGCGGTCTACACCGCGCTGGTGGCCGGTCAGGCTCCCCCGCCCTCGGGGTACGCGCCGCTGCGGGTGTTGTTCGAGCAGCAGGCCGCGTACCGGGGTTCGCCGCGGTACGCCGACGACCGGGACTACTGGCACGAGCGGTTCGCTGACCGGCCCAACCTCCCGGCCGTTCCCGGCTACCGCTCCGCCGCGGCCGCGGCCGCGGGGCCCGGTGGGGGGATGCTGTCCGGGACCGGTCACCTCCCGGCCGACGTCGCGGCGGCGCTGCGGGCGACGGCCCGCGAGGTGGGCACCAGCGCCTCCCGCCTGATGATCGGCGCGTTCGCGGCGTTCGTGGCGCGGCTGACCGGGGCGCGGGAGACGGTCCTGAGCCTTCCGGTGACCGGGCGGGTCACGGAGGAGGAGCGCGGCACGCCCTTCGTGTTGTCGAACGTGCTGCCGGTCCGGTTGCGCGTCGACGCCGGCACGACGGTGGCGGAGTTGGCGGAGCGGGCGCACGGCGAGGTGGCGGGCCTGCTGGGCCGTCAGCGGTTCCGGGGCGAGCAGCTGCGCCGCGATCTCGGCTGGCCGGGCGGGCAGCGGCGGTTGTTCGGTCCCGACGTGAACATCATCCCCACCGGCGGCGATCTGGACTTCGCCGGGCACCGCGGGATCGTGGCCGACTTCGCCAACCGGCACGTCGATGACCTGGGGTTGATGGTCAACGGCTGGTCGGGGGCGGGTGAGCTGCGGGTCGCGGTGGAGGCCAACCCGGCGCTCTACGACCAGGACTGGGCCACGGGCGCCGGGCGTTCCTTCCACACCCTGCTGACGCGGATCGCGGAGGACCCGGCCGTCCGGCTGGGCGAGATCGACGTCCTGGCGGAATCCGACCACGGCCGGGTCGTCCAGGGCTGGAACGCGCCCGCCTCAGCGACCTCCTCGTCGCTCGCCTCGCCGGTCGCCTCGTCGCTCGCCTCGTCGGCCCAGGACGACCCGCACGACCCGTGGTTGGGGGTGTTCCGGGCCCGCGCCGGCCGGTCTCCCGAAGCGGTGGCCGTGCGCTGCGGTGACCGCGCCCTGTCCTACGGGGAGTTGGACGCCCGCTCCAGCCGGCTGGCCCGTCACCTGGCCGGCCTGGGAGTGGGCGTCGAGTCCCGGGTGGGCCTGTGCCTGCCGCGCGGCGTGGACATGATCGTCGCGATGCTGGCGGTGTGGAAGGCCGGGGCCGGCTTCGTGCCGCTGGACCCGGAGTACCCGGCCGAGCGGCTGGCCTACATGGTCGCCGACAGCGCGGCCACCGTGGTGCTGGGCGACGCGGACAGTCTGGCCCCACTGCCGGTGGACCCGTCCCGGCTGGTGGTGCTGGCGGAGGCCGAACACGCGGCGGTCGACGAGCCGGCCGAGCCCTCGGACGTGGCGGTCCGGCCGGACCAGTTGGCGTATGTGATCTACACCTCGGGCTCCACCGGGCGTCCGAAGGGCGTGGCGGTCTCGCACCGGGGTGTCGTGCGTCTGGCCGAAACCATGCGCCCGGTGCTGGGGATGGACGAGGGCGTCACCGCGCTGCAGTTCGCCTCGTTCAGCTTCGACGCCTCGATCCTCGACGTCGCCACGACGCTGGCGGCCGGCGGCACCCTGGCCATCGCCACCAGCGAGGAACGCGGCGACGCCGAGGCGTTGGCCCGGATGATCCGCGACGCGGGCGTTTCGGTGGCCAGCGTCGTGCCCTCCCTCCTCGGCGTCCTGGACCCGGAGTCGGTGCCGGGGATCACCAACTGGGTCCTCGGGGCCGAGCGGTTGACCGCCGACCTGGCGTCCCGCTGGGTCGGACGGGCGCGGGTGTGGAACACCTACGGCCCGACCGAGGCCACCGTCATCACCACCGCCGTACCGGTGGAGTCCGGCATCACCCCGCGGGACGCGGCCCCGGCGATCGGCCGGCCCCTGGATCACGCCCGGGTCTACGTCCTCGACGAGTTCCTGCGGCCGGTCGCCCCCGGTGTGGTGGGCGAGTTGTACGTGGCCGGTGCCGGGCTGGCGCGCGGTTATGTCGCCCGTCCCGGCCTGACCGCGGAGCGGTTCGTCGCCTGCCCCTTCGCCCCCGGCGAGCCGATGTACCGGTCCGGGGACCTGGCCCGGTGGACCGAGGCGGGAGCGCTGGAGTTCGCCGGCCGGGCCGACGCCCAGGTCAAGGTCCGCGGCTTCCGTATCGAACTGGGCGAGGTCGAGGCCGTCCTGGCCGCCCACCCGGCCGTGCGCGAGGCGGTGGTGGTCGTCTCCCACGGCAGCCTGGTCGCGTACCTCGTCGCGGACGTGACGGACGTCGACACCCAGGAGATCCAGGGCCACGTCGGGGAGTCGCTGCCCGAGTACATGGTCCCGGCGACGATGGTGGTGCTGGACGCGCTGCCGCTGACCCCCAACGGGAAGGTCGACCGGGCGGCGCTGCCCGCACCCGAGTCGGGCGACCGCCGCGCCGCCGGACGCGCGCCGGCGACGCCGACCGAGGCGGCGGTCTGCGGACTGTTCGCCGAGGTGCTGGGCCTGGACGAGGTGGGCGCGGACGAGTCGTTCTTCGCGCTCGGCGGCGACTCGATCATGTCGATGCTGCTGGTGTCGAAGGCCCACCGGGCCGGGCTGGCGATCGCCACCCACCAGGTGTTCCAGCTCCGCACCCCCGCCGCGCTGGCGGCCGTGGCGGTCGCGGCCGACGACACCGCCGCCGCGGCCGGCGAGTCGGGCGTCGGCGTGGTCCCGTTGACGCCGGTGATGCACGAGGTCCTCGACCGGGTCGGGCCCGACCGGGTGGGCGAGGTGGTCCAGCCCACCCTCGTCGCCACCCCCGCCGGCCTGACGGCCGACGCCCTGATCCGCGCGGTGCGGGCCGTGCTGGACCGCCACGACATCCTGCGCGCCCGCCTCGACACCCGGGCCACGCCCCCCGTCCTCGTCGTCGACGAGCCGGGCACGGTGGACGCCGCCGGCCTGGTCACCCACGTCACGACGACGGATCTCACCGGCCAGCACCTCGACCAGGCCACCCGCGAGGCCGTGGACCGGCTGGACCCGCGAGCGGGCTCGATGCTCCAGGCGGTGTGGTTCGACCACGGGCCCGAGCGGCCGGGCCGGCTGTTGCTGGTCGCCAACCACCTGGTCGTCGACACCGTCTCCTGGCACGCCATGCTCGCCGACCTCGCCCAGGCCCACGACGATCTGGTCGCCGGACGGGACGTCGAGCTGGACCCGGTCCCGACGTCGTTCCGGCACTGGGCCCGCGAACTGGCCGCGCAGGCCGGCAGCGAGGAACGCCTGGCCGAACTCCCGGCCTGGCGTCGGATGCTGGAGGATCCCGAACCCCTGCTGACCGACGCGCCCGTCGATCCGACCAGGGATCGGGGCGACACCCTCGGCCGGCTGTCGGTCACCGTCCCCGCCGACGTGACCGCCGCCCTGCTCACCGAGGTGCCCGCCGCGTTCCACGCCGGCATGGACGACGTCCTCCTCGCCGGGCTGGCCGCCGCCGTCACCACCTGGACCGGCCAGAGGACGGATCGGGGCTTCCTGGTCGATGTCGAGGGCCACGGCCGGCAGCCGCTGAGCGACACCGACGACCTGACCCGCACGGTCGGCTGGTTCACCGACGTCCACCCCGTCCGGCTCGACGCCGGCGGGATCGACCCGACGGAGGTCGGGGCCGGCGGCCCGGACGCCGGACGGGCGTTGAAGCGCATCAAGGAACAGCTCCGTTCGGTTCCCGCTGACGGTCTGGGCTACGGCATGCTGCGCCGCCTGAACCCCGACACCGCCGCCACCCTGGCCGCCCTGCCCGGCGCCCAGATCGGGTTCAACTACCTCGGCCGCGGCGCGGCCGCCCGGGCGGGCGACTGGCAGCCGGCCAGCGACGCCGGACTGGGCGAGGGCGTGGCCAACGCCCTCCCCGTGATGCACGCCCTGGAGGTCATGGGCTTCGTCAGCGAGCGGTCCGAAGGCCCGCGCCTGGTCCTGAGCCTGGCCTGGCCCGAGCGGCTGCTCGACGCGGAGCGGGCGCGGGAGTTGCTGGACGGCTGGGCGACGATGCTGGCCGGTCTGGCCGGCCACGCGGCCCGCCCCGGCGCCGGCGGCCACACCCCCTCCGACTTCCCGCTCGTCGCCCTCGACCAGCACCACGTGGCGGAGTTGGAGGCCCAGCCCGCCGGGCTGGCGGACGTGCTGCCCGTCGCGCCGCTCCAGGAGGGCTTCCTCTTCCACTCCCTCTACGACGAGGACGGCACCGACGTCTACGTCGAACAGCTGGTCCTGGACATCGAGGGCTCGCTGGACGCGGCGACGCTGCGCGCCTCCTGGCAGACGATGCTCGACCGGCACCCCAGCCTCCGGGCCGGGTTCCGGCAGCTGCCCGGGGTGGACCAGCCCGTCCAGGTCGTTTCCGCGACCGCGGAGCTGCCCTGGCGCGAGGTGGACCTCGCCGGGCCGGACCGGGAAGCCGCCGCCCCGGAGGCCGAACGCCTCGGCGGCGAGGAGCGTGCGCGGCGGTTCGACCTGGCCCGGCCGCCGCTGCTGCGGGTGATGCTGCTGCGGCTTGGCGCGCGCCGGCACCAGATGGTGGTGACGCTGCACCACATCCTGCTGGACGGCTGGTCGCTGCCGATCCTGCTGCGCGAGCTGTGGACCTGCTACGAGGCGGGTGGCGTCGGGCACGGTCTGCCCGCGGTGGTCGGACACCGGGACTATCTGGCGTGGCTGGGCCGCCAGGACGCCGATGCCGCGCGCCAGGCCTGGCAGGCGGCGCTGGCCGACGCGGAGGAGCCGACCCTGGTCGCGCCGCAGGCGCCGAGCGCCGCGTCGGTCCTGGCCAGGACGGTGGTCGCGGAGCCGGGTGAACGGCTGGCCGAGGCGCTGCGGGAGGTCGCGCGGCGGCAGGACGTGACGTTGAACACCGTGTTCCAGGTGGCCTGGTCGGTGGTGGTCGGTCAGCTGACCGGGCGCCGCGACGTGGTCTTCGGGGCGACCGTGGCCGGACGGCCGGCGGAACTGCCCGGTGTGGAGGAGATGCTCGGGCTGTTCATCAACACCGTCCCGGTGCGGGCGCGGCTGAACCCGGCGCGGACCGTCGCCGAGATGCTGGCCGAGGTCCAGGCCGAGCAGTCGGCGCTGCTGGACCACCAGCATCTGGGGTTGAGCGACATCCAGCGGCTCGCCGGTCCTGGCGCGACGTTCGACACGCTGGTGGCGTTCGAGAGTTTCCCCGTGGCGCCGCAGGAGGCGCTGGGCGCCGGCGCGGACGGGCTGCGTTTCTCCCAGGCCCCGATGCGGGAGTCGACCAACTTCGCGTTGGCGTTGGGCGTCGACCCGGCGCACGGCCTGCGGCTGCGGGTGGACTACCGGCCCGACGTGTTCGACGACGATGCCGTGCGGGCGCTGTCCCAGCGGCTGGTGCGGGTGCTGGAGCAGATCGCGGCCGAGCCGTCGCTGCCGATGAGCCGGATCGCCACGGTGGACGCGGTGCAGCACCGGCGGCTGGTGGAGGGTTGGAACGACACCGCCCACCCGGTCCCGGCGGGCACGCTGCCCGAGGCGATCCGGGCGCAGGCCGCGCGGATCCCGGCGGCGGTCGCGGTCCGCTCCGGCGGGCACGCGGCGTTGACCTACGCCGAGTTGACCGAGCGCGCCGACCGGCTGGGCCGGCACCTCGCCGCGCTGGGCGTGGGCCCGGAGTCGCGGGTGGGCCTGCTGCTGCCCCGCGGCGTGGACGTGGTCGTCGGGATGCTCGCGGTCTGGCAGGCCGGCGGCGCGTTCGTGCCGCTCGACCCGGACCATCCGGCCGACCGGCTCGCCTACGTGCTGGACGACAGCGACGCCACGGTCGTGCTCGGCACCGACGCGACGCTGTCGGCGCTCGCGACCGTGGACGTACCGATGGTGTCGCTGGACGCCCCGGCGACCCGGGCCGCGGTCGCGGCCGAGCCGGCCGCTCCCCTGGGCATACCGGCGGATCCGGAACGACTGGCGTACGTCATCTACACGTCGGGATCGACCGGCCGCCCGAAGGGCGTCGCGGTCTCGCACCGTGGCCTGGTGAACCTGGCCGAGGCCATGAAGCCGGTGCTCGGCATGGACGAGGGCGTCACCGCCCTGCAGTTCGCCTCGTTCAGCTTCGACGCCGCCATCCTCGACGTCGCCACCACCCTCGCCGCCGGCGGCACCCTCGCCATCGCCAGCGAGGAGGAACGCACCGAACCCGACAGGCTGGCCGGCATGATCCGCGACGCGGGCGTGTCCGTGGCCAGCGTCGTGCCGTCGCTGCTCGGCGTGCTCGACCCGCGGACCGTGCCGGGGATCGCGAACTGGGTGCTGGGCGCGGAGCGGCTGACCGCCGACCTCGCCTCCCGCTGGGCCGGCCAGGCCAGGGTGTGGAACACCTACGGCCCGACCGAGGCCACCGTCATCACCACCGCCATGTCCGCCCCCATCAGCCCGACCATCACGCCGGGCGACCAGGCGCCCGCCATCGGTCGCCCCCTCGCCAACACCCGGGTCTACGTGCTGGACGGCTTCCTGCGGCCGGTGCCGGAGGGCGTGACCGGCGAGATCTACGTGGCCGGTCCCGGCCTGGCCCGCGGCTACGTGGGGCGCCCCGACCTGACCGCCGAACGGTTCGTCGCCTGCCCGTTCGGCGGCGAGCCGGGCCTGCGGATGTACCGTTCCGGCGACCTGGCGCACTGGGACGCCGAGGGGCAGCTGCACTTCGCCGGCCGGGCCGACGCCCAGGTCAAGATCCGCGGCCACCGCATCGAACTGGGCGAGATCGAGGCCGTGCTGACCGCCCACGAGGCCGTGCGCGAGGCCGTCGTCGTCGCCCGCGAGGACCGGCCCGGCGACAAGCGGCTCGTCGCCTACCTCGTCCCCGAGAGCACGGACGGGGCCGCCCTCGACACCGGCCGGGTGGTCGACCAGGTGGCCGCGGCCCTGCCCGAGTACATGGTCCCGTCGGCCGTGGTCGTGCTGGACGCGATGCCGCTGACGGTCAACGGGAAGGTGGACCGGGCCGCGCTGCCGGCCCCCGACCTGTCGGGACAGGTCACCGGACGGGAACCCCGCACCGAGGCCGAGGCCACGCTGTGCGCCCTGTTCGCCGACGTGCTGGGCCTTGGGGGCACCTCCCAGGCCGGCAAGGCCTGGGGGAAGGTCGGCGCCGAGGACTCGTTCTTCCAGCTCGGCGGCGACTCCATCATGTCCATGCAGCTGGCGTCCCGGGCCCGGCACGCCGGGCTGGCCATCACGCCGCGGCAGGTGTTCGAGGAGAAGACCCCCGAGCGGCTGGCCCTGGTCGCCGAGCCGGTCGAGACGGACCTCGCCGCCCCCGTCGACGGCGAGGGCGACGCGGTGGGCGTGGTGTCCCACACCCCGACCCTGCTGGCGGCGGGCCCGTCGGCCACCGCTCCCGGTTTCGCGCAGTGGGTCGTCGCCGGCGCCCCGGCCGACCTCGAACGGGAGACCCTCGCCCGGGCCGTGGGCGCGCTGCTGGACACCCACGCCATGCTCCGGGCCCGCGTCCAGGACGCCGAGGACGTCCAGGACACCGACGACGCGCGGCCGTCGTTGGTCGTCGGCGAGGCCGGCAGCGTGGACGCCGCCAGCCTGATCGCCCGGGTGGAGGCCTCGCACGTTCCGGACGAGGGTCTGGACGAGTTCGCCGGGCGGGCCGCCCGCGAGGCCGCCGAGCGTCTGGACCCGCGGGCCGGCGCGATGCTGAACGTGGTCTGGGTGGACGCCGGGCCCTCCCGGGTCGGACGGGTGGCGCTGGTCGCGCACCACCTGGTCACCGACGGCGTGTCCTGGCGCATCCTGCTCCCCGACCTGGCCGCCGCCTACGACGCCGCCGCGGCCGGCCGGCAGCCCGCGCTGGACCCGGCGGGCACCTCGTTCCGCCGCTGGGCCGAGCTGCTCACGAGCCACGCCTACGGCCCCGAGCGGCTCACCGAACTCGAGGCCTGGACCGAACTGCTCGGCCAGCCGGAGGAGCCGCTGGGCGGCCGGGCCCTGGACCCGGCCCGCGACACCGCGCGCACGGTCGTCACGCGTTCCTGGACCCTGCCGGCGGCCCAGGCGGCCACCCTGGTCAACGCGACGCCGGCGGCGTTCCACTGCGGCGTGCACGAGGTGCTGCTGGCCACCCTGACCGGCGCCGTCGCGCGGTGGCGCCCGGCGACCGCCGAAACCGGCGTACTGGTCGACATCGAGGGCCACGGCCGCGAGGCCCTCGACGGCGCCGACCTCTCCCGCACCGTCGGCTGGTTCACCAACGTCCACCCCCTCCGCCTCACCGCCGCCACCACCGACCTCGACGACGCCCGCACCGGCGGACCCGCCGCCGGACACCTCCTCAAGACCATCAAGGAGCAGTCCGGACACATCCCCGGCGACGGCCTCGGCTACGGCCTGCTCCGCCACCTCAACCCCGACACCGCCCCCCGCCTCGCCGCGCTCCCCACCCCCCAGATCGGGTTCAACTACCTGGGCCGGTTCCCCGGCGGCCTCGGCCAGCAGGCCGTCGCCCCGTGGGAGATGGCCGGCGACACCGCCGTCGGCGGGTCCGCCCACCCCGACATGCCGGCCACCCACCCGCTGGCCGCGAACGCCGTCGTCCAGGACACCCCCGACGGGCCCCAACTCACCCTGACCCTCGCCTGGCCCGGCGGCCTGTTCGACGCCGCCGACATCGCCGGTCTGGGCGCCGGCTGGCTGGAGACCCTGGCCGGCCTCGCCGCCCACACCGCCCGGCCCGGCGCCGGCGGCCACACCCCCTCCGACTTCCCCCTGGTCGGCCTCACCCAGGAGGCCGTCGAGGAACTCGAGGCCGCCGTC
Organism: Streptomyces sp. B6B3; assembly: GCF_039871525.1. Classification (NCBI taxonomy): domain Bacteria; kingdom Bacillati; phylum Actinomycetota; class Actinomycetes; order Kitasatosporales; family Streptomycetaceae; genus Streptomyces; species Streptomyces sp. B6B3. Next base: position 96,216 of record NZ_JBDPLU010000018.1, on the reverse strand, counting down.
CCCGGCCTGGTCGACGTCTGGCCGCTGTCGCCGCTCCAGGAGGGCCTGCTGTTCCACGCGGCGTTCGACGCCGAGGACGTCGACGTCTACGAAGGCCAGCGCACCCTTGCCCTGGACGGGCCGCTGGACGCCGCGCGGCTCCGGGCCGCGTGGCAGACGCTGCTGGTCCGGCACCCGATCCTGCGGGCCAGCTACCACCAACGGCCCTCCGGCGAGGCCGTGCAGGTGCTCGCCGGCAGCGTGGAGCTGCCCTGGCGCGAGGCCGACCTGTCCGAGCTCCACGCCCGAGACAAGGCGGAGGCGCGGGCCGAGATGGCGCGCCTGGCCCGCGCGGAGATGGCCGACCGGTTCGACGTCACCCGGGCGCCGCTGCTGCGGCTGCTGCTGGTCCGGCTCGGCGCGAACGAGCACCGCCTGTTCTTCACCAGCCACCACCTGCTGATGGACGGCTGGTCCCTGCCGGTCCTGATCAACGACCTGTCCGCCGTCTACGCGGCGGGCGACGATCCCCGCGGCCTGCCCCCGACCACCTCATACCGGGACTACCTGGCCTGGCTGGGCCGGCAGGACAAGGCCGCGGCCCGCGCCGCCTGGCGCGCGGAACTGGCCGGGGCCGACGAACCCACCGTGGTCGCCTCGGCGGACCTCACCCGGGCGGCGACCCGGCCGCAGTCGGTCCAGGTCGAGCTGACCGAGGAGCGGACCCGGGCCCTGGCCGATCTGGCCCGCGCGCACGGGCTGACCACCAACACCCTGGTGCAGGGCGCCTGGGGCCTGGTGTTGGCCCGGCTGGTCGGGCGCCGGGACGTGGTCTTCGGCGCCACCGTGGCCGGCCGGCCCACCGATCTGCCCGGCGCGGAGTCCACGATCGGCCTGTTCATCAACACCCTCCCGGTCCGGGTGACGTTGGACGCCGACCGGCCGATCATCGAGCTGCTCACCGACCTGCAACGCCGCCAGGTCGCGCTGATGAGCCACCAACACCTGGGCCTGTCCGAGGTCCAACACCTCGCCGGCCCGGGCGGCACCTTCGACTCCCTCGTCGTCTACGAGAACTACCCCCGCCCGGCGGGCCGTTCGGGCCCGGAAGCGGTGTCGATCCGCTTCGCCGGAACGCCGGACGACGCCAGCCACTACCCGTTGAGCCTGATCTTCAGCCCGGGCGACCGGCTGCACGGCGAACTCGCCTACCAGCCGGACGTGGTGGCACGCCCGCTGGCCGACGAGATGCTCACCTCCCTGGTCCGGGTGCTGGACCAGATCGCCGCCGACCCCACCCAGCCGACCGCACGCGTCGACATCACGGACGCCGCGCGCCGCGCCCGGGTGATCGAGCGGTGGAACGACACGGCGCGGCCGGTGCCGGCCGGCACGCTGCCCGAGGTGATCCGGGCCCAGGCGGCGCGGATCCCGGCGGCCGTTGCGGTCCGGTGCGGCGGCGAGGCCCTGTCCTACGGCGAGTTGGCCGAGCGGGCCCACCGGCTCGCCCGGCACCTGACCGGCCTCGGCGTGGGCGTCGAGTCCCGGGTCGGCCTGCTGCTACCGCGCGGGGCGGACATGATCGTCGCGATGCTGGCCGTCTGGCAGGCCGGCGGCGCGTTCGTCCCGCTCGACCCCGACTATCCGGCCGACCGGCTCGCCTACGTCCTGGACAGCAGCGACGCGGCCGTCCTCGTCGGCACCACCGAGACCCTGTCCCAGCTGACGCCGGGAACCACCCGCGCGGTGGCCCTGGACGACGCGGAGACCCGGGACGCCATCGCCGCCCAGCCGGCCACCTCCCCCGAGCTGACCACCGACCCCGCTCAGCTGGCGTACGTCATCTACACCTCCGGATCCACCGGCCGCCCCAAGGGCGTCGCCGTCTCGCACCGGGGTCTGGTGAACCTGGCCGAGGCCATGAGGCCCGCGTTGGGCATGGACGAGGGCGTCACCGCGCTGCAGTTCGCCTCGTTCAGCTTCGACGCCTCGATTCTCGACGTCGCCACCACGCTGGCCGCCGGCGGCACCCTCGCCATCGCCACCGCCGAGGAGCGCACGGAGTCCGAGGCCCTCGCCCGCATGATCCGCGAGGCCGACGTCACCGTCGCCAGCGTCGTCCCGTCACTGCTCGGCGTGCTCGACCCCGACACCGTTCCCGGCGTCACCACCTGGGTGCTGGGCGCCGAGCGGCTCACCGCCGACCTCGCCTCCCGCTGGGCCGGCCGGGCCGAGGTCGTGAACACCTACGGGCCCACCGAGTCGACCGTCATCACCACCGCCATGCCCGCCCCGATCAGCGCGGACATCACGCCGCAGCACCCGGCGCCGCCGATCGGCCGGCCCATCGGCAACACCCGCGTCTACCTGCTGGACACCTTCCTCCGCCCGGTGCCTCCCGGCATCACCGGCGAGATCTACCTCACCGGACCCGGCCTGGCCCGCGGCTACGTCGGCCAGCCGGGCCTGACCGCCGAACGCTTCGTCGCCTGCCCGTTCGGCGACGAGCCGGCGGGCGGCACGAGGATGTACCGCTCCGGCGACCTCGCCCACTGGGACGCCGAGGGACAGCTGCACTTCGACGGCCGCGCCGACGCCCAGGTCAAGATCCGCGGCTTCCGCATCGAGCTGGGCGAGATCGAGGCCGTCCTCACCGCCCACGACGCCGTGCATCAGGCCGCCGTCATCGTCCGCGACGAGCCGCTGAGGGGCGATATGGGGGCACCTCCCGGGCGCCCTGGCGCCCGGGGGAGGCTGGTCGCCTACGTCGTGCCGGAGGGCGCCGGCGTCGACCAGGTCCGGCTGCGCGACCACGCCGCCGCCGAACTGCCCGACTACATGGTGCCCGCCGTCTTCATGGTCGTGGACGCGCTGCCGTTGACCGTGAACGGGAAGGTGGACCGGGCGGCGCTGCCGGCCCCGGACCTGGCCGCCCAGACCACGGGACGCGAGCCCCGCACCGAGGCCGAGGCCACCCTGTCTGGCCTGTTCGCCGAGGTGCTCGGCCTGGAGAAGGTCGGCGCCGACGACTCGTTCTTCGAACTCGGCGGCGACTCCATCATGTCCATGCAGCTCGCCTCCCGGGCCCGCCGCGCCGGCCTGGTCATCACCCCCCGCCAGATCTTCGAGGAGAAGAGCCCCGAACGGCTGGCCCTGGTCGCCGACGCGGCCGGGGCGGCGGAGGCCGGCGCCGCCGCCGCCGACGTGCCGGTCGGCGAGGTGGCCTGGACCCCGGCGCTGCTGGCGACCGGCCGGCAGGCGACCCGGATCGCCTTCGCGCAGTGGGTGGTCGCCGGCACGCCGGCCGGGCTGGTCCCGGACGCCCTGATCGCGGCCGTCCGCGCGCTGCTGGACACGCACGCCATGCTCCGGGCCCGCGTCCAGGACGCCGAGGACGTCGAGGACACCGACGACGCGCGGCCGTCGTTGGTGGTCGGGGAGCCCGGCAGCGTGGACGCCGCCGGGCTGATCACCCGCGTCGACGCGGCACACGTCCCGGACGAGGGCCTGGACGAGATCGCCGACCAGGCCGCCCGCCAGGTCGTGGAGCGGCTCGACCCGAGGACCGCGATGCTGCGCGCGGTGTGGCTCGACGCCGGCCCCGACCGGGTCGGACGGGTGATGCTGCTCGCGCACCACCTGGTCATCGACGGCGTGTCCTGGCGCATCCTGCTCCCCGACCTGGCCGCCGCCTACGACGCGGCCGCGGCCGGCCGGCAGCCCGCGCTGGACCCGGCGGGCACCTCGTTCCGCCGCTGGGCCGAGCTGCTCACGGCCCAGGCACGGAGCGCCGAGCGGCTCGCGGAACTCGACGCCTGGACCGAACTGCTGGGCCAGCCGGAGGCCCCGCTGGGCCGCCGGGCCCTGGACCCGGCCCGCGACACGGTGGCCACCCTCCGGGCGCTGGACTGGACGGTGCCCGCCGACCAGGCCGCCGTCCTCACCGGCACGACGCCGGCGGCGTTCCACTGCGGCGTGCACGAGGTGCTGCTGGCCACCCTGACCGGCGCCGTCGCGCGGTGGCGCCCGGCGACCGCCGAAACCGGCGTACTGGTCGACATCGAGGGCCACGGCCGCGAGGCCCTCGACGGCGCCGACCTCTCCCGCACCGTCGGCTGGTTCACCAACGTCCACCCCCTCCGCCTCACCGCCGCCACCACCGACCTCGACGACGCCCGCACCGGCGGACCCGCCGCCGGACACCTCCTCAAGACCATCAAGGAGCAGTCCGGACACATCCCCGGCGACGGCCTCGGCTACGGCCTGCTCCGCCACCTCAACCCCGACACCGCGGCCGTGCTCGAACAACTGCCGTCGGCGGAGATCGGGTTCAACTACCTCGGCCGGTTCGCGACCGGGCCGGCGGAGACCGCGGTGGCGGCCTGGCAGATGGCCGGGCAGACCGCCGTCGGTGGCTCCGCCCACCCCGACATGCCGGCCACTCACCCGCTGGCCGCCAACGTCGTCGTCCAGGACACCCCCGACGGGCCCCAGCTGTCCCTGACCCTGGCCTGGCCCGGCGGCCTGTTCGACGAGGCCGACATCGAACGCCTCGGCAGCGCCTGGCTGGAGAACCTGGCCGGCCTCGCCGCCCACACCGCCCAGCCCGGCGCCGGCGGCCACACCCCCTCCGACTTCCCGCTGGTGCGGGTGGCGCAGGAGCACGTGGACGAGCTGGAGGAGCAGGTCCCGGGCCTGGCGGAGGTGCTGCCGGTCTCGCCGCTCCAGCAGGGCATGCTCTTCCACGCCCTCTACGACGAGGCGGGCACCGACGTCTACGTCGAGCAGCTGAACCTGGCCCTGGACGGGCCGCTGGACGCCGCGCGGCTGCGCGCCTCCTGGCAGGCGATGCTGGACCGGCACGGCAGCCTGCGCGCCGGCTTCCGGCAGCTGGCCGGCCTGGAGCAGCCGCTCCAGATCGTTCCGGGGACCGTGGAGCTGCCCTGGCGCGAGGAGGACCTCTCCGGGCTCGACGAGGACGAGGCCAGGGAGCGGGCGGAGGCCCTGGAGACCGGGGAGCGCTCGCGGTTCGACCTGGCCCGGCCGCCGTTGCTGAAGGTCCTCCTCCTCAGGCTCGGCGAGCGCCGGCACCGGATGGCGGTCACCGTCCACCACCTGCTGATGGACGGCTGGTCGCTGCCCATCCTGATGCGCGAGCTGGAGCTCTGCTACCGGGCCGGCGGGACCGCGCACGGCCTCCCGGCCGTGACCCCGCACCGGGAGTACCTGGCCTGGTTGGCCCGGCAGGACACCGAGGCGGCGCACCAGGCCTGGCGGCTCGCCCTGGCCGGGGCGGAGGAGCCCACCCTGGTCGCGCCGCAGACGGTCAGCGCCGAGGCGGTTCTGGCCGACTCGGTCACCGCCGAGTCCGGCCACCACCTGGCCAACGCGGTGCGGCAGACGGCCCGCGCGCACGGCGTGACGGTCAACACCGTCATCCAGGCCGCCTGGGCCACCGTGGTCGGCCAGCTGACCGGCCGCCGGGACGTCGTCTTCGGCGCGACCGTCGCCGGCCGGCCCGCCGACCTGCCCGGCGTGGAGAACATGCTGGGGCTGTTCCTCAACACCCTGCCGGTCCGGGTGACCCTCGATCCGGCACGGACCGTCGCCGAGTTGCTGGAGCGGCTCCAGGCCGAGCAGACGGCGCTGCTGGACCACCAGCACGTGGGCCTGTCCGACATCCAGCGGCTGGCCGGCGCCGGCGCCACCTTCGACACCCTGATCGCGTTCGAGAACTTCCCCACCGGGCCCCCCGAGCCGGAGCCCTCGGACCTGCGGATCACCCCGGCCGGGATCCGGGAGTCGACCAACTTCGCCCTGGCCCTCGGCGTGAACCCGGACGGCGACCTCAGCCTCCGCCTGGACTACCGGCCCGACGTCTTCGACGCGGCCAGCGCCCGCGCCCTGTCCGGGCGGCTGCTGCGGGTCCTGGAGCAGTTCACGGCGGATCCGTCGCTGCCCGTGGGCCGGATCGAGCTGCTGGACGACGCCGCCAGGGCGCGCGTCGTCGAACGGTTCAACGACACCGCCCGACCGGTCGGGACCGGGTCGTGGATGGACGCCTTCCAGGCCCGGACGGACGCCACACCGGACGCGCCGGCGGTGTGCTCCGGCCCGGACGACGCCCTGACCTACCGGGAGCTGGAGTGGCGCGCCGACCGGCTGGGCCGCTACCTCGTCTCCCAGGGCGTGCACGCCGAGTCGCGGGTGGGCCTGCTGCTGCCGCGCGGCGTGGACATGGTCACCGCGATGCTGGCGGTGTGGATGGCCGGCGGCGCGTTCGTGCCGCTGGACCCCGACCACCCGGCCGACCGGCTCGCCTACGTGCTGGACGACAGCGCGGCCACGGTGGTGCTGGGCGTGTCCGAGACGCTGGCCCAGCTGCCGGCCGACAGCGGCACGCCGGTGGTCGCGCTGGACGACCCCGAGGTGCGCGACGCCGTGTGGCGGCGCTACTACCCGGGTCTTGACCGCCTGACGGACCTGTCCCGGCTGGCGTACGTCATCTACACCTCGGGATCCACCGGGCGCCCGAAGGGCGTCGCGGTGTCGCACCGGGGTCTGGTGAACCTGGCCGAGGCGATGCGCCCGGTGCTGGGCGTGGACGAGGGCGTGACGGCGCTGCAGTTCGCCTCGTTCAGCTTCGACGCCTCGATCCTCGACGTCGCCACCACCCTGGCGGCCGGCGGCACCCTGGCCGTCGCGACCGCCGACGAACGCACGGAGCCCGACGCGCTCGCCGCGCTGCTCCGGCGCCGGAACGTGTCGGTGGCCAGCGTCGTCCCGTCGCTGCTGAACGTGCTGGACCCGGACGAGGTGCCGGGCGTCACCAACTGGGTGCTGGGCGCCGAGCGGTTGACCGCCGACCTGGCGTCCCGCTGGGCTGGACACGCCGCGGTGTGGAACACCTACGGGCCGACCGAGGCCACCGTCATCACCACCGCCGCGCCCGCCCCCATCAGCGCGGTCCTCTCCCCCGCCGACCCGGCCCCGGCCATCGGCCGACCGATCGGCAACACCCGGGTCTACCTGCTGGACAGCTTCCTGCGGCCGGTGCCCGAGGGCGTGACCGGCGAGATCTACGTGGCCGGTCCCGGCCTGGCCCGCGGCTACGTGGGCCGTCCCGACCTGACCGCGGAACGGTTCGTCGCCTGCCCGTTCGGCGACGAGCCGGCGGGCGGCACGAGGATGTACCGCTCCGGCGACCTGGCGCGGTGGACGGCGGACGGCGAGTTGGACTTCGTCGGCCGCGCCGACGCGCAGGTCAAGATCCGCGGCCACCGCATCGAACTGGGCGAGATCGAGGCCGTGCTGACCGCGCACGAGGCGGTCCGCGAGGCCGTGGTCGTCGCCCGCGAGGACCGGCCGGGTGACCGCCGCCTGGTCGCCTATCTGGTCCCCGAGGGCACGGACGGCACCGAGGTCGACACCCGGGCGGTCCAGGACCACGTGGGCGCGTCGCTGCCGGACTACATGGTGCCGGCCGCCGTGCTGGTGTTGGACGCGCTGCCGTTGACCGTGAACGGGAAGGTGGACCGGGCCGCGCTGCCGGCTCCCGACCTCTCGGCGCAGGTCTCCGGACGCGAGCCCCGCACCGAGACCGAGGCGACCCTGTGCGCCCTGTTCGGCGAGGTGCTGGGCCTTGGGGGCACCTCCCAGGCCGGCAAGGCCTGGGGGAAGGTCGGCGCCGAGGACTCGTTCTTCGAGCTCGGCGGCGACTCCATCATGTCCATGCAGCTCGCCGCGCGGGCCCGTCGTGCCGGCCTGGTCATCACGCCCCGCCAGATCTTCGAGGAGAAGACCCCCGAGCGGCTGGCCCTGGTCGCCGAGTCCGCCGAGGGCACCGAGCGGGAGGCGGACGCGGGCGTCGGTGACGTGCCCCGGACGCCGGTGATGCGGGAGATGGGCCGGGAGGCGGTCGCCGCTGGCTTCGCGCAGTGGGTGATCGCCGGCGCCCCGGCCGGACTCGGCCTGGACGTGCTGGCCACCGGGCTCGGCGCGCTGCTGGACACCCACGCCATGCTCCGCACCCGCGTGGCCGGCACCGACGACGAGCCGACGCTCGCCGTTCCGGAGCCCGGCGCGGTGGCCGCGGCGGACCTGGTCATCCGCGTCGACGCCGGGGACGTTCCGGACGACGCGCTGGACGAGACCGCCGACGCGGCGGCCCGCCGCGAGGTCGAGCGCCTGGACCCCGGCGCGGGCGTCATGGTGCGGGCGGTCTGGGTGGACGCCGGACCCGACCGGGTCGGCCGGGTCGCCCTGGTGGCCCACCACCTCGTCATCGACGGCGTGTCCTGGCGCATCCTGCTCCCCGACCTCGCCGCCGCCTGCCAGGCCGCGGCCGTCGGCGAGCAGCCGGCGCTCGACCCCACGGGCACCTCGTTCAAGCGGTGGGCCGACACGCTGGCCGCGCAGGCCACGGCCCCCGAACGGATCGCGGAACTGGACGCGTGGACCGCGCTCCTGGGGCGGCACCGGCCGCCGCTGGGCAACCGAGCCCTGGACCCGGCCAGGGACACCGCGCGGACGGTCCGGGTCCGCTCCTGGACGGTGCCCGCCGCCGAGGCGGTGACCCTGACCGGCGCGACGCCGGCGGCGTTCCACTGCGGCGTGCACGAGGTGCTGCTGGCGACCCTCACCGGCGCCGTCGCGCACTGGCGCCCCGGCACCGCCGCCGACGGCGTGCTGGTCGACATCGAGGGCCACGGCCGGGAGCCGCTGGGCGACGGCGACGACCTGTCCCGCACGGTGGGCTGGTTCACCGGCGTCCACCCCGTGCGGCTCTCGGCGGCCGACGCCGGCCCCGAGCAGCTCGACGACCCGCTGAGCGGCGGCCCAGCCGCCGGGCGGCTGCTGAAGGCCGTCAAGGAACAGCTCCAGGCCATCCCCGGCGACGGGCTCGGCTACGGCCTGCTGCGCCACCTCAACCCCGACACCGCGGCCGTTCTGGAACAACTGCCGTCGGCGGAGATCGGGTTCAACTACCTCGGCCGGTTCACGGCCGGTCCCGCGGAGGCGGCGGTCACCCCCTGGGAGCTGGCCGGCCGGACCGCGGTCGGCGGCTCCGCCAACCCCGACGCGCCCGCCACCCACGTGCTGGAGGCCGGCGCCGTCGTCCAGGACACCCCCGACGGGCCGCAGCTGACCCTCACCCTCGGCTGGCCCGGCCAACTGCTGGACGAGGCGGACGCCGAAGGTCTGGGCCACGCCTGGCTCGCGGCGCTGACCGGCCTCGCCGCGCACACCGCGGACCCGGACGCCGGCGGCCACACCCCGTCCGACTTCCCCCTGGTCGACCTCACCCAGCAGTCCGTGGACCAGCTGGAGGCGGCGGTGCCCGGCCTGGTGGACGTCTGGCCGGTGTCCCCGCTCCAGGAGGGCATGCTCTTCCACGCCGCCTTCGACGACGAGAGCCCCGACGTCTACGAGAGCCAGCGGTCGGTCTCCCTGGACGGGCCGCTGGACGCCGCGCGGCTCCGGGCCTCCTGGGAGGCGCTGCTGGCCCGGCACCCCATCCTGCGGGCCAGCTATCACCAGCTCCCCTCCGGGCAGACCGTGCAGGCCGTCGCCGACACGGTGGACCTGCCGTGGCGCGAGGCCGACCTGGCCGAACTGCACGCGAGCGACGAGACAGCGGCGTTGGCCGAGACCGCGCGCCTGGCGCGGCAGGACACGGCGGGACGCTTCACCCTCACCGAGGCGCCGCTGCTGCGCCTGCTGCTGGTCCGGTACGGCCCGGACCGGCACCGCCTGGTCCTCACCAGCCACCACATCCTGATCGACGGCTGGTCCCTGCCCGTGCTGTTCGGCGACCTGTCGGCGATCTACGCCGCGGGCGGCGACGCCCGGGCCCTGCCGGCCGCCGCCACCTACCGGGACTACCTGGCCTGGCTGGGCCGGCAGGACAAGGCCGCGGCCCGCGCCGCCTGGCGCGCCGAACTGGCCGGCCTCGACGAGTCGACGCTGGTGGCCCCGACCGACCACGCCACGGACGCGGCCCGGCCGCGACCGCTGCGCTTCTCGTTCAGCGAGGACCTCACCCGGGCCCTCGTCGAACTGGGCCGGAGCCACGGCCTGACGGTCAACACACTGCTCCAGGGCGCCTGGGCGCTGCTGCTGGCCCGGCTGGCCGGCCGCAACGACGTCGTCTTCGGCAGCACGGTGGCCGGACGGCCCACCGACCTGCCGGGCGCCGAGGCGGCGATCGGCCTCTTCATCAACACCCTCCCGGTGCGGGCCCGCGTCGCCGGCGCGCAGCCCGTCCTGGAGATGCTCACCGACCTGCAGCAGCGCCAGGTCGCGCTGATGAACCACCAGCACCTGGGCCTGCCGGACCTCCAGCAACTCGCTGGCGCGGGCGCCACCTTCGACACGCTGGTGGTCTACGAGAACTACCCGCACAGCCCGGGCGCGGCGGACCCGACCGGGCTGGCCATCCGCCCGGTCGACGCGCCGCAGGACGCCACCCACTACCCGCTGTGCCTGGTCGTGAGCCCGGTCGGCGACCGGCTGGAGGGCGAACTCGCCTACCGGCCCGACGTGTTCGAGCCGGCCCAGGTCGAGACGGTGTGCGCCGCCCTGATCCACGTGCTGGAACAGCTGGTGGCCGACCCGTCGCTGCCGACGGGCCGGATCGACCTGCTGGACGACGTCGAGCGGACCCCGGTCGTCGCGGAGTGGAACGACACCGCCCGGCCGACCGCCACCGAGACGGTGCCCGAGCTGTTCCGCGCCCGCGCGGAGCGGTCCCCCGACGCGGTGGCCGTGATCGACGGCGACCGGAGCTGGACGTACGCCGAACTGCTGCGCGCCGCCGACCTGGTGACGTCAGGACTGGTCGCCCGCGGCGTGCGCCGCGGCGACCTGGTCGGCGTCGTCATGGAGCGCTCGGCCGAGCTGGTGGCCGTGCTGCTGGGCGTGCTCGGCGCCGGGGCCGGCTACCTGCCGGTGGACGCGAGCTGGCCCGCGGCGCGCCGGCAGCTGGTCCTGGAGGGCACCGCGCTGCTCGTCGCCGACCGGGAACTGACCGACCAGCCGGTGGAGGTGCTGTCGGCCCGGGCGATGCTCGCCGGCACCCCGGGCTCCCCGGACACCGCAGCCGTGCGGGTGTCGCTCGACGCCACCGACGCCGCGTACGTGATTTTCACCTCGGGATCCACCGGCCGCCCCAAGGGCGTCCTGGTCTCCCACGGCGACATCGTGGCCCTCGCCCGGGACAGCCGGTTCGCTCGCCGGCACGAGCGCGTGCTGGTGCACTCCCCGCAGACCTTCGACGCCTCGACGTACGAGTGGTGGACGCCGCTGCTGGCCGGCGGCACGGCCGTGGTCGCGCCCCAGGGCGCGCTCACCACCGAGCGGATCCGGGACCTGGTCGGCCGGCACGGCGTCACCGCGGTGTTCATGACGGCCGCGCTGTTCCACCTGTTCGCCCAGGACGACCCCGGCTGCCTCGCCGGGCTGCGCGAGGTGTGGACCGGCGGCGACGCCGTGAGCGCCGACGCCGTGCACCGGGTCCGCCAGGCCTGCCCCGGCCTGGTCGTGGTGGATGTCTACGGCCCCACCGAGGCCACCACCTACGCCACGGCCTACCGCATCGAACCCGACGCGGACGTGCCGGCGTCGGTGCCGATCGGGCGGCCGCTGGACAACATGCGCGCCTACGTCCTCGACGGTTTCCTCCGCCCCGTGCCCCCCGGCGTCACCGGCGAGTTGTACATCGCCGGCGCCGGCCTGGCCCGCGGCTACACCGACCGGCCAGGACTCACCTCGGAACGCTTCGTCGCCTGCCCGTTCGGCGACGCGCCCGGGGAGAGGATGTACCGCACCGGCGACGTGGTCAGTTGGACGGCGGAGGGCCAGCTGGCGTTCGTCGGCCGCGCCGACACCCAGGTCAAGGTGCGCGGTTTCCGCATCGAGCCGGGCGAGATCGAGGCCGTGCTGACCGAGCACCCGCTGGTCGGCCAGGCCGCGGTCGTGGCCCGCGAGGACCGGCCCGGCGACAAGCGCCTGGTCGCCTACGTCGTGCCCGACGGGCAGACGGACGCCCGGGACGTCGGGCCGGACGCGGTGCGCGACCACGTCGCCGAGACGCTGCCGGGCCACATGGTGCCCGCCGCCGTCGTGGTGCTGGACGCGATGCCGCTGACCCCGAACGGCAAGATCGACCGCAGGGCGCTGCCGGCACCGGACTTCGCCGCGCAGACGTCCGGGCGGGAGCCCCGCACCGAGACCGAGACCGCGCTGTGCACCCTCTTCGCCGAGGTGCTGGGGCTCGACCAGGTCGGGGCCGAGGACGGGTTCTTCGACCTCGGCGGCGACTCCCTGCTGGCGATGCGGCTGCTCGCCCGCGTCCGGGCGGTGCTGGGCACCGAGCTGAACATCAGGGAGCTCTTCACCGAGCCCACCGTGGCCGGACTGGCGCAGCGGATCGACGGCGCCCGGCAGGGGGACGGCGAGGACGCCACCGGCGACCCCGCCGCCACCCGGGCCGCGCTGCGGGCCGGGCCGCGACCCGAGTCGCTGCCGCTGTCCTTCGCCCAGCAGCGGATGTGGTTCCTCAACCTCCTGGACGAGGAAAGCACGGACGAGGAAAGCACGGACGAGGAGAGCCCGGAGGAGAACGGGAACGGGGACGGCCCGCGGGACGGCGAGCGGTCGGGACGTGGAGCGGCGGCGGCGTACAACCTGCCGCTGGCGCTGCGGCTGTCCGGCGAGCTGGACGAGGCGGCGCTGGAGGCCGCGCTGGGCGACCTCGCCGACCGGCACGAGACGCTGCGCACCGTCTACCCCGACAACCAGGGCGTCCTGGTCCAGCGGATCCTCCAGGGCGACGACGCCCACCCGGACCTGACGGTGGTCGAGGAAACGGAGCGGGGCCTGCCCGCCAAGCTCGCCGAGCTGGTCGGCCGCGGCTTCGACCTGCGCTCCGAACTGCCCTGGCGCGCCTGGCTGGTGCGGCTCGCGCCGACCGAGTCGGTGCTGCTGGTGGTCACCCACCACGTCGCCTCGGACGGCCTGTCCATGGGCGTACTCGCCCGCGACCTCAGGCTCGCGTACACGGCCCGCTGCCAGGGCCAGCCGCCGGAATGGGCGCCACTGAGCGTGCAGTACGCGGACTTCGCGCTGTGGCAGCGCGAGGTGCTCGGCGAACTCGACGACCCCGACAGCCTGATCAGCACCCAGCTCGCCTACTGGAAGAACGCCCTGGCCGGCATCGCGCCCGAAACGGCGCTGCCCACCGACCGCACCCGCCCCGCGGTGCCCTCGTTCCGCAGCGACAGCGTCTCCGTCGAGGTGGACGCCGCCACCCACGCCCGGCTGACGGACATCGCCGCGGCGGGCGGGGCCACGATGTTCATGCTGGTCCACGCGGCGCTCACCGCGTTGCTGTCCCGGATGGGCGCCGGGGACGACGTCCCCGTCGGCACCGCGATCGCCGGCCGCCCGGACGCGCAGCTGGAGGAGTTGGTCGGGCTCTTCGTCAACACGCTGGTGCTGCGCACCGACCTCGGCGGCAATCCGACCTTCGCCGAACTCCTCGCCCGGGTCCGCGAGGCCGACCTCGCCGCCTACGCCCACCAGGACATCCCGTTCGAACGCCTGGTGGAGGAGATCAATCCGGACCGCTCCCTGTCCCGCAACCCGCTCTTCCAGGTGATGTTCGCCCTGCAGAACATCCCTGAGGCGCGGTGGGAGCTGCCCGGTCTGGACGTGGCCGACCTGCCGCCGATCGACAAGCCGTCCGCCCGCTTCGACCTCTCGGTCGACCTGGGCGAACAGCGGGATCCCGACGGCAACCCGGCCGGGATCGACGGCTCGATCCTCTACGCCACGGACCTGTTCGACCACGACACCGTCGAGAAGCTGTCGGCCCGCCTGACCCGGATGCTGCGCCAGATCGCCGCCGACCCGGACGTCCGACTCGGCGACCTCGACGTGCTGGACGACGCCGAACGCGCGCGGGTGACGCGGGACTGGCACGGCCCGGCGCGGTCCTTCTCCCCCGGCACGCTGCCGGACCTGGTTCGCCGCCAGGCCGAGCGGATCCCGGCGGCGACGGCGGTCCGCTGCGGTGACGACGCGCTGTCCTACGGCGAGGTGGCGGAGCGGGCCAGCCGGCTCGCCCGGCACCTGGTCGGGCTGGGCGTGGGCGTCGAGTCCCGGGTGGGCCTGTGCCTGCCGCGCGGCGTGGACATGGTCGTCGGGATGCTCGCGGTCTGGCAGGCCGGCGGCGCGTTCGTCCCGCTCGACCCGGAGTACCCGGCCGACCGGCTCGCCTACGTCCTGGAGAACAGCGACACGGCCGTTCTGGTGGGCACCACCGCAACGCTGTCCCAGCTGACGGTGGACGGCACCCCCACGGTGGCCCTGGACGACGACCAGACCCGGGCCGCGATCGCCGCACATTCGCCCGCACCTCCCCCAGGCCCTGGCGGCCTGGGAGGTGCCCCCACGGTGGCGACCGACCAGGCGCAGCTTGCCTACGTCATCTACACCTCCGGATCCACCGGCCGCCCGAAGGGCGTCGCGGTCTCGCACCGGGGTCTGATGAACCTGGCCGAGGCCATGAAGCCGGTACTGGGCATGGACGAGGGCGTCACCGCCCTGCAGTTCGCCTCGTTCAGCTTCGACGCCTCGATCCTCGACGTCGCCACGACGCTGGCGGCCGGCGGCACCCTCGCCATCGCCACGCCGGACGAGCGCGCCGAACCGCAGGCGCTGGCGGGAATGATCCGTGACGCGGGCGTTTCGGTGGCCAGCGTGGTGCCGTCGCTGCTCGGGGTGTTGGACCCGGAGACGGTGCCGGGCGTGACGAACTGGGTGCTGGGCGCCGAGCGGTTGACCGCCGACCTGGCGTCCCGGTGGGCCGGCCAGTCGCGGGTGTGGAACACCTACGGCCCGACCGAGGCCACCGTCATCACCACCGCCACCCCGACCCCGCTCGACCCGAACCAGACCCAGGCCCCGCCAATCGGACAACCGCTGCCCAACACCCGGGTGTTCGTACTCGACGGCTTCCTGCGCCCGGTGCCTCCCGGGGTGAGCGGCGAGATCTACATCACCACCCCCGGCCTGGCCCGCGGCTACGTCAACCAACCGGGCCTGACCGCCGAACGGTTCGTCGCCAACCCCTTCGCCGCAGGCGAGAGGATGTACCGCTCCGGCGACCTCGCCCACTGGGACACCGACGGACAGCTCCACTTCGACGGCCGCGCCGACACCCAGGTCAAGATCCGCGGCCACCGCATCGAACTCGGCGAGATCGAAGCCGTCCTCACCACCCACGAGCATGTCCGCCAGGCCACCGTCATCGCCCGCGAAGACCGCCCCGGCGACAGGCGCCTGGTCGCCTACCTGGTGCCACACGGGGAGAGCCTCGACCAGGCACAGGTCCGCGACCACGTCGCCGACGCCCTGCCCGAGTACATGGTCCCCACGGCCCTCGTCGTGCTGGAGACCATGCCGCTGACCCCCAACGGCAAGATCGACCACAAGGCCCTGCCCACCCCCGACACCGCCGGACAGACCACCAGCCGCGAACCGGCCACCGAGACCGAAGCCACCCTCTGCACGCTCTTCGCCGAGGTGCTCGGCCTGGAACAGGTCGGCGCCGAGGACTCGTTCTTCGAACTCGGTGGCGACTCGCTGCTGGCGATGCGGCTGATCGCGCAGGTGCGGTCGGCGCTGGAGGCCGAGCTGAGCATCCGGGAGCTGTTCGCCGAGCCGACCGTCGCCGGACTGGCGCGGCGGATCGACGGCGCCGCCCAGCGCGACGCGGACGAGGACGGCTCCCGAACGGCGTTGCGGGCCGGGCCGCGTCCGGAGACGGTGCCGCTGTCCTTCGCCCAGCAGCGGATGTGGTTCCTCAACCGGCTGGACGAGGACGGTCCGCGGGACGACGCGGAGCGGGCCGGCTCGAACGCGGCCGCGGCGTACAACCTGCCGCTGGCGCTGCGGCTGTCCGGCACGTTGGACGAGGCGGCGTTGGAGGCCGCGCTCAACGACGTCGCCGACCGGCACGAGAGCCTGCGCACCGTCTATCCCGACGTCGACGGCATCGCCCACCAGCGGATCCTGGACGGCGCCGAGGGACGCCCGACGCTGGTCGTGGAGGAGACCAGCGAGGACCGGCTGCAGGCGACGCTGGCCGAGTACGTCGGTCGCGGCTTCGACCTGCGCACCGAACTCCCCTGGCGGGCCTGGCTGCTGCGGCTCGCGCCGACCGAGTCGGTGCTGCTGCTGGTGACCCACCACGTCGCCTCGGACGGCTGGTCGATGGGCGTGCTCGCCCGCGACCTCCGGCTCGCCTACACCGCCCGCTGCCAGAGTGGCGCCCCGGAGTGGCTGCCGCTGAGCGTGCAGTACGCGGACTTCGCGCTGTGGCAGCGCGAGGTACTCGGCGAACTCGACGACCCCGACAGCCTGATCAGCACCCAGCTCGCCTACTGGAAGAACGCCCTGGCCGGCGTCCCGCCGGAGACGGCGCTGCCCACCGACCGCACCCGCCCCGCGGTGCCCTCGTTCCAGGCCGGGGGCGTGCCGCTCCGGGTGGACGCGGCCGTCCACGCGGGACTCGCCGACGTGGCGGGGCAGCGCGGGGCCACGATGTTCATGGTGATCCACGCGGCGCTCACCGCGCTGCTGTCCCGGATGGGCTCCGGCGCCGACATCCCGATCGGCACCGCGATCGCCGGCCGGGGTGACGCGCAACTGGAGGAACTGGCCGGGCTCTTCGTCAACACGCTGGTGCTGCGCACCGATCTCAGCGGCAACCCGACCTTCGCCGAACTCCTCGCCCGGGTCCGCGAGGCCGACCTCGCCGCCTACGCCCACCAGGACATCCCGTTCGAACGTCTGGTGGACGAGATCAGCCCGGACCGCTCCCTGTCCCGCAACCCGCTCTTCCAGGTGATGCTGGGCCTGCAGAACGTCCCCGAGGCGCAGTGGGGACTTCCGGGCCTGGACGTCTCCGAGGTGGCCCCGGTGGAGCAGCCGCCCTCCCGGTTCGACCTGTCGGTGGGGCTGGCCGAGGAGCGGGACGCGGACGGCTCCCCCGCCGGCCTGGGCGGCGGCATCCGCTACGCGACCGACCTGTTCGACCACGACACCGTCGAGAAGCTGGCTGGCCGGCTGATCCGGGTGCTGCGCCAGATCGTCGCCGACCCGGACGTCCGGCTCTCCGACCTCGACGTGCTGGCTGACGGCGAACGGTCGTTGGTGGTCGAGGAGTGGAACGACACGGCCCGGCCGATCCCGGCGGTCACGCTGCCGGAGGCGATCAGCGCGCAGGCCGCGCGGATCCCGGCGGCGCTGGCGGTCCGGTGCGGTGACCAGGTCCTCAGCTACGGCGAGGTGGCGGAGCGGGCCAACCGGCTCGCCCGGCACCTGGTCGGGCTCGGCGTGGGTGTCGAGTCGCGGGTGGGCCTGTGCCTGCCGCGCGGCGTGGACACGATCGTCGGCATGCTGGCCGTCTGGCAGGCGGGCGGCGCGTTCATCCCGCTCGACCCGGACTACCCCGCCGACCGGCTCGCCTACGTCCTCGACAACAGCGGTACGGAGGTCGTCATCGGCGTCGCCGAGACGCTGACCCGCCTGGCGGTGGACGGACCCCGGACGGTCGTCCTGGACGACACCGGGACCCGGGCCGCTATCGACGCCGAACCGGCCACCTCGCCCGACGTGACGACGGATCCGGCGCAGCTGGCCTACGTCATCTACACCTCCGGATCCACCGGCCGCCCGAAGGGCGTGGCGGTCTCGCACCGGGGTCTGGTGAACCTGGCCGAGGCCATGAAGCCGGTACTGGGCATGGACGAGGGCGTCACCGCCCTGCAGTTCGCCTCCTTCAGCTTCGACGCCTCGATCCTCGACGTCGCCACCACCCTGGCGGCCGGCGGAACCCTCGCCATCGCCACGCCGGACGAACGGACCGAACCCGAGGCCCTCGCCCGGATGATCCGCGAGGCGGACGTCACCGTGGCCAGCGTGGTGCCGTCCCTGCTCGGGGTGTTGGACCCGGAGACCGTGCCGGGCGTGACCAACTGGGTGCTGGGCGCGGAGCGGCTCACGGCCGACCTGGCGTCCCGGTGGGCCGGCCAGTCGCGGGTGTGGAACACCTACGGCCCGACCGAGGCCACCGTCATCACCACCGCCACCCCGACCCCGCTCGACCCGAACCAGACCCAGGCCCCGCCAATCGGCCAACCGCTGCCCAACACCCGGGTCTACGTACTCGACGGCTTCCTCCGGCCGGTGCCTCCGGGCGTGAGCGGCGAGATCTACATCACCACCCCGGGGCTGGCCCGCGGCTACGTCAACCAGCCGGCGCTCAGCGCCGAACGGTTCGTCGCCTCCCCGTTCACGGCGGGCGAGCGGATGTACCGCTCCGGCGACCTCGCCCACTGGGACACCAACGGACAGCTCCACTTCGACGGCCGCGCCGACACCCAGGTCAAGATCCGCGGCCACCGCATCGAACTCGGCGAGATCGAAGCCGTCCTGACGACGCACGAGATAGTCCGCCAGGCCACGGTCATGGCGCGCGAGGTGCGGTCCGGCGACAGGAGGCTGGTCGCCTACGTCGTGCCCGACGGCACGGACGGTTCGGACGGCACGGACGGGGTGGACACCGGTGCGCTGCGGGAGTTCGCCTCCTCGCGGCTGCCGGACTACATGGTCCCCGCGGCCGTGGTCGTGCTGGACGCGATGCCGCTGACGCCCAACGGCAAGATCGACCACAACGCGCTGCCCGCACCGGACTTCGCCGGCCAGACCACCAGCCGGGAGCCGGCCACCGAGGCGGAGGCGGCGCTGTGCTCGCTGTTCGCGGAGATGCTCGACCTGGAACAGGTCGGCGCGGAGGACTCGTTCTTCGAGCTCGGCGGCGACTCCATCATGTCGATCCAGCTCGCCACCCGGGCGCGGCAGGCCGGGCTGGAGATCACGCCCCGGCAGATCTTCGAGGAGAAGACGCCCGAGCGCCTGGCGGCGGTCGCGGTCGTCGCCGAGGGCGGGATCCGCGCCGGCGGCGCGGGCGACGGGATCGGCGAGGTGCCCTGGACCCCGGCGATGCTGGACTCGCCGGAGCGGGCGACCGCCGTCGGCGCGGCGCGGTGGGTCGTCCTGGGCGCCCCGGCCGGCCTGGCGCACGACGCGCTGACCACGGCCGTCGGCGCGCTGGTCGACACCCACGACATCCTCCGCGCCCGGGTGACCGACGGCGAGGACGGGGAAGCCGGGCCGACGCTGGCCGTCGGCGAACGCGGTGCGGTGGAGCCAGCCGGCCTGGTCGTCCGGGTCGACGCGGCGGACCTGGCCGACGAGGAGGATCTGGAGCGGGCCGCGAACGAGGCGGCCGGGGAGGCCGCGGAGCGGCTGGACCCGCGGGCCGGCGACGTGCTGCGGGTGGTGTGGCTGGACGCCGGGCCCGACCGCGTCGGGCGGCTGGTCCTGGTGGCGCACCGCCTGGTGGTGGACGAGGAGTCCTGGCCGATCCTGGTGACGGACCTGTTCGCCGCGTACCAGGCGGCGGCCGCGGGCCGGGAGCCCGAGCTCGAACCGGTGCCGACGTCGTTCCGGCGGTGGGCGCAGGCGCTGACCGGCCAGGCCGGCGGCGCGCGGCGGGCGGAGGAGCTGGACGCGTGGACGGCGTTGCTGGGCGAGCCCGAGGCGCCGCTCGGCGAACGGGACCTGGATCCGACCCGGGACACCGCGCGGACGGTGGTGGAGGAGACCTGGACGGTGCCCGCCGAACAGGCGGCCACGCTGACCCGGCGGACTCCGCTGGTCTTCCACTGCGACGTGCGGGAGGTGCTGCTGGCCGGGCTGACCGCCGCGGTCGCGACCTGGCGCCCGGCCGCCGCCGACGGCCTGCTGGTGGATGTGCAGGGACGGCGCGGCGAGTCGGTGGACGCGACCGGGCTCGACCTGTCGCGCACGGTGGGCTGGTGCACCAGCACCCATCCGGTTCGACTGACCGTCGGGGAGCTGGACCTGGACGACGTCCTCGCGGGCGGTCCGGACGCGGGTCTGCTGGTGAAGGCGGTCAAGGAGCAGGCGAGGTCGGTGCCCGGCGACGGGTTCGGCCACGGCCTGCTGCGCCACCTCGACGCCGAGACCACCGCCGCCCTGGCCGACGCCCCCTCGGCGCAGATCGGCTTCAGCTACCTGGGCCGGCCCGAGGACGGCACCGACACCGACGTCGAGGCCCCGACCGAGCCGATCGCCCCCTGGGAGACGGCCGGACAGTCCGCCGCGAGCGGCCGGATCGACCCGGACACGCCGGCCGGCCACCCGGTGGAGGCGGACGTTCGGGTGCGGAACTCCCCGGACGGGCCCGAGCTCACGTTGACGTTGCGCTGGCCCGGCGAGCTGCTGACGGCCGCCGACGTCGAGGAGCTGGGTGAGTGCTGGTTGGAGGCCCTGGAGGGCCTGGCCGGCCACACCACCGACCCCACCGCCGGCGGACACACGCCGTCCGACTTCACCCTCCTCGACCTCGATCAGGACGAGGTCGACGAACTCGACAACTTTTAGCCGACTGGAACCACGTCGCCGTAAGGAGAAGAAACGCGATGACCCGATCCCGTGTCGAGGACGTGTGGCCGCTGTCGCCTCTGCAGGAGGGGCTGCTGTTCCACGCTGACTTCGACGACCAGGGTCCCGACGTCTACCAGCAGCAGCGGACCTACGAGCTGCGCGGGCCACTGGACGCGGAACGGATGCGGGCGTCGTGGCAGGCCCTGCTGTCGCGGCACGCGGCGCTGCGGGCGTGCTTCCGCCGGCGCAAGTCGGGCGAGGCGGTCCAGGTCATCGCGCGCAAGGTGGAGCTGCCGTGGCGGGAGGGGGACGTCTCCGGGCTGCCGGAGGCCGAGGCCCGCGCCGAGATCGACCGGCTCTCCGCGGAGGAGGTGGCGGAGCGGTTCGACCTGGCGGTGCCGCCGCTGATGCGGCTGCTGCTCATCAGGGTCAGCGAGCAGCACCACCGTCTGGTGTTCACCAGCCACCACGTCCTGACGGACGGCTGGTCGCTGCCGGTGCTGACCAACGAGCTGTCGGCGATCTACGAGGCGGGCGGCCACGCCCGCGGGCTGCGCCGGGCGACCTCCTACCGGGAGTACCTGCGGTGGCTGGGGCGGCAGGACAAGGACGCGGCGCGCCAGGCCTGGGAGGAGGAGCTGGCCGGCGTCGAGGAGCCGACGCTCGTGGCGGGTGGTGCCGCGGCCGACGCGGAGCGGACCTTCGGGAATCTGGTCACCGAGTTCCCCGAGGAACTGGCCGAGGGTCTGGTGCGGTTCGCCCGGAGTCGGGATCTGACGGTCAACACGGTGATCCAGGGCGCGTGGGGCATCGTGCTCGCGCAGCTGGTCGGCCGTGACGACGTGATCTTCGGCGCCACCTCCGCGGGCCGGCCTCCCGAGCTGCGGGGCGTGGAGTCGATGGTCGGGCTCTTCATGCACACCCTCCCGGTGCGGGTGGAACTCGACGCGGCCGAACCGGTGTCGCGGATGTTGGCCACGCTGCAGGCGCGCCAGTCGGGTCTGATGGCGCACCAGCACCTCGGGCTGCCGCAGGTGCAGCGGCTCGCCGGCGTGGGGGCGCTGTTCGACACCATCGTGATCTTCGAGTCCGCGCCCAAGCTGCGCACCGGGGACGCGAACCCGGACGCCCTGCGCATCCTTCCCGGCGGCGGGCAGGGCGTCGCGCACTACCCGCTCACGCTGGTGGTGGGCGGCGAACGCCTGATGTGCCGGTTCGACTACCGGTCCGACCTCTTCGGCGAGGACACCGTCCGGGCCCTGGCGCAGCGGCTGCTGTGGGTGCTGGAGCAGGTGATCGCGGACCCCTCGCTGCCCGTGGGCCAGATCGGCGTCGCGAGCGAGGCCGAGCGGTCGCTGGTGGTGTCCGAGTGGAACGCCACCGACCGGCCGATCCCGTCCGACACCCTGCCGGAGGCGATCCGGGCGCAGGCCGCGCGGATCCCGGAGGCGGTGGCGGTTCGTTGCGGTGCCGACGCGCTGTCGTACGGCGAGGTGGCGGAGCGGGCCAACCGGCTGGCCCGGCACCTGGTCGGCCTGGGCGTCGGCGCGGAGTCGCGGGTGGGCCTGTGCCTGCCGCGCGGCGTGGACATGATCGTCGCGATGCTCGCGGTCTGGCAGGCCGGCGGCGCGTTCATACCGCTGGATCCCGACTATCCGGCCGACCGGCTCTCGTACGTGCTGGAGAACAGCGACGCCACCCTGGTGCTGGGCGTCGCCGAGACCCTCGCCGAGATTCCCGCCGACGCCGCGCGCGTGGTGATCCTGGACGACGCCGGGACGCGGGCCGCGATCGCCGCCCAGCCGGCCACCCCTCCCCCAGGCCCTGGCGGCCTGGGAGGTGCCCCCACGGTGGCGACGGATCCGGCGCAGCTGGCGTACGTCATCTACACGTCGGGGTCGACCGGCCGCCCGAAGGGCGTCGCGGTCTCGCACCGGGGTCTGGTGAACCTGGCCGAGGCCATGAAGCCGGTGCTCGGCATGGACGAGGGCGTCACCGCCCTGCAGTTCGCCTCGTTCAGCTTCGACGCCTCGATCCTCGACGTCGCCACCACGCTGGCCGCCGGCGGCACCCTGGCCATCGCCACCGCCGAGGAGCGCACCGAACCGCAGGCGCTGGCGGAGATGATCCGCGAGGGCGACGTCTCCGTCGCCAGCGTCGTCCCGTCCCTGCTCGGCGTGCTGGACCCCGACACCGTTCCCGGCATCACCACCTGGGTGCTGGGCGCCGAGCGGCTCACCGCCGACCTGGCGTCCCGCTGGGCGGGACAGGCCACGGTGCGGAACACCTACGGCCCGACCGAGGCCACCGTCATCACCACCGCCATGTCCGCCCCGATCAGCGCGGACATCACGCCCGCCGACCAGGCCCCGGCCATCGGCCAGCCCCTCCCGAACACCCGGGTGTTCGTGCTGGACGGCTTCCTGCGGCCCGTTCCCCCGGGTGTCACGGGAGAGCTCTACGTGTCGGGCCCCGGCCTGGCCCGCGGCTACGTCAACCAACCGGGCCTGACCGCCGAACGGTTCGTCGCCTCCCCCTTCGACGACGAGCCGGGCCTGCGGATGTACCGCTCCGGCGACCTCGCCCACTGGGACACCGAAGGGCAACTGCACTTCGACGGCCGCGCCGACACCCAGGTCAAGATCCGCGGCCACCGCATCGAACTCGGCGAGATCGAAGCCGTCCTCACCACCCACGAGCATGTCCGCCAGGCCACCGTCATCGCCCGCGAAGACCGCCCCGGCGACAGGCGCCTGGTCGCCTACCTGGTGCCACACGGGGAGAGCCTCGACCAGGCACAGGTCCGCGACCACGTCGCCGACGCCCTGCCCGAGTACATGGTCCCCACGGCCCTCGTCGTGCTGGAGACCATGCCGCTGACCCCCAACGGCAAGATCGACCACAAGGCCCTGCCCGCCCCCGACACCGCCGGACAGACCACCAGCCGCGAACCGGCCACCGAGACCGAAGCCACCCTCTGCACGCTCTTCGCCGAGGTGCTCGGCCTGGAACAGGTCGGCGCCGAGGACTCGTTCTTCGAACTCGGCGGCGACTCCATCATGTCCATGCAGCTGGCCTCCCGCGCCCGCCGCGCCGGCCTGTCCATCACCCCCCGCCAGGTCTTCGAACACCGCACCCCCGCCGCCCTGGCCACCCTGGCCAGCAGCGCCGGCGACGAGCCCGAGACGCAGGGCGAACCCGGGGTCGGCCAGATACCGCTGACCCCGGTGATGCACGAACTGATCGAACGGGTGCGCCCGGACCAGGTGGCCCAGGTCGTCCAGGCCCACGTGGTCACCACCCCGACCGGGACCGACCTCGGCGTGCTCACCCGCGCGCTGCAGTCCGTCGTCGACCACCACGACATCCTCCGCGCCCGCCTCGACATCGACGAGGCGCAGTCCGTCCTGACCGTCGACGAACCGGGCTCGCTGGACGTCGCGACCCTGCTCACCCGCGTCGACGCCTCGGGCGCCGCCTCCGAGGCGGAGGTGCGCACGCTGGTGGAGGACCAGGCCCGGCTGGCCGTGGAACGGCTGGACCCGCGGGCCGGGGTGATGCTGCAGGCCGTCTGGCTCGACCGCGGGCCCGACCTGTCAGGGCGGCTGCTCCTGCTCGCCAACCACCTGGTCGTGGACACCGTCACCTGGCAGGTCCTGCTGCCCGACCTGGCCGACGCCTACGCCGACATCGCCGCCGGCCAGGGCCCCTCGTTCGACCCGGTCCCCACCTCGTTCCGGCACTGGGCGCGCGAGCTGGCCGCCCAGGCCGCCAGCGACCAGCGCCTGGCCGAACTCCCCGACTGGACCCGGCTCATCGACGGGCCCAACCCCCTGCTGACCGCCGAACCGGCCGGTCCCACCCGGGACGTCGGCAACACGGTGCGGCAGCTCACCGTCACCGTGCCGGCCGAGGTCACCGCCAGCCTGCTCACCGAGGTCCCCACCGCGTTCCACGCCGGGATCGACGACGTGCTGCTGACCGGCCTGGCCACCGCCGTCGCCGACTGGACCGACCAGGACACCACCGGTGGGTTCCTCGTCGACATCGAGGGCCACGGCCGCGAACCACTCAGCGAGACCGACGATCTGACCCGGACCGCCGGCTGGTTCACCAACCTCCACCCCGTCCGGATCGACGCCTCGGGCCTCGACCAGGCCGACGTCCGCGCCGGCGGCCAGGCCGCCGGACAGGCCCTCAAGCGGGTCAAGGAACAGCTCCGCGCCGTGCCCGGCGACGGCCTCGGCTACGGCATGCTCCGGCGCCTCAATTCGGAGACGGCCGCCATCCTGGCCGCCCTGCCCACCGCCCAGATCGGCTTCAACTACCTCGGCCGGATGCCCGCACCCGGCGGCGCGGCCCCCGAAGCCCCACCCTCCGATGTCTGGCCACGTTCCGGTGAGCCGGGACCCGACGGTGGGGCCCAGGGCGAACTCCCGGTCATGCACACCCTGGAGGTCATGGGCGTCGTCCGGGACCTGCCCACCGGGCCGGAGCTGACCCTCAGTCTGGCCTGGCCGGAACGGCTCCTCGACGAGGCCCGGGCGCGCGGCCTGCTGGACGGCTGGGCGGCCACGCTGACCGGTCTGGCCACCCACACCGCCCGGCCCGGCAGCGGCGGCTTCACCCCGTCCGACTTCCCCCTCGTCAGCCTCGAACAGCAGCACGTCGACGACTTCGAGGCCCAGGTCCCCGACCTGGAGGAGGTGCTGCCGGTCTCGCCGTTGCAGGAGGGCATGCTCTTCCACGCCCTCTACGACGAGGACGGCACCGACGTCTACGTCGAGCAGCTCGTCCTCTCCGTGGACGGGCCGCTGGACACCCCGGTGATGCGGGCCGCCTGGCAGGCGGTGCTGGACCGGCACGCCAGCCTCCGCGCCGGCTTCCAGCAGGTGGCCGGCACCGATCAGTCGGTGCAGGTCATCGCCCGGCACGCCACCCTGCCCTGGCGCGAGGAGGATCTCTCCGCCCTCGACGAGACCGCCGCGCAGGCCGAGGCCGAGCGGCTGGGCATCGAGGAACGCGCCCGGCGCATGGACATCGCGCGGCCGCCGCTGCTGAAGATCCTGCTGATGAAGCTGGGCGAGAACCGGCACCAGATGGCCGTGACCATGCACCACATCCTTCTGGACGGCTGGTCGCTGCCCATCCTGCTGCGGGAGCTGCGCGCCTGCTACGACGCCGGCGGCAGCGGCCGCGACCTGCCTCCCGTCACCCCGTACCGCGAGTACCTCGCCTGGCTGTCCCGCCAGGACACGAACGCCGCCCACCAGGCGTGGCAGCAGGCGCTGTCGGGGGCGGACGAGCCGACCCTGGTCGCGCCCCAGGCGTCGAGCTCCGCGCCCGTCCTGGCCAACACCGTCACCACGCAGGCGGGCGAGGCGCTCACCGAGGCGCTGCGGGAGGTGGCCCGCCGGCAGGACGTCACGCTGAACACCGTCTTCCAGACGGCGTGGGCCGTCATCGTCGGGCAGCTGACCGGGCGGCACGACGTCGTCTTCGGCGCCACCGTGGCCGGGCGGCCCGCCGACCTGCCGGGCATGGAGGACATGCTCGGCCTGTTCCTCAACACCGTCCCGGTGCGGGTGGCGTTCGACCCGAAGCAGACCGTCGCCGAGACGCTGACCGCGCTGCAGGCGCAGCAGCTGGCCCTGCTGGACCACCAGCACATCGCGCTCAGCGACATCCAGCGGCTCGCCGGCGCCGGCGCCTCGTTCGACACGATGGTCGCCTTCGAGAACATGCCCTCCGCCCCGTTCGCGGCGGCCGACCCCGGCGGGCTGCGGATCACGCCGGTGGGCATGCGGGAGTCGACCAACTTCGTGCTCGCGCTGGGCGTGGCGCCGGCCAGCGACCTGCAACTGCGCCTGGACTACCGGCCCGACCAGTTCGACGAGGCCGCCGCGCGCGTGCTGTCGAGCCGTCTGGTGCGCGTGCTGGAGCAGATCGCCCAGGACGCGGAGATCAGGCTCACCGACATCGACGTGCTGGACGAGGCCGAGCGGTCGCTGGTGCTGTCGGAGTGGAACGACACGGACCAGCCGGTGCCGTCCGGCACGCTGCCGGAGGCGATCCGGGCCCAGGCCGGCCGGACGCCGGAGGCGGTGGCCGTCCGCTCCGGCCCCGACGCGCTGACCTACGGCGAGCTGGAGGAGCGGGCCGACCGGCTCGCCCAGCACCTGGTCGGTCTCGGCGTCGGCGTCGAGTCGCGGGTGGGCCTGTGCCTGCCGCGCGGCGTGGACATGATCGTCGGGATGCTGGCCGTCTGGCAGGCCGGCGGCGCGTTCATCCCGCTCGATCCCGACTACCCGTCGGACCGGCTCTCGTACGTACTGGAGAACAGCAACGCCACCCTGGTGCTCGGCGTCGCGGAGACCCTCGCCGAGATTCCCGCCGGCACGACCCGCGTGGTGCTGGACGACGCCGGGACGCGGGCCGCGATCGCCGCCCAGCCGGCCGGGCCTTTCGGCAGGCGGACGGACCCGGCGCAGCTGGCGTACGTCATCTACACCTCGGGTTCCACCGGCCGCCCCAAGGGCGTCGCCGTCTCCCACCAGGGCCTGGTCAACCTGGCCCAGGCCATGCGCCCGGTCCTGGGGGTCGAGGAGGGCGTGACGGCGCTGCAGTTCGCGTCGTTCAGCTTCGACGCCTCGATCCTCGACGTCGCCACCACGCTCGCCGCCGGCGGCACCCTCGCCATCGCCACCACCGAGGAGCGGACCGAGCCCGACGCGCTGGCGGAGATGATCCGCGACGCCAATGTCACCGTCGCCAGCGTCGTGCCGTCCCTGCTCGGCGTGCTCGACCCGGACGCCGTGCTCGGCGTGGAGAACTGGGTGCTGGGCGCCGAGCGGCTCACCGCCGACCTGGCCTCCCGCTGGACCGCCCAGTCCCGGGTGTGGAACACCTACGGCCCGACCGAGGCCACCGTCATCACCACCACCACGCCCGCGCCGATCAGCGAGTCCATCAACCCCCAGGACCAGGCCCCGGCCATCGGCCGACCGCTGGCCAACACCCGGGTGTTCGTGCTGGACGGCTTCCTGCGACCCGTTCCCCCGGGTGTGACGGGAGAGGTCTACGTGTCGGGCCCCGGCCTGGCCCGCGGCTACGTCAACCAACCGGGCCTGACCGCCGAACGGTTCGTCGCCCGGCCCTTCAACGACGAGCCGGGGCTGCGGATGTACCGCTCCGGAGACCTGGCCCACTGGGACACCGACGGACAGCTGCACTTCGACGGCCGCGCCGACACCCAGGTCAAGATCCGCGGCCACCGCATCGAACTCGGCGAGATCGAGGCCGTGCTCACCACCCACGAGGCGGTGCGCCAGGCCGTCGTCATCGCCCGCGAAGACCGCCCCGGCGACAAGCGACTCGTCGCCTATCTGGTGCCGGACGGGGAGAGCCTCGACCAGGCGCCGGTCCGGGCCCATGTGGCCGGCGCCCTGCCCGAGTACATGGTGCCCGCGGCCTTCGTCGTGCTGGAGACCATGCCGCTGACGCCCAACGGGAAGGTGGACCGCAAGGCGCTGCCCGCGCCCGACACCGCCGGGCAGGTCACCAGCCGGGAGCCGGTCACCGAGACCGAGGCCACCCTCTGCACGCTCTTCGCCGAGGTGCTCGGCCTGGAACAGGTCGGCGCCGAGGACTCGTTCTTCCAGCTCGGCGGCGACTCCATCATGTCCATGCAGCTGGCCTCCCGGGCCCGCCGCGCGGGACTCGCCATCACTCCCCGCCAGGTCTTCGAACACCGCACCCCCGCCGCCCTGGCCGCGCTCGCCGGTATCGCCACCGACGCCGCCGCGGCCCAGGGCGAGCCGGGCGTGGGCGAGGTGCCGCTCACCCCGGTCATGCACGAGATCCTGGAGCGGCTCGGCCCGGACCGGCTCAGCCGCGTCGTCCAGTCCAACGTGGTCGCCACTCCCGCCGACCTGGACGTCGAGATCCTGGTCCAGGCGCTGCGGGCGGTCGTCGACCACCACGACATCCTCCGC
Organism: Streptomyces sp. B6B3; assembly: GCF_039871525.1. NCBI lineage: Bacteria > Bacillati > Actinomycetota > Actinomycetes > Kitasatosporales > Streptomycetaceae > Streptomyces > Streptomyces sp. B6B3. The sequence goes on along the minus strand of NZ_JBDPLU010000018.1, from coordinate 67,702 downwards.
GCCCGCCTCGACGCAGAGGCGACGCCGGCCGTCCTGACGGTCGAGGGACCGGGCTCGCTGGACGTCGAGGGACTCGTTCGCCGGGTGGACGCCTCCGCCCTGTCCGACGCGGACCTGCGCGAGGAGACGTTCCGCTCGGCGGGAGACGCGGTCGCCCGGCTGGATCCGCGGGCGGGTGTGATGCTCCAGGCCGTCTGGTTCGACCGCGGCCGCGACGTGCCCGGTCAACTCCTGCTGATCGCCAACCACCTGGTCATCGACACCGTCTCCTGGCAGGCCCTGCTGCCCGATCTGGCCGACGCCTACGCGGCCCTGGCGGCCGGGGGCACCGTCACCCTCGACCCGGTCCCCACCTCCTTCCGGCACTGGGCCCGCGAGCTCACCGCCCACGCCGGCAACGAGGAACGCCGCGCGGAACTGGCGGCGTGGACCGGCATGCTGGACGGCGCCGACCCGCGCCTGACGGACGAGTCGCTGGACGCCGCCCGGGACGTGGGCCGCACGGTGCGGCAGGTCTCGGTCACCGTGCCGGCCGAGGTCACCTCGGCGCTGCTGACCAGCGTGCCGACGGCCTTCCACGCCGGGATCGACGACGTGCTGCTGACCGGCCTGGCCACCGCCGTCGCCGGCTGGAGCCGTCAGGACGCCACCGGTGGGTTCCTGGTGGACATCGAGGGCCACGGCCGGGAGCCGTTGAGCGAGACCGACGATCTGTCCCGCACCTCCGGCTGGTTCACCAACCTGTACCCGGTCCGGATCGACGCCTCGGGCCTCGACCAGGCCGACGTCCGGGCCGGCGGCGACGCCGCCGGACGGGCCCTCAAGCGGGTCAAGGAACAGCTCCGCGCCGTCCCCGGCGACGGCCTCGGCTACGGCATGCTCCGCCACCTCAACCCGGAGACGGCCGCCACCCTCGCCGCCCTGCCCACCGCCCAGATCGGCTTCAACTACCTCGGCCGGATGCCCGCCCCCGGCGGCGCGGGCGGGGCGGCCGACGCGCCGAAGCCGAAGCCCTGGACGCCCGTGGGCGGTCCAGGGCCCGACGGCGGCGCGCAGGAGGAACTGCCCGTCGGCCACGCCCTGGACGTGATGGGCATGGTCCGCGACCTGCCCACCGGACCCGAACTGGTGCTGAGCCTGGCCTGGCCGGAGCGGCTCCTCGACGAGAGCCGCGCCCAGGAGCTGCTGGACGGCTGGGCGGCCACGCTGGCCGGGCTGGCCAGCCACACCGAGCGTCCCGGCAGCGGCGGCCACACCCCGTCCGACTTCCCGCTGGTCGCCCTCGACCAGGCCCAGGTCGAGCAGTTGGAGGCGGCCGTTCCGGCGCTGGAGGAGGTGCTGCCCGTCTCGCCGTTGCAGGAGGGCATGCTCTTCCACGCCCTCTTCGACGACGAGGACGGCACCGACGTCTACGTCGAGCAGCTGATCCTGGCCGTGGACGGGCCGCTGGACCCGGCCAGGCTCCGCGCCTCGTGGCAGGCGGTGCTGGACCGGCACGCCAGCCTCCGCGCCGGCTTCCGCGAGATACCCGGCACGGAGCGGCCGGTCCAGGTGATCGAGCGGAACGTCAGCGTGCCGTGGCGCGAGGAGGACCTCTCCAGCCTGGACGAGGACGCCGCGCTGGCCCAGGCCGAGCGGCTCGGCGCCGAGGAACGCGCCCGACTGGACCTGACCGAGCCCCCGCTGCTGAAGGTGCTGCTGCTCAGGCTCGGCACCGACGAGCACCGGATGGCGGTCACGCTGCACCACATCCTGCTGGACGGCTGGTCGCTGCCGCTCCTGATGCGGGAACTGCAGGCCTGCTACGAGGCCGGCGGCACCGCGCAGGGCCTGCCCCCGGTCACCCACCACCGCGAGTACCTCGCCTGGCTGGCCCGGCAGGACGCCGGCACGGCCCAGCAGGCCTGGCGCGACGCCCTGGCCGGCACCGAGGAGCCGACGTTCGTCGCCCCGCAGGCGTCCAACGCCGGGTCCGTCCTGGCCAAGGCGGTCACCGCCGACGCGGGCGGCGAACTGACCGAGTCGGTACGGGAGATGGCCCGGCGCGTCGGGGTGACGGTCAACACCGTGCTGCAGACCGCGTGGGCGACCGTGGTCGGTCAGCTCTCCGGACACCGGGACGTCGTCTTCGGCGCCACCGTGGCCGGACGGCCCGCCGACCTCCCCGGCGTGGAGGACATGCTCGGCCTGTTCCTCAACACCATCCCGATCCGGGTGACCCTCGACCCGTCCCGGACCGTCGCCCAGACCCTGGAGTGGCTCCAGGCCGAACAGACGGCGCTGCTGGACCACCAGCACGTGGGCCTGGCGGAGATCCAACGCCTGGCCGGTGCCGGAGCGTCCTTCGACACCCTGGTCGCCTTCGAGAACTTCCCCACCGGACCCGAACAGCGCCCCGGCGACTCCTCCGGCCCACGGTTCACGCCCATGGGCATCAGGGAGTCGACCAACTTCGCGCTGGCGCTGGGCGTCAACCCGGCCGGCGAGCTCAAGTTCCGCATGGACTTCCGCCCCGACCTCTTCGACGAGGCCACCGCCCGGACCATCGCCGGGCGCCTGGTCCGGGTCCTGGAGCAGATGACGGCCGACCCGCAGTCCCGGATCAGCGACATCCACGCGCTGGACGAGGCCGAACGGTCGCTGGTGGTCGAGACGTGGAACGCCACCGACCGGCCGATCCCGGCCGGTACCCTGCCGGAGGCCATCCAGGCCCAGGCGGCGCGGATCCCGCAGGCCCTGGCCGTCCGGTGCGGCAGGAACGACGCGCTGTCCTACGGCGAGATGACGGAACGGACCCACCGGCTCGCCCGGCACCTGACCGGGCTGGGCGTGGGCGCCGAATCGCGGGTGGGCCTGTGCCTGCCGCGCGGCGTGGACATGATCGTCGGGATGCTGGCCGTCTGGCAGGCCGGCGGCGCGTTCGTGCCGCTCGACCCGGACTATCCGGCCGACCGGCTCGCCTACGTGCTGGAGAACAGCGACGCGGGCGTCGTCCTCTGCGTCGCCGAGACGCTGACCCGCCTGCCGGCGGACACCATCCGCACGGTGGTCCTGGACGACGCGGAGACGCGGGCCGCGATCGCCGCCCAGCCGGCCGCCCCTCCCCCAGGCCCTGGCGGCCTGGGAGGTGCCCCCACGGTGGCGACGGATCCGGCGCAGCTGGCGTACGTCATCTACACGTCGGGGTCGACCGGCCGCCCGAAGGGCGTCGCGGTCTCGCACCGGGGTCTGGTGAACCTGGCCGAGGCCATGAAGCCGGTGCTCGGCATGGACGAGGGCGTCACCGCCCTGCAGTTCGCCTCGTTCAGCTTCGACGCCTCGATCCTCGACGTCGCCACCACCCTCGCGGCCGGCGGCACCCTGGCCATCGCCACCCCCGACGAGCGGACCGAGCCCCAGGCCCTCGCGGGGATGATCCGCGAGGTGGGCGTTTCGGTGGCCAGCGTGGTGCCGTCGCTGCTGAACGTCCTCGACCCGGAGACGGTGCCCGGGATCACCACCTGGGTGCTGGGCGCGGAGCGGCTGACCGCCGACCTGGCGTCCCGCTGGGCGGGACAGGCCACGGTGCGGAACACCTACGGCCCGACCGAGGCCACCGTCATCACCACCGCCATGTCCGCCCCCATCAGCGCGGACATCACGCCCGCCGACCAGCCCCCGGCCATCGGCCGTCCCCTGGCCAACGTCCGGGTGTTCGTGCTGGACGGCTTCCTGCGGCCCGTTCCCCCGGGTGTCACGGGAGAGCTCTACGTGTCGGGCCCCGGGCTCGCCCGCGGCTACGTCAACCAGCCGGCGCTCAGCGCCGAACGGTTCGTCGCCAACCCGTTCGCCCCGGGTGACCGCATGTACCGCTCCGGCGACCTCGCCCACTGGGACACCGAAGGGCAACTGCACTTCGACGGCCGCGCCGACACCCAGGTCAAGATCCGCGGCTTCCGGATCGAGCTGGGCGAGATCGAGGCCGCGCTCTCCACGCACGAGTCCGTGCGCGAGGCGGCGGTCGTGGTCCGGGAGGACCGGCCCGGCGACCGGCGACTCGTCGCCTACGTCGTCCCGAACAGTCCGGACGGCGCGTCCGGTGCGGAAGGCGCGGCCGGTGCGGAGATCGACGCCGAACCGCTCCGCGCCCATGTCGCGCTGACGCTGCCCGAGCACATGGTCCCGACCGCGATCGTGTCGCTGGAGACCATGCCGCTGACGCCCAACGGCAAGGTGGACCGCAAGGCCCTGCCCGCGCCGGCCCTCACCGGCCAGGTCATCAGCCGCGAACCGGTCACCGAGACCGAGGCCACCATCGTCACCCTCTTCGCCGAGGTGCTCGGCCTGGAGCAGGTCGGGGCGGAGGACTCGTTCTTCCAGCTCGGCGGCGACTCCATCATGTCCATGCAGCTGGCCTCCCGGGCCCGCCGCGCGGGACTCGCCATCACTCCCCGCCAGGTCTTCGAACACCGCACCCCCGCCGCCCTCGCCCTCGTGGCCGGCGTCGCCACCGGCGAGGCCCAGGGCGAGCCGGGCGTGGGCGAGGTGCCGCTCACCCCGGTGATGCACGACGTGCTGGAGCGGGTCGGCGAGGACCGGATGGGCCTGGTCCTCCAGTCCAACGTGGTCACCACCCCCGCCGGCATGGAGCGCGACCATCTGGACCGCGCGCTGCAGGCCGTGGTCGACCACCACGACATCCTCCGCGCCCGCCTCGACGCCGAGGCCGAACAGCCGGTCCTCCAGGTCGGCGAACCGGGTTCGGTGAACGCCGCCGACCTGGTCACCCGCGTCGACACGACCGGGCTCACCGGACAGGACCTCGACCAGGCCATGGAGCGGGCGGCACACGAAGCCGTGCGCCGGCTCGACCCGCGGGCCGGGGTCATGCTGCAGGCCGTCTGGCTCGACCACGGGCCCGACGCCCTCGGCCGGCTGCTGCTGATCGCCAACCACCTGGTCATCGACACCGTCTCCTGGCAGGCCGTGCTCCCCGACCTGGCGCAGGCCTACGCGGCCGCGGCGCAGAACGCCGAGGACGCGGCGCTGGATCCGGTCCCCACCTCCTACCGGCACTGGGCGCGCGAACTCGCCGCGCAGGCCGGCAGCGAGGAGCGGGTGGCCGAACTGGCGGCGTGGACCGGGCTCATCGAGGGCAGCGACCCGCTGCTGACCGCGCAGCCGGTGGATCCGGGCCGGGACGTGGGCGCGACGCTGCGTCAGGTCGCGGTCACCGTGCCGGCCGAGGTCACCGCCGCCCTGCTCACCGAGGTCCCCACCGCGTTCCACGCCGGGATCGACGACGTGTTGCTGACCGGCCTGGCCACCGCCGTCGCCGGCTGGACCGACCAGGACACCACCGGTGGGTTCCTCGTCGACATCGAGGGCCACGGCCGCGAACCACTCAGCGAGACCGACGACCTGTCCCGCACCGCCGGCTGGTTCACCAACCTCTATCCGGTCCGGATCGACGCCTCCGGGATCGGCCTGGCCGAGGTCCGCGCCGGCGGCGACGCCGCCGGACGGGCCCTCAAGCGGGTCAAGGAACAGCTCCGCGCCGTCCCCGGCGACGGCCTCGGCTACGGCATGCTCCGCCACCTCAACCAGGAGACGGCCGCCACCCTCGCCGCGCTTCCGACGGCCCAGATCGGCTTCAACTACCTGGGCCGGATGCCGGCCCCGGGCGGGCAGGCCGGCGCGCCCGAGCCGAAGCCGTGGACGCCGGCCGGCGGTCCAGGCCCGGACGGCGGCGCGCAGGCCGAGCTCCCGGTCGCGCACGCGCTGGAGGTCATGGGCATGGTCCGCGACCTGCCCACCGGACCCGAACTCGTGCTCAGCGTCGCGTTCCCGGGGCGCCTCCTCGACGAGGACAGGGCGCGGGAGCTGCTGGACGGTTGGGCGGCCATGCTCACCGGGCTGGCCAGCCACACCGCCCGGCCCGGCAGCGGCGGCTTCACCCCGTCCGACTTCTCCCTCGTCACCCTGGACCAGGGGCAGGTCGACCAGTTGGAGGCGGCCGTTCCGACGCTGGAGGACCTGCTTCCGGTGTCGCCGTTGCAGGAGGGCATGCTCTTCCACGCCCTCTACGACGAGGAGGGCACCGACGTCTACGTCGAGCAGTTGCTCCTCGCCGTGGACGGGCCGCTGGACCCGGCCCAACTGCGCGCCTCGTGGCAGGCGGTGCTGGACCGGCACGCCAGCCTCCGCGCCGGCTTCCGCGAGATACCCGGCACGGAGAAGCGGGTGCAGGTCATCGCGCGGGACGTCGTGCTGCCCTGGCAGGAGGAGGACCTCTCCGGGCTCGACCAGGCCGCGGCGGAGGAGCGGGCGGAGCAACTGGGCGTCGAGGAGCGCGCGCGGCGCCTGGACATCGCGCAGCCCCCGCTGATCCGGGTCCTGCTGATGAAGCTGGGCGAGGACCGGCACCAGATGGCCGTGACCATGCATCACATCCTGATGGACGGTTGGTCGCTGCCGCTCCTGATGCGCGAGCTGCAGGGTTGCTACGAGGCCGGCGGCACCGCGCAGGGCCTGCCCCCGGTCACCCCGCACCGCGAGTACCTGGCGTGGCTGGCCCGGCAGGACGCGGACTCGGCGCAGCAGGCCTGGCGGGACGCCCTGGCCGGCACCGAGGAGCCGACCCTGGTCGCGCCGCAGGCCGCGCGGACCGCGCCGGTCCTGGCCGAGACCATCAGCGGCGAGGGCGGACAGCAACTCGCCGAGGCGATGCGGCGGATGGCCCGCCGGCACAGCGTGACGGTGAACACCATCATGCAGACCGCCTGGGCGACGGTGATCGGCCAGCTGACCGGACACCGGGACGTCGTGTTCGGCGCGACGGTCTCCGGCCGGCCCGCCGACCTCCCGGGCGTCGAGGAGATGCTCGGCCTGTTCCTCAACACCGTCCCGGTCCGGGTGAGCCTCGACCCGTCCCAGGAGATCGCGCAGACGCTGGAGGCGCTCCAGGCGCAGCAGACCACGCTGTTGGACCACCAGTACCTCGGTCTGGCCGACATCCAGCGGCTCGCCGGCCCCGGCGCCACCTTCGACACCCTGGTCGCGTTCGAGAACTTCCCCACCGGACCCGAACCGCGTCCCGGCGACTCCTCGGGCCCACGGTTCCGGCCGATGGGCATCAGGGAGTCGACCAACTTCGCGCTCGCCCTGGGCGTGAACCCGGGCGGCGAGCTCCGGTTCCGGCTGGACTACCGCCCCGACCTCTTCGACGAGGCCACCGCGCGGTCGATCGCCGACCGCCTGGTCCGCGTCCTGGAGCAGATGACGACCCAACCGCAGGCGCGGAACAGCGACATCGAGGTGCTGGACGCCGCCGAGCGGTCCCTGGTGGTCGAGACGTGGAACGCCACCGACCGGCCGATCCCGGCCGGCACGCTTCCGGAGGCCATCCGGTCGTGGGCCGAACGGACCCCCAGGGCGGTGGCCGTCCGCTGCGGCAGGGACAACGCGCTGTCCTACGGCGAGGTGGCGGAACGGGCCAACCGGCTCGCCCGGCACCTGGTCGGGCTCGGCGTGGGCGTCGAGTCCCGGGTGGGGCTGTGCCTGCCGCGCGGCGTGGACATGGTCGTCGGGATGCTCGCGGTCTGGCAGGCCGGCGGCGCGTTCATACCGCTCGACCCGGAGTACCCGGCCGACCGGCTCGCCTACGTCCTGGAGAACAGCGACACGGCCGTCCTCGTCGGCACCACCGCAACGCTGTCCCAGCTGACACCAGGAACCACCCGCACGGTGGCCCTGGACGACGCCGGGACCCGGGACGCCATCGCCGCCCAGCCGGCCACCTCCCCCGAGCTGACCACCGACCCCGCTCAGCTGGCGTACGTCATCTACACCTCCGGATCCACCGGCCGCCCGAAGGGCGTCGCCGTCTCGCACCGGGGTCTGATGAACCTGGCCGAGGCCATGAAGCCGGTGCTCGGGATGGACGAGGGCGTCATCGCCCTGCAGTTCGCCTCCTTCAGCTTCGACGCCTCGATCCTCGACGTCGCCACGACGCTGGCGGCCGGCGGAACCCTGGCCATCGCCACGCCGGACGAGCGCGCCGAACCCGAGCGGCTGGCCGCCATGGTCAACGACGTGGGCGTCAGCGTCGCCAGCGTCGTGCCGTCCCTGTTGGGCGTCCTGGACCCCGACACCGTTCCGGGGATCACCAACTGGGTGCTGGGCGCGGAGCGCCTGACCGCCGACCTGGCGTCCCGCTGGGCCGGACGGGCCAGGGTGTGGAACACCTACGGCCCGACCGAGGCCACCGTCATCACCACCGCCACCCCGACCCCGCTCGACCCGAACCAGACCCAGGCCCCGGCCATCGGACAACCGCTGCCCAACACCCGGGTCTACGTGCTCGACGGCTTCCTGCGGCCCGTTCCCCCGGGTGTGACGGGAGAGCTCTACGTGTCGGGCCCCGGCCTGGCGCGCGGCTACGTCAACCAGCCGGCGCTCAGCGCCGAACGGTTCGTCGCCAACCCGTTCGCCCCGGGTGACCGCATGTACCGCTCCGGCGACCTCGCCCACTGGGACACCGAAGGGCAGCTGCACTTCGACGGCCGCGCCGACACCCAGGTCAAGGTCCGCGGCTTCCGGATCGAGCTGGGCGAGATCGAAGCCGTCCTCACCACCCACGAGTCCGTGCGCGAGGCCGTGGTCATCGCCCGCGAGGGCCGGCCCGGCGACAAGAGGCTCGTCGCCTACGTCGTGCCCGACGGCACCGCCGGCACGGACGGCACGGACGGCACGGACGGCACCGACACCTCAGACGCGTCCGAGGACGTGGACACCGGCGCGCTGCGGGAGTTCGCGGCCGGCCGGCTCCCCGAGCACATGGTCCCCGCCACGATCGTGTCTCTGGCGGCCATGCCGCTGACCCCGAACGGCAAGGTGGACCGCAAGGCCCTGCCCGTTCCCGACACGGCCGGGCAGGTCACCAGCCGGGAGCCGGTCACCGAGACCGAGGCCACCCTGTGCGACCTGTTCGCCCAGGTGCTCGGACGGGAGAGGGTCGGCGCCGAGGACTCGTTCTTCGAGCTCGGCGGCGACTCCATCATGTCCATGCAGCTGGCGTCCCGGGCCCGCCGGGCCGGGCTGGTCATCAGCCCGCGCCAGGTTTTCGAGCTCCGCACCCCGGCCGCCCTGGCGGCCGCGGCCGGCACCGCCGCCGACGCGCTCGTGCAGGGCGAGCCGGGTGTGGGCGAGGTGCCGCTGACCCCGGTGATGCACGAGGTGCTGGAGCGGCTCGGGCCGGACCGGCTGGGCCGCGTCGTCCAGTCCAGCCTGGTGGCCACGCCGGCCGGGATGGACCAGGACGCCTTCACCCGCGCGTTCCAGGCCCTGCTCGACCACCACGACATCCTCCGCGCCCGCCTCGACGTCGAGGCGGAACAGCCGATCCTCCAGGTCGACGAGCCGGGTTCGGTGAACGCCGCCGACCTGATCACCCGCGTCGACGTCGCCGCCGCACTCGGTGCCGCCGAGGGCGGGGCGGCCGGCGACGGTGCGGGCGAGGACGTGCGGCGGCTGGTCGAGGACCAGGCGCGGCAGGCCGTGCGCCGGCTGGATCCGCGGGGCGGCGTGATGCTCCAGGCCGTCTGGCTCGACCACGGGCCCGACGATCCGGGTCAACTCCTGCTGATCGCCAACCACCTGGTCATCGACACCGTCTCCTGGCAGGCCCTGCTGCCCGATCTGGCGCAGGCGTACACCGCCCTGGCCGCCGGGCAGGAGGAGGCCGTCCTCGACGTGGTTCCGACCTCGTTCCGGCACTGGGCCCGCGAGCTCGCCGCCGAGGCGAGCAGCGAGAAGCGGCTGGCCGAACTGCCGGCCTGGACCGGGATCCTGGAGGGTGCGGACCCGGCGCTGACGCCGGAACCGCTCGACCCCGGCCGGGACCTGGGCGCCTCGCTGCGGCAGGCGTCGGTGACGGTGCCGGCCGAGGTCACCTCGGCGCTGCTCACCGAGGTTCCCACCGCGTTCCACGCCGGGATCGACGACGTGCTGCTGACCGGCCTGGCGGTGGCCGCCGCCGGCTGGGTCGAGCAGGACGCGGACGACGGCTTCCTCGTGGACCTGGAGGGCCACGGCCGGGAGCCGTTGAGCGATTCCGACGACCTGTCCCGTACGTCCGGCTGGTTCACCAACCTCCACCCGGTGCGCGTCAACGCCGCGGGGCTCGACGCCGCCGACGTCAGGTCCGGCGGCGACGCCGCCGGGCAGGCGCTCAAGCGGGTCAAGGAACAGCTGAGGGCGATCCCGGGAGACGGGTTGGGCTACGGCGTGCTCCGCCGCCTCAACCAGGAGACGGCCGCCACCCTCGCCGCCCTGCCCACCGCCCAGATCGGCTTCAACTACCTGGGCCGGATGCCCGCCCCGGGTGCGGGTGCCGCGGCCGACGCGCCCAAGCCGAAGCCGTGGGCGCCGGCGGGCGGTCCCGGGCCTGACGGCGGCGCGCAGGCCGAACTGCCCGTCGCGCACGCGCTGGAGGTCATGGGCATGGTCCGCGACCTGCCCAGCGGACCCGAGCTGGTGCTGAACCTGGCCTGGCCGGAACGCCTGCTGGACGAGGCCGCGGCCCAGCGGCTGCTCGAGGAGTGGGCGGCGGTGCTGTCCGGGCTGGCCAGGCATGCCGCCCAGCCGGGCGCCGGCGGCCACACGCCCTCCGACTTCCCGCTGGTGGAACTCGGCCAGGGGCACGTGGAGCAGCTGGAGGAGGCCATGCCGGGCCTGGAGGAGGTGCTGCCCGTCTCGCCGTTGCAGGAGGGCATGCTCTTCCACGCCCTGTTCGACCAGGACGGCACCGACGTCTACGTCGAGCAGCTGGTGCTCGCCGTGGACGGGCCGCTGGACCCGGCCCGGATGCGCGCCTCGTGGCAGGCGGTGCTGGACCGGCACGCCGGCCTGCGCGCCGGGTTCCGCGAGATCCCCGGCACCCAGCAGCCGATCCAGATCGTGGCGCGGGACGTCGTGCTGCCCTGGCGGGAGGAGGACCTCTCCGGGCTGGACGAGGAGGCCGCGCTGGCCGAGGCCGAGCGGCTGGGCGTGGAGGACCGCGCCCGGGGCCTGGACCTGGGTCAGCCGCCGCTGCTGCGGGTGCTGCTGATGAAGCTGGGCGAGGACCGGCACCAGATGGCCGTGACCATGCACCACATCCTGCTGGACGGCTGGTCGCTGCCCCTGCTGATGCGGGACCTCCAGGGCAGTTACGAGGCGGGCGGCAGCGGCCAGGGCCTGCCCCCGGTCACCCACCACCGCGAGTACCTGGCCTGGCTGGCCCGGCAGGAGAAGGACGCCGCCCAACGGGCCTGGCAGGAGGCGCTGGCCGGCACCGAGGAGCCGACGCTCGTCGCGCCGCAGGCCGCGCGGACCGCGCCGGTCCTGGCCGAGACCATCAACGGCGAGGGCGGCGAGCGGCTGGCCGGTGCGCTGCGCGAGGTCGCCAGGAACGCCGGTGTGACGGTCAACACCCTGTTCCAGACCGCCTGGGCGACGGTGATCGGCCAGCTGACCGGGCACCGCGAGGTGGTGTTCGGCGCGACGGTCTCCGGCCGGCCCGCCGACCTCCCGGGTGTGGAGGACATGCTGGGCCTGTTCCTCAACACGGTCCCGGTCCGGGTGAGCCTCGACCCGTCGCTGGACATCACGCGGACGCTGGAACGGCTGCAGGAGCAGCAGACCACCCTGCTGGACCACCAGCACCTGGGCCTGGCCGACATCCAGCGGCTCGCCGGTCCCGGCGCCACCTTCGACACCCTGGTCGCGTTCGAGAACATGCCGACCGCGCCGCAGGGACCGCCGAAGCCGGAGGGCCTGCGGATCAGCCCGGTGGGCATCAGGGAGTCGACGAACTTCGCGCTCGCGCTGGGCGTGAACCCGGGCGGCGAGCTGCGGTTCCGGCTGGACTACCGCCCCGACCTGTTCGACGAGGCCACCGCGCGGTCGATCGCCGACCGCCTGGTGCGGGTCCTGGAACAGATCGCCGAGGCGCCCGAACGCCGGCTGCCCGCCGTCGTCCTGTCGGACGACGGCGAGCGGACGCTGGTGGTCGAGACGTGGAACGACACCGACCGGCCGGTCCCGGCGGGCACGCTGCCGGAGGTGATCCGGGCCCGGGCGGCGCGGATTCCGGCGGCGCTGGCGGTCCGGTGCGGCGACGAGGCGCTGTCCTACGGCGAGGTGGCGGAGCGGGCCAACCGGCTCGCCCGGCACCTGGTCGGCCAGGGCGTGGGCGTCGAGTCCCGGGTCGGCCTGCTGCTGCCGCGCGGCGTGGACATGATCGTCGGAATGCTGGCGACCTGGCAGGCGGGCGGCGCGTTCGTGCCGCTGGACCCGGACTATCCGGCCGACCGGATCGGTTACGTGCTGGACAGCAGCGACGCGGCCGTCCTCGTCGGCACCGCCGAGACGCTGTCGCGGCTGACGGTGGACGGCCCCCGCACGGTGGTGCTGGACGACGCCGGGACCCGGGCCGCGATCGCGGCCCAGCCGGCCACCTTCCCCGAGGTGACCATCGATCCGGCGCAGCTGGCGTACCTCATCTACACCTCGGGCTCGACGGGTCGCCCCAAGGGCGTGGCCGTCTCGCACCGGGGTCTGGTGAACCTGGCCGAGGCGATGAAGCCGGTGCTCGGGATGGACGAGGGCGTGACGGCGCTGCAGTTCGCGTCGTTCAGCTTCGACGCGTCCATCCTCGACGTCGCCACGACGCTGGCGGCCGGCGGCGCCCTCGCCATCGCCACGGCGGACGAGCGGACCGAGCCCGAGGCGTTGGCGGAGACGATCCGCGACGCGGGCGTTTCGGTGGCCAGCGTGGTGCCGTCGCTGCTCGGGGTGTTGGACCCGGAGACGGTGCCGGGCGTGACGAACTGGGTGCTGGGCGCCGAGCGGCTCACGGCCGACCTGGCGTCCCGCTGGGTCGGACAGTCGAAGGTGTGGAACACCTACGGCCCGACCGAGGCCACCGTCATCACCACGGCGACGCCGACCCCGATCAGCGAGTACATCAACCCGCGGGACGAGGCGCCGGCCATCGGCCAGCCGCTGGCCAACACCCGGGTCTACGTGTTGGACGGCTTCCTGCGGCCCGTTCCCCCCGGCGTGACGGGAGAGCTCTACGTGGCGGGCCCGGGGCTCGCCCGCGGCTACGCCGGCCAGCCGGGCCTGACGGCGGAGCGCTTCGTCGCCTCGCCGTTCGTCGAGGGCGACCGGATGTACCGCTCCGGCGACCTCGCGCACTGGGACGCCGAAGGGCAGCTGCACTTCGACGGCCGGGTCGACGCCCAGGTCAAGATCCGCGGCCACCGCATCGAACTCGGCGAGGTGGAGGCGGTCCTGGCCGCCCACGAGACGGTCCGCCAGGTCGCCGTCGTGGCCCGGGAGGACCGGCCGGGCGCCAGGCGGCTGGTCGCCTACGTCGTGCCGGAGGGCGGCGACGGCGCCGAGGCCGACACCGGCGCCCTGCGGGAGTTCACGGCCGGCCAGCTGCCCGACTACATGGTGCCGACCGCGATCGTGTCGCTGGAGACCATGCCGCTGACCCCCAACGGCAAGGTCAACCACCGGGCGCTGCCCGCGCCCGATCTGGCGGGGCACGTCATCAGCCGGGAGCCGGCCACCGAGACCGAGGCCACGCTGTGCACCCTGTTCGCCGACGTTCTGGGCCTGGAACGGGTGGGCGCGGAGGACTCGTTCTTCGACCTCGGCGGCGACTCGCTGCTGGCGATGCGGCTGATCGGCCGGGTGCGGTCGGCGCTGAACGCCGACGTCAGCATCCGGGAGCTGTTCGCCGAGCCGACCGTGGCCGGGCTGGCGCGCCGGGTCGAGGAGGCCGGGAGCGGCGGCCGGGTGCCGTTGCGGCCCCGGCCCCGGCCCCAGCGGGTGCCGCTGTCGTACGCGCAGCAGCGGATGTGGTTCCTCAACCGCCTGGACGGGGACGGCAAGGAGGGCGCCGGCGCCGGTCCCGGTGGCGGCGGCAAGCAGCGCAGCACCGCCTCGTCGGCGTACAACCTGCCGTTGGCGCTGCGGCTGACGGGCGAGCTGGACGTGGCGGCCATGAAGGCGGCGATCCACGACGTGGCCAACCGGCACGAGAGCCTGCGCACGGTCTACCCCGACGTGGAGGGCACGCCGTACCAGCGGATCATCCAGGGCGACGCCGGCCGACCGGCGGTGCCGGTGGTGGACGTGCCGGACGAGGCCCGGTTGCGGCGGCGGCTGGCCGAGTTCGGCGGTCGCGGGTTCGACCTGGCCAAGGACCTGCCGTGGCGGGTGTGGCTGCTGCGACTGTCCCGGTCGGAGTACGTGCTGCTGGTGGTGATGCATCACATCGCCTCCGACGGCACGTCGATGGGCGTGCTGGCGCGCGATCTGGCCACCGCCTACACGGCCCGGCGGCAGGGCCGGGTGCCCGGCTGGCCGCCGCTGCCCGTCCAGTACGCGGACTTCGCGCTGTGGCAGCGGGAGGTGCTGGGCGAGCTGGACGATCCGGACAGCCTCGTCAGCACCCAGGTGGCGTACTGGAAGGACACGCTGGCCGGTCTCGAACCGGAGACGCGGCTGCCCGCGGACCGGCCGCGGCCGGCGACCTCGTCCTTCCGCAGTGGCGAGGCGGCGGTCCGGGTGGACGCCGAGACGCACGTCCGGCTGGCGGAGCTGGCCGGGCGGGGCAGGGCGACGATGTTCATGGTCGTCCACGCCGCGCTGGGCGTGCTGCTGTCCCGGATGGGCGCCGGGGCCGACGTTACGGTCGGCACGGCGATCGCCGGCCGCGCGGACAGCCAGCTGGAGGACATGGCGGGCTTCTTCGCCAACACCCTGGTGCTGCGCACCGATCTGAGCGGCAACCCCACCTTCGAGGAGTTGCTCGCCCGGGTGCGGGAGGCGGACCTGGCGGCGTACGCCCACCAGGACGTGCCGTTCGAGCGGCTGGTGGACGAGATCAACCCGCCGCGCTCGCTGGCCCGCAACCCGCTATTCCAGGTGATGCTGTCGCTGGCCAGCGCGCCGCAGGTGCAGCGCTGGGACCTGCCGGGACTGCGGGTGGATCCGGTGCCGCCGGCGGAGGAGCTGCCGGCGCGGTTCGACCTGTCGGTGGACCTGGCCGAACAGCGGGGCCAGGAGGGCGCGCTGACCGGCATGGACGGCGTCATCCGGTACGCCACCGACCTGTTCGACCAGGGGACCGCCGAGAAGCTGGCCGTGCGGCTGGCCCGGGTGCTGGAGCAGGTGGCCGGCGATCCGGGGGTGCGGCTGCGGGACGTCGAGGTGCTGGAGGACGCCGAGCGTTCGCTGGTGGTCGACGAGTGGAACGACACCGCCCGGGCGCTGCCGCCCGGGACGTGGCTGGCGGCCTTCGAGGAACGGGCCGAGCGCTCGGGCGACGCGATCGCGGTCCGCTCCGGCGAGGACGGGCTGTCGTACGCCACGCTGGACACGCGGGCGAACCGGCTCGCGCGGTACCTGCGGGGCCTGGGCGTGGGCCCGGAGACCCGGGTCGGCCTGTGCCTGCCGCGGAACGTCGAGATGGTGACCGCGATGCTCGCCGTGTGGAAGGCCGGCGGCGCGTTCGTGCCACTGGACCCCGGCTATCCGGCCGACCGGCTCGGCTACGTGATCGCCAGCAGCGCGCCGAAGGTCGTGCTGGCCAGCACGAGCAGCGCCGACGCCCTGCGGGACGTGCCCGTGGGCGACGCGCGGCTGGTGGTGACCGGGGACCCCGGCACCCGGCGGGAGATCGCCGACCAGTCGGCCGAACCGCTGCACCTGCTCCCGGCGCCGGAGCAGTTGGCGTACGTGATCTACACCTCGGGTTCGACCGGGCGCCCGAAGGGCGTCGCGGTGTCGCACCGCGGTCTGGTGAACCTCGCCGAGGCCATGCGTCCGGTGCTGGGCGTGGCCGAGGGCGTGACGGCGCTGCAGTTCGCGTCGTTCAGCTTCGACGCGTCCATCCTCGACGTGGCCACGACGCTGCTGGCCGGCGGCACGCTGGCCATCGCCGACGGGCCGGAGCGCGAGGATCCGCAGGCGATGGCGGATCTGATCCGCGACGCCGGGGTGTCGGTGGCCAGCGTGGTGCCGTCCCTGCTGAGCGTCCTGGACCCCGACGCGGTGCCCGGGATGACGACCTGGGTGCTGGGCGCGGAGCGGCTCACGGCGGACCTGGCGGCCCGGTGGGCCGGCCGGGCGCGGCTGTGGAACACCTACGGCCCCACCGAGGCCACCGTCATCAGCACCGCGACGCCCGCCCCGATCAGCGGGGACATCACGCCGCAGGACCAGGCGCCGGCGATCGGCCGGCCCCTCGCGAACACCCGGGTGTTCGTGCTGGACGAGCTGCTGCGGCCGGTGGCCCCCGGCGTGACGGGCGAGGTGTACGTGACGGGTCCGGGCCTGGCCCGCGGGTACGTCGGCCAGCCGGGCCTGACGGCCGAGCGGTTCGTGGCCTGCCCGTTCGCCCCGGGTGACCGCATGTACCGCTCCGGCGACCTGGCCCGCTGGGCCGCCGACGGGCAGCTGCACTTCGTCGGCCGGGCCGACGCCCAGGTGAAGCTCCGCGGCTTCCGGATCGAGCTCGGCGAGATCGAGGCCGTGCTCACCGGGCACGAGGCGGTGCGTCAGGCGGCGGTCGTGGCCCGCCAGGAGGCGAGCGGCGACGGCCGGCTCTACGCCTACGTCGTCTTCGACGACCCCGACGGCGGCGACCCGCAGGCGCTGCGCGACTGGGCCACCAGGGCGCTGCCGCACTACATGGTTCCGTCCGTCGTCGAACCGGTGGAGGAGCTGCCGCTCACGCCGAACGGGAAGGTGGACCGCGCGGCGCTGCTCGCCAGGAGCGGGTCGCCGGAGGACACCGGCCGGGAGCCGGTCGGCGAGACCGAGACGACGCTGGCCGCGGTGTTCGCCGAGGTGCTGGGCCTGGAGCGAGTCAGCGCCGAGGCCAACTTCTTCGACGCGGGCGGCAACTCGGTGCTGGCCATGCGGCTGGGCGGCCGGATCCGCACGGAGCTGGGCGTCGAGCTGAGCATGCGGGACTTCTTCAGCGCGCCCACCCCGGCCGGGGTGGCCAGCCTGCTGGTGTCGAAGGCCCGCCCGGCGCTGCGGGCGCTGGACCGGCCCGAGGGCGCGCCGCTCCCGCTCACCACGGGGCAGCGCGCCGTCTGGCGGCAGGCGCGGCGCGATCCGGACGCGGCGCCGTACCACACGGCGCTCGCGGTCCGGCTGGGCGGCGAGTTGGACCGGGCGGCGTTGGAGGCCGCGCTGGGCGACCTCGTCACCCGGCAGGCCGTGCTGCGGATCTCGTTCCCCGAGGTGGACGGCGTGCCGACGCAGCATCTGCGGTCCGTGACGGCCGGCCGGCCCGCGTTGCGGGTGGCGGACGCGACCGAGGCGGAACTGCCGGGGCTGCTGGCCGAGCGCGCGGCGCGGCCGTTCGACCTGGCGCGGCAGTCGCCGTGGGCGCCGTACCTGTTCGTGCTGTCCGAGACGGAGCAGGTGCTGCTGCTGGTGGTGCACCAGATCCTCGCGGACGAGGACTCGGTGAACCTGCTGCTCCGCGACCTGGCCGCCGCCTACGCCGCCCGGCGCGAGGGACGGGAGCCGCGACGGCAGTCGCTGCCGCTGGAGTTCCCCGACTACGCGCTGTGGGAGGAGGAGCTGCTGCGCGGCGAGGAGCGCCCGGACAGCCT
The DNA here is from genome assembly GCF_039871525.1 of Streptomyces sp. B6B3. Classification (NCBI taxonomy): domain Bacteria; kingdom Bacillati; phylum Actinomycetota; class Actinomycetes; order Kitasatosporales; family Streptomycetaceae; genus Streptomyces; species Streptomyces sp. B6B3. The sequence goes on along the minus strand of NZ_JBDPLU010000018.1, from coordinate 50,033 downwards.
GGTCAACGACCAGCTCGGCTACTGGAAGGACACCCTGTCGGGCATCGCCCCGGAGACGGCGCTGCCGACCGACCGGCCGCGGCCGCCCGCGGCGGTCGAGGGCGCGCCGGTGCCGGCCGGGTCGGTCCCGCTGCGGCTGGACGCGGAGACGCACCAGCGGCTGTGGACGCTGGCCAGGGCCAACGAGGCCAGCCCGTACCTGGTGGTGCACGCCGCGCTGGCGCTGTTGCTGACGCGGCTCGGCTCCGGGGACGACCTGGTCATCGGCACCACCATGCCGGCCGCGGACCCGGAGCTGCTGCTGGACATGGTGGCGGGCCCGTTCGGCGGGCGGGTGCCGCTGCGCACCGACACCTCGGGTGACCCGACCTTCCTCGAACTGCTGGGGCGGGTGCGGGAGGCACAGGACGAGGCGCTGCTGCGCCGGGACGTGCCGTTCGCCCGGGTGCTGGAGCTGCTGGAGCTGCCGGAGTCGGCGGCCCGGCACCCGGTCTTCCAGGTGCTGCTGGACGTGCGGGACGAGGTCGGCGAGGACTGGGACGTCGCGGACTTCGCGGGACTGGCCACCCGGGCCTGGAACGCGGGGACCCGGACCAGCGAGCTGGACCTGGTGTTCCGCCTCACCGAACGCCACCTGGACGACGGCGGTCCGGCCGGCGTGGACGGGTTCCTGAGCTACGCCACGGACCTGTTCGAGCCGTCGACCGCCACGGCGCTGGCCAACCGGCTGGTCCGGGTCCTCACCCAGGTGGTGGCGGATCCGGAACTGCGCGTCGGCCAGGTGGACGTGCTGCTGGACGCCGCGGAGCGGAACCGGCTGCTGGCGGACGCGGCCGGGGCCGTCGCGCCGCTCCCGCGGGGCACGGTCGTGGAGCTGCTGGCCGAACAGGCGGGCCGCGACCCCGAAGCGGTGGCCGTCACGGACCGGTCGGGCCGCCTCACCTACGGGGCGCTGGACGCCGCGGCGGGTCAGCTCGCCTGGCGACTGGCGCGGCGCGGGGTGGGCCAGGAGGACGTGGTCGTGGTGGCGTTGCCGCCGACCGCCGCGGTCGTGGTGGCGCTGCTGGGCGTGCTCAAGGCCGGAGCGGCCTGCCACCTCGCGCGGCCCGACCGGCTCGCGCAGACCCTGGACGGCTATCCGCGCGGCGCGCGGCCGGCGGCGCTGGTCTGCACGTCGGCCTCCGCCGACGGGCTGCCCGCCGACGGTCCGGTGCCGGTGCTGACGCTCGACGGGTCGGCGCCGACCGAGGCGGACGACGCGCTGGTGACCGTGCCGGGCACCCGTCCGCTGGCCGGGCACGCCGCGGTGGTGCTGGACGGCCCGGCGCCGGACGGAGCCACGGTGAGCACCGTCATCGAGCACGGCACGCTGGTGAACAGCGCCGCGCACCTGATGCGGGGCTCGCTGGCCGGCCACGGCGTCACGCTCGACGCGCGGGCTCCCATGGCCTCGTTGCTCTCCTCGCTGTTCGCGGCGCTGTGCGCCGGGGGCGACGTCCACCTCGGGACGCCGGGCGAGGAGACGGGGGCGGAGCCGCGGCTGCTGGTCACCACCGGCGAGCTGCTGCCGGCCGGCGCCGAACCACCGGCCGGCGCGGCGCCGTACGCGCAGGTCATGGTGGTGGCGGGGCACGGCGGTCCGGAGACCGCGGGTCCGTGGTTGGACAACCACCACGCCAGGCCCGCCCAGGCGCTGCCCGAGGACGTCGCCACGGGCCGGCCGTTCGCCAACACCCGGGCGTTCGTGCTGGACGACATGCTGCGCCCGCTGCCGGCCGGCGTGGTCGGCGACCTGTACGTGGCCGGCCCCTCGGTGGCCCGCGGCTACGCGAACCAGCCGGGACTGACCGGTCAGAAGTTCGTCGCGTGCCCGTTCGGTCCCGACGGGGAGCGGATGCTCCGCACCGGTCAACGGGCCGCGCGCACCGCCACGGGCCTGCTCACGGTCAGCGAACCGTCCCTGGAGCGCCGCCGGGCGCAGTCGGGCCCGTCCCGGTCCGCCAGCAGCCGCGATCTGGGCGTGCTGCTGCCGCTGCGTCCCGAGGGCGGCCGGGCCCCGCTGTTCTGCGTGCACCACAGCTCGGGGCTCAGCTGGAGCTACGCGTTCCTGCTCCCGTACCTGCCGGCCGACCTGCCGGTCTACGGGCTGCAGGCGCGCGGGCTCGCGACACCGGAGCCGCTGCCGCAGAGCGTCGGGGAGATGGCCGCGGACTACGTGGAGCAGATCCGGACCGTCCAGCCGGCCGGCCCCTACCACCTGCTGGGCTGGTCGCTCGGCGCGGTGGTCGCGCAGGAGATCGCGGCACGGCTGGAGGAGCTGGGCGAGGAGGTGGCGCTGCTCGCCGCGCTCGACGGCTACCCCAACGACCCCGGTACGCCCGGCGGCTCCGGCGCGGTCGCGCCCCCGTCGGACGCCCCGCGGTCGGACGTTCCGCCGTCGGACACGGCGCCGGACGGCCGGCACGGGACGCCCCCGGAGGCGGGCCGCGGCGGGACCGCGGGCGCCGGGACCCGGCGGGCCCCCGAGGGCCCGCGGCTGCCCGAGGAGGGCGGCGCCGTGTCGCCGGCGCAGCAGGCGGTGTCGAGCAACGCGATGGCGCTGGTCCGGGACCACACCACGCGTCGCTTCGGGGGTGACCTCCTGCTCTTCGTCGCCACCCGGGAGCGGCCGGCCAACCTGCCCGTGGCCGAGGCCAGGACGGTCTGGGCGCCCCACGTCGCGGGGAACGTCGAGACGCACGAGATCCCGGTCGACCACCACAACATGCTGGTGCCGCCCCACGTCTCGCGGGTCGGACGCGTCGTCACCGAGAAACTCCAGCGGGACGCCGACAACCAGTAGGCAACGACACCGGGAAGTCAGAGCTCCTCGGGCCGGCACGGAAATGGGAAAAAATCCGTGCCGGCCCGCGCCCAGGAAAGGAATCCGCGCATGGTGACGCAAACGGAAACTCACGACACGGTAAAAGATCTGTTGGGTGGACACCGCGACGGGGTGAACATCTCGGCCAAATTGCTGCAGGCAAAGACGGAATCGCCGATCATCGAGGTCCCGAACGGGCCGGTGAACTGGATCGTGCTCGGCGGCGCCGAGGTCCGGGCGGTGCTTTCCGACACGGAACGGTTCTCCAACGCGCCGGCCGAGGGGCCGCTCCCCGGCAACGTGCTCCAGTACGACCCGCCCGACCACACCCGGATGCGGCGGCTGCTGGCGCCGGAGTTCTCACCGCGGCGGATGCGCGTGCTGCGGCCGCGGATCGAGGAGATCGCCCGGGACTGCGTGGCCGACCTGGAACGGGCGGGCTCTCCGGCGGACCTCATGCGGCGCTTCGCGTGGCCCCTCACAGCCCTGGTGAGCTGCGCGCTCTTCGATCTGCCGCGGGACGACGCGCTGGCGCTGACGCGGATCAACACGATCCGGTCCGCCGGGGACGGCCCGAACCAGATGCGGGCGATCATGGCCTACAACAACTACCGGAACCGGCTGGTGGAGCAGATCCGTGCCGAGCCGGGCGACGGCATGATGAGCCGGTTGGCGCGCGAGCACGGCGACGAGCTCACCGACGCCGACCTGGGCGGCATCCTGGACTCCGTGGTGTTCGGCCAACTGGAGGGCACCTCCCAGACGCTGGGGGTGGGGGTGCTGGTCCTGCTGCAGCACCCCGAGCAGCTCGCGCTGCTGCGGTCCCGGCCCGAACTGCTCGACACGGCGGTCGAGGAGCTGCTGCGCTACGCGACGGTCGTCACCAACGCCTCGCCCCGCAAGGCCCTGGAGGACGTGCCGCTGGCCGGCCGGGTGATCAAGAAGGGCCAGCTGGTGCAGTGCTCCCTGCTCGCCGCCAACCACGGCGGACCCGCCGAGGAGGACGGCCTCAACATCGCCCGTGAGCAGGTCTCCCACATGGCCCTGGGCCACGGCATCCACTTCTGCGTCGGCGCCGCGCTGGCCCGGGCCGAGCTGCGGGCCGGCCTCATGGTCCTGCTGGACCGCCTCCCCGAGCTGCGCCTGGCCGTGCCGCTGGAGGAGCTGAGCTACCGCCTCACCTCGCCGCAGTTCGGGGTGAACGCGCTGCCGGTCGCCTGGTAGCCGAGCATCGTCCAAGTGCCCATCTTGGACGGTTGGACATCACGCGCGGGGCCGGGCGGCCCGGTTCGGGTCGCCCGCCTCCGATCCCCTTTTCTCGCCGAGTGCGGCGCCGAGTGCGGCGCCGGGTATGGCGAATGCCACAACATCATTTTCGGCGAACTCCCGGCACCCGTGAACCGCCAGGTAAGCGGCCCGACAAGACCGTCTGTGAAGACTCTCCCCAGACGGTTGGACACCGTTGGTGAGTGCACTGCATTCGTGTGATCCTGAGCGGCGGACACAGACCCACTCCCACACTCGAACCCGCACGGGGGAATTTCCATGGCCGGACGGAGCGTTGACACCGGTAGTGAACCGGCACCCCACGGGTCACTTCGGAAGTCCGAGTTGCACGGCAGCGTCTCCGATCCGCTGCTGGACACGATGAACTTCCTCAACGAGATCACGCTCCGCTACCCCGACGCGATCTCGTTCGCGCCCGGCCGCCCTTACGACGGCTTCTTCGACATCGAGCAGATCTTCGAGCATCTGCGCCGGTACCTGGACCGGCTGGTCGAACAGGGCGTCGGGCCGCAGCAGCTCCGCGCGCAGATGTACCAGTACGGGCCCACCGCCGGGTTCATCCGGCAGGAGCTGGCCGACTGGCTGCGCGACGACGAGGACATCGACGTTCCGGCCGAGTCGATCGTGGTGACCGTCGGGGCCCAGGAGGCCATGCTGCTGGTGCTGCGCGCGCTGGTCGCCGGACCCGACGACGTGGTGCTCGTGGCCAGTCCCTGCTACGTCGGCATCACCGGCGCGGCCCGGGTGTTGGACATCCCGGTGACGCCGGTCGAGGAGCGGGCGGACGGCTTCCACTGCGCCGACCTGGAGGCGGCCATCAAGGCCGAGAAGGCCAACGGGCGCCGCCCGCGCGCCTTCTACGTGGTGCCCGAGCACTCGAACCCGGGCGGCACCACCATGGACCTCGCCGCCCGCAGGGAGCTCCTGGAGGTCGCCGCCCGGCACGACGTGCTGGTGCTGGAGGACACCCCGTACCGGCTGGTCAGCCCCGGCGAGCGGCTGCCCACCCTGAAGTCCCTGGACCGCACCCGCTCCGTGGTGCACCTGGGCTCGTTCTCCAAGACCCTCTTCCCCGGCGCCCGCGGCGGTTTCGCGATCGCCGACCAGGTGGTGGTGGACGACGCGGGCGGCACCGGCCTGCTCGCCGACGAGCTCGCCAAGATCAAGAGCATGGTGACGGTCAACACCCCGTCGCTGAGCCAGGCCGCCGTGGCCGGCGCCCTGCTGGCCGGCAAGCTCTCCGAGCTGAACGCCGAGTCCGCCGACTACTACGGGGACGCCATGCGGTCGGTGCTGGAGCACCTGGACCTGCGGCTGCCCGCCGACCGCCGCGCCGCGCTCGGCGTGTCGTGGAACGCGCCCACCGGCGGGTTCTTCCTGGCCATGCGGGTCCCGTTCCGCGCCGACAACGCGGCCCTCACCAGGTCCGCCCAGGACTTCGGGGTCATCTGGACCCCGATGCAGCACTTCTACCCGGGGGACGGCGGCCACCACGGCATCCGGCTGTCCACCAGCTACCTGACGCCCGCCGAGATCGCGGAGGGCACCACGAGACTCGCCCGGTTCATCGAGGCCGAGAGCGAACGCCACACCGAGAACACCTAGCGCACGAGAGGACGACAGCACAGTGAACGGCACGAGCATCACTCGACCGACGCGCGGCAAGCCGCGAATGTGGGGGTGGACCTTCCGATGACCATGACCATCGAGCCCGTTGACGTGTCGGACATGGCCACTCCGGCGGTCCTGAACCAGCCGTTAGCCCCCCGGATGATCGGGGTGGGCACCGCCGCGTCGCCGACCGCCTACTCGCAGGAGGAGGTCCTCGACGCCTTCGAGATCACCGACCCGAAGATCCGTTCGGTCTTCGTCAACAGCGCCATCGACCGCCGCTTCCTGACCCTCCCGGATCCGGGCCCCGACGGGCACCGGCACCCCGAGGAGCAGGGCCAACTGCTCGACAAGCACAAGGCCATGGCCGTCGAGATGGGCATCAACGCCCTGGACAACTGCCTCAAGGACCTCGGCGCCACCCGCGCGGACGTCCGTCACCTGTGCTGCGTGACCTCGACCGGCTTCCTGACCCCCGGTCTGAGCGCGCTCGTCATCCGCGAAGCCGGGATGGACCCGTTCACCAGCCGCTCCGACATCGTCGGCATGGGCTGCAACGCCGGCCTCAACGCCCTGGGCGTGGTCGCCGGCTGGTCCGCCAACCACCCGGGCGACCTGGCGATCGTGCTGTGCACCGAGGCCTGCTCCGCCGCCTACGCGATGGACTCGACCATGCGCACCGCGGTGGTCAACAGCCTGTTCGGCGACGGCGCCGCCGCCCTGGCCCTGGTCAGCGGCCAGCAGGAGACCGCCGGCAACGGCATCCGCGCCGCCGCCGGCCCGCGGATCCTGAAGTCGGCCAGCTACCTGATCACCGACGCCGTCGAGGCGATGCGCTACGACTGGGACGACCACCTGGGCCGCTTCAGCTTCTTCCTCGACCCGCAGATCCCCTACGTGGTCGGCGCGCACGCCGAGCGCGTGGTGGACCGGCTGCTGGACGGCACCGGGCTGCGGCGCAGCGAGATCGGGCACTGGCTGGTCCACTCCGGTGGCAAGAAGGTCATCGACGCCGTGGTGGTCAACCTCGGCCTCACGTACCACGCGGTCCGCCACACCACCGGTGTGCTGCGCGACTACGGCAACGTCTCCAGCGGCTCGTTCCTCTTCTCCTACGAGCGGCTGACCAACGAAGGCACTGTCCGACCTGGCGACTATGGAGTGCTCATGACGATGGGCCCGGGCTCGACGATCGAAACGACGCTGGTCCAGTGGTGAGCGCGGGAGAGGTGACGAGCGAGCCGATGACGCTTCGCATCGACGGCGGCGAGCCGCTGTCCATGACCACGGTCAAGTCGCTCATCGCGGTCTGCGAGCAGGCCGAGGATCAGGCGGCCAAGGACGAACAGGGCTCCGAGATACTCACGGTGTTCGTCTCCGGCGTCCCGGCCGAGGGCTGGTCCGCCGGCATCGACGTGGCGCTGGTGACGAAGTGGGAGCGCGCGCTGCGCCGGCTGGAACGGCTGCCCGTCGCCACCGTCGCGGTGGCCAACGGCGACTGCGGCGGCCCGGCCCTGGACGCGTTCCTGGTCACGGACATCCGCGTCGCCACCGAGGACACCCGGCTGCTGGTGGCCAGGGAGGGCTCCGCCACCTGGCCCGGCATGGCCGGCTACCGGCTGGTCCAGCAGGCCGGCGCCGCCCGGACCCGCCGCGCGGTGCTCTTCGGCGCGCCGATCGACGCCAGGGCCGCGCTCTCCCACGGCATCGTGGACGAGCTGACCGACGATCCGGTGGTCACCGCGAGCACCGCCGCCGACCTGCTCGGCGGCCTGTCCGGCAAGGAGCTCGCCATCCGGCGGCAGCTGCTGTTCAACGCCACGACGACGAGCTTCGAGGACGCCCTCGGCTCGCACCTCGCGGCGTGCGACCGGTGCCTGCGGCAGGGCGCCGCCAAGGAATCGGTATGACGACGGCGGTACGCGAGGACGCCCGGGGCATGTGGCCGAGCCTGGCCGAGGCCGCGGCGCGCGTCGAGGAGCTGGTGGCGTCGCTGCCGGCGCCCGGCGCGCGCTCCCCGGAGCAGCGGGCGGAGGCGACCAGGGCCCACGACGAGGCCCGCACGCTGCGCGTCCGTTTCCTCGACGAGAACGTCGACGCCGTCTACGACCGGCTCACCGACGAGCGCTCCAGGTATCTCAGGACCGAGGAGCTGGTCGACGCCGCCGCGCACGCCTATCCGGGACTGGTCCCCACCGCGGCCCAGCTCGCGGACGAGCGGACCAAGCCGCAGGCGGCCAAGGAAGGCCACGAGATCGACCAGGGCATCTTCCTGCGGGCGGTGCTGCGTTCGGCTCGGTCGGGATCGCACCTGATGGACGCCATGCTCCGGCCGACCACCCGGGCCCAGCGGCTGCTCCCCCACTTCCAGCGCGTCGGCGCCGTGGAGATGGAGACGCTCCGGCTGGAACGCCGGGACGGCGTGGCGCGGGTGACGATGTGCCGGGGCGACTGCCTGAACGCCGAGGACGACCGGCAGGTCGACGACATGGAGACCGCCGTCGACCTCGCCCTGCTCGACCCGGACGTCCGGGTCGGGCTGGTCCGCGGCGGGGAGATGACCCATCCGCACTACGAGGGCCGGCGGGTGTTCAGCGCCGGCATCAACCTCAAGGCGCTGAGTTCCGGCGGGATCTCGCTGGTCGACTTCCTGCTGCGCCGCGAGATGGGCTACATCCACAAGCTGGTCCGCGGCGTTTTCCACGAAGGGCCGGGGAGCTGGCACTCCCCCCGGATCGAGAAGCCGTGGGTCGCCGCCGTGGACGGCTTCGCCATCGGCGGCGGCTGCCAGCTGATGCTGGTGTTCGACCACGTGATCGCCGCGTCCGACGCCTACTTCAGCCTGCCGGCCGCGCAGGAGGGCATCATCCCGGGCGCGTCGAACTTCCGTCTCGGCCGGGTGACCGGCCCCCGGATCTCCCGCCAGATCATCCTCGGCGGGCGCCGCATCGAGGCGAGCGAGCCGGACGCCCGGCTGCTGGTCGACGAGGTGGTGGAGCCGGACGAGATGGACGCGGCGGTCGAGCGTAGCCTGACGCTGATGGACGGTGAGGCGGTGCTCGCCAACCGGCGCATGCTGAACCACGCGGAGGAGTCCCCGGACGAGTTTCGTAGGTACATGGCGGAGTTCGCGCTCCAGCAGTCCCTCCGGATCTACGGCCAGGACGTGATCAACAAGGTCGGTCGGTTCGCGGCACGCTCCGCGTGACGGGCTGACAAGGAAAAGCGCGGCGGGAAAGGGACGGTCAATGCCGATCGCTCGGATCAACGGAATCAACCTCAGTTTCGACGAACACGGCGCCGGCAAACCGGTCGTCATGGTCACCGGAACCGGTGCTCCGGGGCGAATATGGCGGACCAACCAGGTGCCGGCCCTCACCAGGGCCGGTTACCGGGTGATCACCCTCGACAACCGCGGAATTCCGCCGACCGATCTGTGTCCCGAGGGATTCACCCGCGAGGACATGGCCGCCGACGTGGCCGGTCTCATCGAGCACCTCGGGGTGGGACCGTGCCGCGTCGTCGGTTTCTCGTTGGGCTCGATCGTCGTTCAGGAACTGCTCGTGGCCCGACCGGAACTCGTCGAACGGGCCGTTCTCATGGCGACCACCGGACGCGGCGACACGCTGGTCGCCGCGGCGACGGCCGCGGATATGGAACTCGCCGACAGCGGCGCCAAGATTCCGCCGCGTTTCGCGGCCTACGTGCAGGCGCTGGAGAACCTCTCGGCGGAGACCCTGGACGACGAGGAGGGCCTGCGCGACTGGCTCGACATCTTCGAGATGTCGGCGGTCGACCGCGCCCAGGTGCGGAACCAGCTCACCCTCCAGGTGCTGCCCAACCGACTGCCCGACTACCGCCGCATCACCCGACCCTGCCTGGTCATCGGCTTCGCCGACGACCGGGTGCTGCGTCCGCGGCTCGGCCGCGAGGTCGCCGACGCCATTCCCGGCGCCAGGTACACCGAGATCGCGGGCTGCGGTCACTACGGGTACCTGGAGAAGCCCGAGGCGGTGAATTCCGCAATCATCGACTTCTTCGCGTGACGGGCGTCGTGAACGCCCGTCACGCGGAGTGCACGCGGGGTGCACGCGGCGGCGTCCACCCATCGACGTTGTCGTCGCCCCGTACCCCCCGATAGTGTATTTCGTGTCGTGCCCTGACAAGGTCAACTGACGGGAGTAGTCATGGAAAACCCCTTCGACGACGAGGACGGCTCCTTTCTCGTTCTGGTGAACGACGAGAACCAGCATTCGCTGTGGCCGGCCTTCGCCGAGGTTCCGGCCGGCTGGAAGTCCGTCTTCGGCGAGAGCACCCGTAAGGCGTGCCTCGAGTACATCGAGGAGAACTGGACGGACATGCGTCCGCAGAGCCTCATCGACGCGATGAAGGAACACGAAACCGCCAGTTAGCCCCCGCCCCCCGAGCGCAACAACGAAACTAGAGGTGGTATCCGTGGTCATGGGTGGCCCGGGTCCGGTGATGGTTCGCGGAATGGGGCCTGACGAATCGCTGAAACAGGCCGAGGTCACCCCCGGCACAGCGAAACGCATCATCTCCTATACCAAGCGTTACCGTCGCACGATGCTTTTACTGTTCTTCATCAGCGCGTTGAACGCCGGTAGCGCGGTGGCTCCGCCCCTGATGTTCGCGTACCTGATCGACGAGGGCATCCTGAAGGGCGACACCTCGCTCGTGGTGTGGGTCGCCGTGGGCGTCGCCGCACTGGCCCTCGCCGGTGCCCTTCTGGGCTTCGGCGAGGCGTACTTCTCGGCGAAGCTGAGCGAGGGGCTCATCTACGATCTGCGCACCCAGGTCTTCGACCATGTGCAACGGCAACCGTTGATGTTCTTCACCCGAGCACAGACCGGCGCCCTGATCAGCCGGTTGAACACCGACGTCATGGGCGCGCAGCAGGCGTTGACCTCGCTGTTCTCCACGGTCGTCGGCTCCGGACTGACCATGATCTTCGTCCTGGTCACGATGTTCCTGCTGTCCTGGCAGATCACGCTGGTCTCGCTGGTGCTGCTGCCGTTCTTCATCGTCCCGGCCAGGGTCGTCGGACGCCGGATGCAGCGGCTGATGCGCCGGCACATGCAGATCAACGCCGAGATGGGCTCCATGATGCAGGAGCGCTTCAACGTCACCGGCGCCCTGGTCTCCAAGCTCTACGGCCGGCCGGACACCGAGACCGGTCACTTCTCCGAACTGGCCGGCAGGGGCCGCGACGTCGGCGTCACCACGGCCGTCTACATGAAGATGCTCTTCCTGACCACGCTGCTGGTGAGTTCCGTCGCCGCCGCCGTGGTCTACGGTCTCGGCGGCGCCCTGGTCGTCGACGGCACCATCGGGCTGGGCACCATGGTGGCCATGGGCACGCTGCTGACCCGGCTCACCGGCCCGGTCGGCCAGCTGTCCAACGCGCAGGCGGACGTGATGACCACGCTCGTCAGCTTCGACCGGCTCTTCGAGGTCCTCAACCTCAAGCCGCTGATCGCCGAGAAGGAGACCGCGACACCGCTGCCGGCCACCTCCTCCGAGGACGGGACCGCGCCGGAGATCGAGTTCAGCGGGGTGTCGTTCCGCTACCCCAAGGCATCGGAGGTCTCCCTCGCGTCGCTGGAGTCGATCGCCCTGCCCACGCCGGAGCGCGACGACGACTCCTGGACGCTGAGCAACCTCAGCTTCACCGTTCCCGCGGGCAAACTCACCGCCCTGGTCGGCCCCTCGGGCGCCGGCAAGACGACCATCACCAGCCTCGTGCCGCGGCTCTACGACCCCAACGAGGGCACCGTCAGGATCGGCGGAGTCGACCTCAGGGACGTGACCCTGGACTCGCTGCGCGACACCGTCGGCATGGTCATCCAGGACGCGTACCTCTTCCACACGACCATCCGGGAGAACCTCCTCTACGCCAAGCCGGAGGCCAGCGAACAGGAGCTGATCGCGGCCTGCGAGGCCGCGCAGATCTGGCACCTGCTCAGGTCGCTCCCCGACGGCCTCGACACCGTCGTCGGCGATCGCGGCTACCGGCTCTCCGGCGGCGAGAAGCAGCGGCTGGCCATGGCCCGGCTGCTGCTCAAGGCCCCGCCGGTGGTCGTCCTCGACGAGGCCACCGCCCACCTCGACTCCGAGTCCGAGGCCGCCATCCAGCGCGCGCTGAAGACCGCCCTGACCGGCCGCACGTCCCTGGTGATCGCCCACCGGCTCTCCACCATCAAGGACGCCGACCAGATCCTGGTCCTCGACAAGGGCCAGATCAGGGAACGCGGCACCCACGAGGAGCTGCTCGAACTGGACGGGCTCTACGCCGAGCTGTACCGCACCCAGTTCGCCAACCAGGCCTCGAAGAACGGCGCCAACGGCGCGGTTCCCCCGCACCGGGAGGAACCGCACGGCGAGCCGGTCCACGCCGGCTTCGGCGGTCCGGGAGGCCCCGGCATGGGCACGGGCATGGGCCCAGGACCCGGCGGTCCCGGGATGGGGCCGGGTCCCGGCGGTCCCGGTAGGGGACCCGGACCCGGCGGCCCCGGCATGGGCATGGGCCCCGGACCCGGCCGGATGGGTCCAGGCCCCGGCGGCCCCGGCATGGGCATGGGCCCCGGACCCGGCCGGATGGGTCCAGGCCCCGGCGGCCCCGGCATGGGACCCGGACCCGGCGGCCCCGGCATGCACGGCCCCGGCCCGCGCTGAGGCTCCCGGCCGACGGCGCTGAACGGTACTGAACGGCGCTGAACGGATGGCGGCCCTCGACCCCAACCGTCGGGGCGAGGGCCGCCGTCCGGTTCTCCAGGCGGTCCCCGGGCGTTCTCCCCGGTAAGGGGCTACGTGTCCCGCTCGGTGACGGTCCAGCGCTGGTTGTCGCCCGAGGTGGGACGCCAGACCGAGACCTCCGCGCCGTCGTGCGTCGCGCCGCCGGCCACGTCGAGCAGCTCGCCGGTGGCGGCGTTGACGAAGGTCCAGGAGCCGTCGCCGGTGGTGGACATGATCCACTGGGCGGCCGCGTCGGGCCGGTCCCGCACCGGTTCGAGCACCAACTCCCCGTCCCGCACGGCCAACTGATCATCCGACTCGGTGGCCAGCTGGTAGCGCTGCTCGTTGTCCGTGCCCCGGGTCACCTTCCGCACCGTCCACTGCTGGGCGGCGTCGGCCGGGTCCGTGGTGCGGATGGCGACGCCGTCGCCGTCGGCCGAGGGGGCCAGCGACAGCCCGCTCTGCACACCGGTGAGCTGGTACTCCTGCCCCGGCTGGATCAGCGCGGCGTCCCCGGCCACGCCGCGGACGCCGTCGACCAGGAAGCTGGTGACGGACTCGGCGGGCACCGTGAAGGTGGCCCGCTCGTCGGTCACCCGCACCGGGTCGTGCTCGACGAGGGCGCCGGTGGCGTCCGTGACCACGGGCGTGACCGTGGCCCCGCGGGCGACGTGCCCGAACTTCGACAGGTCGAGCGTGACGGCCCGCGCCTCGGCGGCGTCGTTGACGTGCACCACGGTGGCGCCCCGGCCGTCACCGGTCACCGCGGCCACGCTGTTCGGGTCGTCGGTCCGGGTCAGGCGGTCGCCGGGCTGGATGTAGTGGGTGAAGTTCCGCGCCGTGTCGTACTTGGTGTTGGTGTGGATCGGGCAGGACTCCAGGGTGTCCTCGGCGGTGCAGTCGAACGGGATGTGGATGCTGCCCCAGTTCCCGCCCTCCGGGAACTCACCACCCGGCGCCATGTTGTCGTAGTCCTCGACGGGCTGCCAGAACACCCAGGCGCTCGGCTCCAGTTGGCGCAGGTCGTCGATCACGTGCTGGGCCAGGCCCAGGCCGGGGACCATCGACTCGAAGTCCTGACCCAGCTCGCCACCCCAGTTGCCGCCGACCTCGCTCATCCACAGCGGCGTGTCGGCCGCCTTGGCCAGGTCGCGGGCGGTGGTGCGGCCACTCGTGCCGTAGGTGTGGACGTTCAGCTGCTCGACGAGCTCCCGCACCTCCTCCGGATACGACTGCCAGTTGGTGGCGAACGTCGTCGGGTTCGTCTCGTCCATCGCCGAGATGTCGGCGCCGGTCGACGCGCCCGCGAGCTCCTCGGCGAGCGCCCGGATCACCTGCTCCTGCAGTTCCGGGCCCATGTGGGCGCCCTCCTGCCGGCCGCCGGTCGGCTCGCCGTCCGGGCCCAGCGTGGTCCGCCAGTACGGGGTGTTGGGCTCGTTGAACGGGTCCAGCGTGTCGACGTCGATGCCGTGCGCCCGCTCCAGCCGCTCCACCGCGCCGACCAGGTACGCGGCGAAGTCGGCCACGGACTCGGTCTTCAGCTGGTCGCTCGACCCGTCGAAGCTGCCGGACACGTAGCCGCTCACGGTCATCCACCAGGGCGGCGAGTTGCTGAACGCCTCCCAGTGGTCGATCTCGTCCTTGATGCGGTCCACCCACCAGCGTTGGGTGGCGTCGGCGTCCGGGTTCCAGTCGGCGGGGTCGTCGGCGCTCCACCAGTCGACGTCCTCGCGGGTGGTGCCCTCGGGCGCCTGCCACCAGCCCTCCACCGCGCCGCCGGCGCGCAGGTAGTCGGCGACGTCGGGGGCGTTGCCGCCGCCGACGTTGTAGCGGGCGATGTTCAGGGCCAGGCCCTCGTCGTCGAAGAGCAGGCGGGCCAGCTCCTCGCGGACCTCCTCCGGGTAGTCCCCGGTGGCGTTCGCGAACCAGACCAGGCTGGTGCCCCAGCCCTCGAACTCCTGGCCCTGGTAGGAGGGATCGGGGGTGATGATCAGGTCGCCGGCGGTGGCGGCCGGGGCGGCGCCGGTGCCGGCGGCGGGGGTCGCGACCAGCGCGCCGGTGGCGACGACCACCGCGCTGGCGGCGGCCAGGGCAACTCTTCGCGTCATGGGATCTCCCTCGACGGTGCGGGCGGCAGGGTGAGCGGCGGTGTTGAGCAGCGGTGTTCGGGCGTGATGTTTACGCAAACATTCAATGTTGCAAGTTGTTTACATCTGGTCGCTGCTGAGCGTCAAGGGTCGTGCAGGAGGAGATCCCGGCCATCCCTCCTCACCGGACCGCCAACGCGCATTCCCTCCGTATCCCTTGACGCCTCGACGCCACAGGTCTTTACTCCCGTCCACAACAGTAGACAGCGTCCTCATATGTAAACGGTGAAAGGTTTCAAGGTGGTTGTGCTCCGGAAGAGGTCCCCACTCCTTCCACCGGCCGGAAGCGGTCCCCCGGGCCGGCGGCGGATCGCCGCCCTCGTCGCGGTGAGCGCGGCGCTGCTGGCGAGCGGATGCACCGTCGCCAACTCCGGCGCCGCCGCCGGCGCCGACACCGTCCAGATCGTGCTGCCCGAGGAGCCGCCCACCCTGGAGCCCTGCGACGCCTCGCTGACCGCCACCGGCCGGGTCACCCGCTCGAACATCACCGAACCGCTGACCGAGCGAGTGCCGGAGACCGGCGCGCTGGAGCCCAAGTTGGCCACCGAATGGGCCCAGACCTCGCCCACCACCTGGGAGTTCACCCTCCGCACCGGCGTCACGTTCCACGACGGCACGACGTTCGACGCCGAGGACGCCGCGTTCTCCATCGACCGGACGGTCAACTCCGACATCGGCTGCAACGTCGACGGCTACGTCTTCGGCGACAGCGAGATCACCGCCACCGCCGTGGACGCCACCACGTTGGAGATCACCACGCCCGACCCCGACCCGATCCTCCCGCTGCGCATCTCCTTCGTGGAGATCGTGCCGACCAGCACCGACGCCAACGCCAGGGTGCGCGAGCCGGTCGGCACCGGCCCCTACCGGATCGACACCTGGAACCAGGGCATCAACCTGCGCCTGGACCGGTTCGACGACTACTGGGGCCCGGCCCCCGACTATCCGGCGGCGCTCTACACCTGGCGCGCCGAGGGCAGCATCCGGGCCGCGATGGTCGCCAGCGGCGAGGCCGACATCGCGGTCGGCCTCGCACCGTCGGACGGCGCCGGCGACACCGCCGTGGAGTACCCGAACAACGAGACCTCCTACCTGCGGATCGACGCCACCAGGCCGCCGCTGGACGATCTGCGGGTGCGCCAGGCCATCAACTACGCCATCGACCGGGACGGCCTGGTCGCCTCGGTGTTCGCCGGGCTCGGCGAGCCGGCGGGCCAGGTCGTCCCCGACGGGGTCACCGGATACAACCCGGACATCGAGGCGTGGCCCTACGACATGGACCGGGCCCGGGCGTTGGTGGACGAGGCCCGCGCCGACGGCGTGCCGGTGGACGAGACGATCACCATCATCGGCCGCAACGGCATCTACCCGCGGGCCGCGGAGGCCATGGAGGTGGTGCAGAGCGCGCTGACCGAGGCCGGGCTCACCGTCGAGATCGAGATGCTCGACGTGAACGCCTGGCTGGAGTACCTGCTCCGGCCCTTCCCCGAGGACATCGGGCCCACCCTGCTCCAGGCCCAGCACGGCAACCAGGCTGGCGACGCCGCGTTCACCATGGAGCAGATCTACGGCTCCGAGGGCGCGCAGAGCAGCTACGGCACCGCCGAGCTCGACGCGTTGATCGAGGAGGCCGAGCTGGCGTCCGGCCCCGACCGGGACGCGGCCTTCGCCGGGGCCCTCGCCCACCAGGCCGACGAGGTCGTCAGGGACGCGGTGTTGGCCCATATGACGGGCATCATCGCCCTCTCGCCGAACGTGACGTACGAGCCCAACTCGGCGAGCGGCGACGAGATGCACCTGGCCGAGATCCGGCCGGCGAGCTGAGGGAGACACGCGATGCTCATCTTCCTACGGCGCCGGATCCTCTCCAGCGCCCTCCCGCTGCTGGTCGTGATCCTGGGCGTGTTCTTCCTGGCCCGGCTCACCGGCGACCCGGCCAACCTCTACCTGCCGCTCAGCGCCACCCCGGAGATGCGGGAGGCGTTCTCGGCCCAGCACGGCTTCGACGATCCGCTGGTCGCGCAGTTCGGCGACTATCTCGCGCAGCTCGCCCAGTTCGACTTCGGCGAGTCGCTGCGCACCGCCCAGCCGGCGGACGAGGCGGTGCTGCGGGCGTTCCCGGCGACGCTGCAACTGGCCGCGTTCACCATGCTCTACGCCATCGTCGGCGCGGTGCTCGTCGGCTGCCTGGCCGCCTACCGGCCGAACTCACTGGCCGACCGGATCGCCAGTTTCCTCTCCGCGACGGCCGCGAGCACCCCGGACTTCTGGTTCGCGATCATGGGCGTGCTGATCTTCGCCGTCCAGCTGGAGTGGCTGCCCACCTCGGGCACCATGGGCGCGTCCGCCTGGGTGCTGCCGGTGGTGACGCTGATGATCCGCCCGTTCGGCGTGCTGGTCCAGGTGGTGCGCGGCGCGATGCTCTCCGCGCTGTCCGCGCCCTACATCAAGGTGGCGCGGGCCAAGGGCGCCGGCGAGGCGCGGGTGGTCTTCGGCCACGCGCTGCGCAACGCCGCCGCGCCCGCCCTCACCGTCGCCGGGGACCTCACGGTCGGCCTGGTCAACGGCGCGGTCGTGGTGGAGAGCATCTTCGGCTGGCCGGGCATCGGCAAGCTGATGATCGACTCGATCCTGCAGCGCGACTTCGCGGTGCTGCAGGCGGCGGTGCTGCTGACCGCGCTGACCATCTTCGTGTTGAACATCCTCATCGACATCGGTTACGCGCTGCTCGACGCGCGGGTCAGGCAGGGGGCGTTGGCATGAGCGCGGACAAGAACCCGGACAGGGAGCTGGACAGGGAGCCGGAGACGGAGCCGGACATGGCGCCGGGTGAGCCGGACAACGACGACGGCGGCCGGCTCGGGATGTGGCGGCTGCTCGCCCGGGACCGGGTGGCCGCCGCGGCCTGCGGTGTGCTGGTGCTGGTCGGGCTGTGCGCGCTGCTCGGGCCGCCGCTCCTGGGCGACCTGGCGCGCGAGCAGAACCTGCGGGCGGCCAACCTGCGGCCGCTGAGCACCGACGCGGGCTGGGAGTCCGTGCTCGGCAGCGACTCGCTCGGCCGCAGTGTGCTGGCCCGGCTGGTCGTCGCGGCCGGCACCACGATGGCGGTCGCGGTGCCCGCCGTGCTGTTGTCGCTGCTGGTCGGCTCGGCGTGGGGCATGTGGGCCGGCTTCCACCGCGGCTGGCGGGAGAGCGTGTCGATGCGCGTCGCCGACGTGATCCTCAGCTTCCCCTCGCTGCTGCTGGCCGTGGTGGTGCTGTACGTTTTCGACCCCAGCGCCGCCAACATCGTCGCGGTGCTGGCGATCGCCCGGATACCGGTCTACCTGCGCACCGCGCGGGCGGAGGCGGCGGAGCTGCGCAGCCGGCTGTTCGTGGACGCGGCGCGCACCTTCGGCACCGGGACCTGGGCGACCATCCGGCGGCACGTCGCGCCCATCGTGCTGCCCACCCTGCTCACCGTGGCGGCCGTGGACTTCTGCTTCGTGATGCTGACCGAGTCCTCGCTGAGCTTCCTCGGCATCGGGATCCAACCGCCCGACGTCTCCTGGGGACTGATGGTGGCGCAGGGCCGGCAGGAACTGCACACCGCCTGGTGGACCGCGGTCTTCCCCGGACTCGCGATCATGATCACCACCGTCTCGGCGACCCTGCTCGCCGGCTGGGCCCGGATTGCCGGCGACCCCGCCCAGCGCTGGCGGCTCACCCTGCCGAGGCGCCGCCGCTCCCGCGCGTCCGCGCCGGGCGCGGGGACCGTGGGCGGGGCCATCACCGGGACCGCCGGGCCCGCGGACGCCGCGGATCCCCAGAAAGCCGAGAACGCCAAGAGCTCCGGAAAGGAGCTGACATGACGCAGGACACTGCGCGCCCCGCGCTGGAGGTGCGGGACCTCTCCGTGCGGGTGCACACCCCGCGCGGCGCCACCCGCGTGGTGCGCGAGGTCGGGTTCGCGGTCCACTCCGGGCGGACCCTCGCCCTGCTCGGCGAGTCGGGATGCGGCAAGAGCATGACGGCGCAGGCCGTGGTGGGTCTGCTGGATCCGGTCGCCGAGGTGGTGGGCGGCCAGGTGCTGCTGGACGGGCGGGACGTGCTGCGGCTCGGCGCGCGGGAGCGCCGCCGGCTCGCCGGTCCCGGCCTGGCCGTGGTCTTCCAGGACGCGCTCGCCGCGCTCAACCCCGTGTACCCGGTGGGTACGCAGCTGGCCGAGCCGTTCCGCATCCACGAACGGCTGTCCCGCCGCGCGGCCAGGGAACGGGCGGTGGAGCTGATGGCCCGGGTCGGCATCCCGGAGCCACGGCTGCGGGTGAAGTCGTATCCGCACCAGTTCTCCGGCGGCATGCGGCAGCGGCTGCTGATCGCGATGGCGGTGGCGCTGCGGCCCTCGGTGCTGCTGGCCGACGAGCCGACGACGGCGCTGGACGTCACCGTGCAGGCCCAGATCATGGAGCTGCTCGCGGAGTTGCGGCGGGAGACCCGGATGGCGCTGGTGCTCATCACCCACGACCTGGCCGTCGTCGCCGAACACGCCGACGAGGTCGCCGTGATGTACGCCGGTTCCGTGGTGGAGTCGGGCCCGGTCGCCGAGGTTTTCGGGCGGCCCCGACACCCGTACACCCGGGGCCTGTTGCGTTCGGTGCCGGCCGACCGGCCGCGCGGCACCAGGCTGCTGTCCATCGAGGGCGGCCCACCGCGGCCCGCGGCGCTGCCGTCCGGCTGCGCCTTCCGCACCCGCTGTCCGCTGGCGCGGGAACGCTGCGCCACCGAGGCGCCACCGCTGTCCATCACCGGGCCCGGACGGACGTCGGCCTGTCACTACTGGAAGGAGCTGGCCGATGCCGTCGACGCCTGAGGCCGTGGCCGAGCCTCCGCTGCTGGAGGCGCGCGGCGTGACCAAGAGCTTCCGGATACCGCGGAGCGAGTCGGGCAGCACCCGGCTGCGCGCCCTGGCCGGGGTGGACCTCACCGTGCGCCGCGGCGAGACCCTGGGTCTGGTGGGCGAGTCCGGCTGCGGGAAGTCCACGCTCGCGCGGGTGCTGCTGATGCTGGAACGGCCGGACGGTGGCACGGTCCGGTTTGGCGGCGTGGACCCGTTCACGTTGCGCGGCCGGCCGCTGCTGGCGTGGCGCCGCCGGGTGCAGATGGTCTTCCAGGACCCGTTCGCCTCGCTGAACCCGCGGCTCACCGCGGGCGAGTTGATCGGCGAACCGTGGCTCTCCCACCGCGACCTGGTGCCGCGGGCGAAACGCGCCGCGCGGTTGCGCGAGCTGCTGGAGATGGTGGGCCTGCGGGCCGGCGACGCGGACCGCTATCCGCAGGAGTTCTCCGGCGGCCAGCGCCAACGCATCGGGATCGCGCGGGCGCTGGCGCTGAACCCCGAGCTGATCGTCTGCGACGAGCCGGTGTCGGCGCTCGACCTGTCGGTGCAGGCCCAGGTGCTCAACGTGCTCACCGACCTGCAGGCGGAGTTGGGCGTCGCGTACGTCTTCATCTCGCACGACCTGTCCGTGGTCCGGCACGTGTCGGACCGGATGGCGGTGATGTACCTCGGCAGGGTCGTCGAGTCGGGGGCGGCCGAGGAGGTCTTCACCGCGCCCCGGCATCCGTACACGGCCTCGCTGCTGTCCGCCGTGCCCCGGCTGGAGCCGGCGGCGGAGGGGCGGCCACGGGAGCGCATCGTGCTGGAGGGTGAGGTCCCCTCACCGGCGGACCCGCCCTCGGGATGCGGGTTCCGCACCCGCTGCTGGAAGGCCACGGACGTCTGCGCGGAGGCCTTGCCGGCCAACGACCTGTGGTCCGACCCCCCGGCCTCGGACGGCCGCCAACACGAGGCGGCCTGCCATCACCCCCTCGACCCCGCGGAGGCCCACTGAACGGAGCCGGGGCGCCGGGGTCGGTCCCCAGACGGGAGAACGGGCCCGGTCACCCGGGCACCTGCCGGGCCCGGCAGGTGCCCGGGCCCGGCGGCCCGGCAGGTGAGCCCGAGCCGGGGAGCTGGCCTGGTGCCCGGGCCCGGCCGCGCGGGGCCGGTGATCCGGGCCCGGCGGCCCGGGGCCAGTTGTCTCATGCGGCGGTGGTGGGACGCGTCGCGCACCCGGCCCCGGGTCGGCGTTCGTCGCGTTGGCGGGCGAGCGGGCCGGACGGCGACATCGTGCGCCTCACGTCCCAGCTGGCGGGACTCCACGCGCACGAACTCCGCTCCCCCACGGCCCGCAGCGCGTCCCTTCGGCTCGTGTCGACGTGCGTCGTCGACAACTCCCGTCCGTCGAGGGCTGGAAATCCGGCGGGGAGAAGGTGAACATGAACCATGTTCAACTACCGTCGTCGGGAGGACAAGAGGTGCTACTGAACCGGGAGCGTGAGGAACTGGCCGCCGCGGGCCGCAGGTTGACGGAGGGCGGGCTCGTCATCGGGACGGCCGGCAACCTCTCCGTCCGGGTGGACGATCTGGTCGCCGTCACGCCGACCAGCGCGGTCATCGGCGAGCTGACCGCCGAGATGATGACCGTCCTCGACCTGGACGGCGCCGTCGTGGAGGGCGAACTGGCGCCGACCTCCGAGGTGCCGCTGCATCTGGCCGTCTACCGCGCCACCGGCGCCGGGGCGATCACGCACACCCACGCGGTGGCCTCCACCGCGATCGCCTGCACGCTGGAGGAGATCCCGGTGGTGCACTACGCGATGCTGAGCCTCGGCGGATCCCTCCGGGTCGCGCCCTACGCCACGTACGGCACCGACGAGTTGGCCGAGCGCGTGGTCGCGGCGCTGGACGGCCGGCAGGCCGCGCTGCTCGGCAACCACGGTTCGATCGCGCTCGGCTCGTCCGTCGCCAAGGCCGTCGCCAACCTCGAACTCGTCGAGTGGGTCGCCGAGTTGTACGCCCGCTGCCTGGCCCTCGGCACACCCCGGGTGCTGGACGAGCGGGAGCAGGAGGACGTCATCAGGCAGGCGCTCGCCGGCGACTACGGCACGGTCAGGAGGCTCCAGGAGGGGCGGGGGGCCGAATGAACGCCCCCGTCTCCCGCGCCGTCGCCGGCGCCGCGATATCCGCCTGGCCGGACGTGGACGCGGTGCGCCGGGACCTCGACCGGCTCGTCGCGACCCCGCTCCGGCGGCCCGGCGACGCCGCGCTCGCCGGCTACCGCGCCTGGTACGAGCGGAACGCCCCGGGCTCCCGGGCCACGGCAGCCGAGGCCGCCCGCTACATTCCCGGCGGCGTGCAGCACAACCTCGCGCTCAACGAGCCCTGGCCGCTGGACATCGTCAGGGCCGAGGGCGCGTACCTGTGGGACGTGGACGGGAACCGGTACACCGACTTCCTCCAGGCCGGCGGGCCGACCGTGCTGGGCAGCAACCACCCCGCGGTCCGGGAGCGGGTCGTCGAGCTGCTCGCCGACTGCGGTCCGGTCACCGGCATGCTGCACTCCGCCGAGGTCCGGCTGGCGAAGCTGATCCACGACTTCATGCCGGGCGTGCAGCGGTTCCGGATGCTCGGCAGCGGCACCGAGGGCGTCATGGCCGCGGTGCGCGCGGCCCGCGCGCACACCGGCAAGGCGCATGTGATCAAGATCGGCGGCGCCTACCACGGCTGGTCCGACCAGGTGGTGTACGGCCTGCGCATCCCCGGCACCGGCGGTCTGGAGGCGGCGGGCATCCCGCCGGGCGCGCTGGAGCTCACCCACGAGGTGCCGCCCGGCGACCTCGACCGGCTGCGCGAGACCCTCGCGGCGAACGAGGAGTCCGGCGGCACCGCGGCCGTCCTCGTCGAGCCCGTGGGCCCGGAGAGCGGCACCCACCTGGTGCGGCCCGAGGACCACGCGGCGGTGCGGGAGCTGTGCGACGCGTTCGGCGCGCTGCTGGTCTTCGACGAGGTGGTCACCGCGTTCCGGCTCGGCATGGGCGGCGCCCAGGGCTACTTCGGCGTCCGCCCCGACCTCACCGTCCTCGGCAAGTGCGTCGCCGGAGGCTACCCCGCGGCGGGCGGCGTCGGCGGCAGCGCGGAGGTGATGGCCGCGTTCGAGGGCGGCCTCACCGCCGCCGGCAAACGCGCCCTGGTCGGCGGCACCCTGTCGGCCAACCCGCTGTCCTGCGTCGCCGGCTACCACGCGCTGGTGGAGATGGACCGGACCGGCGCCCCGGCCCTGGCCGGGCGGGCCGGCGACCGGCTGCGCGCCGGCCTGGCGGCGCGGATCGCCGCCCGCGGCCTGCCGTACGTCACGTACAACATCGGCTCGATCGTCCACCTGCACACCTCGGGCGTGCTGCACCTGTCGCTGGACGACCCGGAGCTCTTCGACAAGCTGGGGCCGCGCACGGACATGCTCGGGCAGATGTCGATGGCGTACTCGGCCGAGGGCATGGTCACCATCGCCGGCAGCCGCCTCTACACCAGCATGGCGCACACCGACGAGATCATCGACGACGCGCTGGCCCGCTTCGACCGGGTCCTCGCCACGGTGGATCCCGCGGACCCCGGCCCGGGTGGCCCGTCCGGCGTGGGCGGCTGAGGCCGGTGGCCCCGCGCTGCGTGGTCGGCGTGGACCTGGGCACCTCGGGCCCGAAGGTGGCGCTGGTCACCGTCGACGGCCGGCTGCTCGGACACGAGCGGGAACGCGTCCCCGTTCACCTGCTGCCGGGCGGCGGCGCCGAACAGGACCCGGACGACTGGTGGCGCGCCGTCGTCACCGCGCTGCGGCGGCTCCTGGCGCGCGACCTCGTCCCGTCCCGCGACGTCGTTGCGCTCTGCATGTCCGCCCAGTGGGGCGGCCTGGTGCCGGTGGACGCCGCGGGGCGCCACCTGCACCGGGCGCTGCTGTGGATGGACCGCCGGGGCGCCCCGTACACCCGGCGGCTGGCCGGCGGCGGCCTGCGGGTGCCCGGCACCGGGTACAACGCGCGGCGGCTGCGCGCCTGGCTCAGCCGAACCGGCGGCGCCCCCACCCTCACCGGCAAGGACCCGGTCGGCCAGGCGCAGTTCCTGCGGCACGAGCGCCCCGAGGTGCACGCGGCGGCGCGCTGGCTGCTCGATGTTCCCGAGTACCTCACGATGCGGCTGACCGGTCGCGCGGTCGCCGGGCACGACACGGCGGTGCTGCGCTGGTGCACCGACAACCGCACGCCGGGCGCGGTCCGTTACGACGACCGGCTGGTCCGGATGTCCGGGCTCGACCCCGACAAGCTGCCGCCGCTGGTGCCGCCCGCGTCCGTCGTCGGCACCCTGCGCCCCGACGTGGCGGCCGAGTTGGGCCTGGGCGACCATGTCCGCGTGGTGGCCGGCACCGGGGACACCACCGCGGCGGCGGTCGGCGCCGGCGCCGTCCGGGACCACACGGCGCACCTCTACGTGGGCACGTCCGCCTGGGTGTCCTGCCACGTTCCGCGGAAGAAGACGGACGTGCGCACCTCGGTCGCCTCGTTGCCGTCGGTGGTGCCGGGACGGTACTGGGTCGCGGCCGTGCAGGACGTGGCGGGCCGGGCGATCGACTGGCTGCTGGACACGGTCCCGGACGGAGCTGCCGGAACTGACGGGGCCGACGGAGCCGACGGCGCGCTCGACCGGCTGAACGCGCTGGCCGCCACCGCTCCCCCGGGCAGCAACGGCGTGCTGTTCGCGCCGTGGCTCAACGGCGAGCGCACCCCCGTCGACGATCCCACCGTGCGCGGCGGCTGGTTCAACGTCTCGGTCACCACCACCCGCGCCGACCTGGTGCGCAGCGTCTTCGAGGGGATCGCGCTGAACGCCCGGTGGCTCAACGAGTCCGTGGAGCGCTTCACCGGCCGCCCGTTCCCGCACCTGACCTTCGTCGGCGGCGGCGCCACCTCGCTGCTGTGGTGCCAGGCCATGGCCGACGTCCTGGACCGACCCGTCCGGCAGGTCGCCGACCCGGTGCTCGCCAACGCGCGGGGCGCGGCGCTGCTCGCCGCCGTGGCGCTCGGCGAGCTCGACTGGCGGGACGTCCCCGACACCGTCGAGATCGCACGGGAGTTCACGCCCGACCCGGCCCAACGCCGGGTCCACGACGACGCGTACGCGACGCTCCGCGCGCTCTACCGGCGAACCCGGCGCCTCTACGCGAAGATCAACAGCGCGGAACCCCCCGCTCCGATCCCCGAGAACGACAGGTGACATCAGCGTCGTGAACCACGAGACGACGAACGAACCAGCCGCGCCCACCGACCCCGACCCCGCCGCCGGCCTGCGGAAGGCGCCGCAGCAGGCGCGCAGCCGGGCCCGGGTCGAGGCGGTGCTCGCCGCGGCCGACCGGATCCTCGCCACCGAGGGCGTGGAGGCGGCGACCATCCGCCGGATCGCCACCGACGCGGCCGTGCCGATCGGCACGCTGTACCAGTTCTTCGACGACAAGGACGCCATCCTCGCCGCCGTCGCCCGCCGGCACATGGCCGGGCACGCCGCGGCGATGCGCGCGATCCTGGACGGCGCCCGCGGCGCCCGCTGGTTCGACCTGGTCAACCTCGTCTTCGACCGGTACGTCGAGCTCTACCGGCGCCACCCCGGCTACCTCGCCATCCGCACGGGCCGCTACCTCAGCCGCGAGCTCCTCCAGCTCGACGAGGAGAACAACGCGCTGGTCGCCGCGAGCCTGCGGGAGATCCTGGTCTCCCAGGAGCGCCTGGCGGACGGCCCGGCCCTGGCCGTGGCCTGCCGGGCCGGGGTGGCCGCCGCCGAGGCGCTGCTGCAACTCGCCTTCCGCGACGACCCGGACGGCGACCCCGCCATCCTCGCCGAGGCCCGCCGCATCCAGCGCCTCTACCTCGCCGACGTCGTGGCGTCCATGGCGTCCGCCCGGGGGTAAACCGCTGGCGGCGGGACGTTCCGGCGGGCAGGATGCGCCGGATGTGCGTATTCCTGACGACCGACCGGCTCGTGCTGCGGGCCTTCACCGCCGACGACGCCGACCTGCTGGTGGCCCTCGACGGCGACCCCGAGGTGATGCGCTACCTCACCGGCGGCCGGCCGACCAGCCGCGAGACGATCGTGGCACGCACCCTCCCCCGGCTCCTGCACGACCATCCGTGCACCGGCACCCGGGGCTACTGGGCCGCGGAGACGAGGCCCCGGGGTGAGACCGGCGGCGCGTTCCTCGGCTGGTTCGAGTTCCGGCCGCTGGACGACCACGACGCGTCCGTGGTCGAGCTCGGCTACCGACTCAACCGCACCGCCTGGGGCCGGGGCTACGCCACGGAGGGCTCCCTGGCCCTGATCGACAAGGGCTTCACGGACCTCGGCGTCGAACGGGTGACGGCCAACACCATGACCGTCAACGCGGGCTCCCGCCGGGTGATGGAGAAGGCCGGCCTGTCCCTCGTCCGGCGGTTCACCGAGGACTGGCCGGAGCCCATCCCGGGCTCCGAACACGGCGAGGTCGAGTACGCGCTGACCCGCGCCGAGTGGCGGCGCGGGCCAGCGCGTGGCGAGTAGCGGGCGGCGCGTCCTACTGGAGGATGCCGTCCACGAGTCCGTCGCCGAGCTTGGTGACGCCGTCGACGGTGACGCCGCGGGCGCTGCCGGGCAGCCGCACCGCGGTGGCGTCCCGGCCGTCGACGTACAGGTCGTCGTAGTCGTCCCGGTCGGCGCGCAGCCGCACCTCGTGGCCGAAGGTGTCGTCGGAGTCGACGTGGCCCGGTATCCCGTCGGTGGCGCGGCTGAACGCCTGCGAGTTGCGGCCGGTCAGGCCGTTCACGCCGCCCCGCAGGACGTGCACGATGCCGGCGTACTCCTGGCCGCCGATCTTCTCGCCGGGCACGCCAACGGCGAGATCGGGGTAGCCGTCCCCGTTGACGTCCCCGGCGGAGACGCTGGCGCCGAACTGGTCCTCCGGCTCGCGGCTGCCGGTGACCCCGGTCGTCGCCTGAGTGACGACGGCGGAGGAGCCCGGGCCGCCGGAGGCGCCGCGCCAGACGGTGACCTCGCCGCGGTAGTCGGCCTCGCCGCGTAGTCCGATGGCGATGTCGCCGTACCCGTCCTGGTTGAAGTCGGCGATCACGCCGTCCGGGTCGGTGTCGTCGGCGTGCTGGTTGCCGTCGAGCCGCAGCGTCTCGCCCTCGCGCAGCGGCGAGCCGCCACGGACGAACCACGCGTCGGTGGCCTCGCTGCTGCGCCCGGCGGTCGTGCCGAGGATCACCAGGTCCGTGACGTTGCCCTTGTTGACGTTTCCGGCGATCAGGCTGTGGGAGTAGAAGCCCTCGCCCTCGCGGTCGAGCATGGTCACGCTGCCGGCCACGCCGGAGCGGTTGATGCGGCCCCGGTAGACGTACGTCTCGGAGGAGTTGACCGCGGCGAGGTCGGGTCGGCCGTCACCGTTGAAGTCCCCGACGGCCAGGTCGGAGCCGAAGTGCCCGTACGGCTGGGGATTTCGGTTGGGGATGCTGGTGCCGCCCGACAGGCCGTCGGGGCTGCCCCACAGCACGGTCACCCAGCCCTGCAGCTCGCGTCCGCCCGTCGTCTCCCTCGGGGTGGCCACGGCGAGGTCGCCGTACCCGTCGCCGTTGAAGTCGGCGGCGGCCCGCACCTCGCCGAAGTTGTCGTCGGTCTCGTTCGTGCCCGGCACGCCACGGCTGTTCTGGTGGACGAGCTGCGTCTCGGTCCCCGGCCCCGAGGCGGTGCCGTAGGTGATCCGCACCCCTCCGGCCGAACCGATCTGCTGGGTCCAGTGCACGTAGCTGGCGTAGTCGCGGATGCCGTCGCCGTTGAAGTCGTCGGCGTACCGGGCGGGCGCCGCGAACGCCGGCGTGGCCGGTATCGCGGGCAGCAGCCCGCTCGCGGTGGCCGCGGCGGCGGTCAGGACGATCCCGGCGCGCAGCGCGTGTCTTCGCGTCATCGTGTGTTCTTGTTCTCCCGGAAGAGGTGTGACAGGAGGTGTGCCTGTTGCGGCGTGGGTCAGACCTCCGGGAGAACGACGACGTTGCGCCGATATCGCGCCATCCGCGTCGGCCAGCGGGGCTACGGGAGCGTCAGGGTCGCCTGCACCGGACAGTGATCGCTCGGCCATTGTCCGTTCTCGCGGTAGACGTTGATCGACGCCGTTTCCACGATCACCTTCGGCGTGACCAGGATCCAGTCGATCCTGTCGTCCTTCGGCTGGGGGTCCACCCAGTCGTTCCAGGTGGCGTAGACCGGGCCTCTCGCCTTCGCCGTCATCCAGGCGTCCACCAGCCGGCCGTCCTTGAGCATGGCGTCGTACACCTTCTCCCCTTTGCGGGCGGGCACGTTGAAGTCTCCCGTCACCACGCAGGGCAGGCCCGTGTCGAACTTGGGCAGACCGTTCTCCTGGGTCTTGTTCATCTGCTTCCTGATCAGGTCGACGCTCGCCTGCCGGGAGGCGGCGCTCTGGTCGTCCAGGTGCGTGTTGATGGCGTAGAAGCGCCGCTTGGTCTCCGTGTCGCGGAAGAGGACCCAGGTGACCATCCGCGGCGACCCCGAGGCGTCGTCCCATTTCCTGCCGATGGTCAACGGGTCCTGGTAGATCC
Source organism: Streptomyces sp. B6B3 (assembly GCF_039871525.1). Lineage (NCBI taxonomy): Bacteria > Bacillati > Actinomycetota > Actinomycetes > Kitasatosporales > Streptomycetaceae > Streptomyces > Streptomyces sp. B6B3. Next base: position 21,887 of record NZ_JBDPLU010000018.1, on the reverse strand, counting down.
AGAAGTGCTCGTACTCCTCCGGCACCAGCCGGTCCCGGTCGTAGAAGACGGCCATGTACTCGTCGTGGCTGCCGCCCCCGCGGCCCTCACCGATCCAGTCGTACCGCCGCTTCTGCTGCTGCGTCGAGAGGTCCTGATGGATCTGCGTGAGCTGGTCGTAGAGCCCCTCCTGGGTGCCGAGCAGGTGCGGGACCTCCTGGGCGAGCAGGCGGGCCATGATCGGTCGCCGCGTAGTCCAGGCGTTGTTGGTGGCGGTGCCCCGGTCGTCGAACTTCAGGTTGTACGTCATGACGTCGAGTCCCATGGCGCCGTGCCTACCAGCCGCGCCGACGACCGCCGGACCGCGCCACGTGCCCCTCGCCCGGTTCACTCCGCTGCCCGTCAGCGGGCCAGGTGGGCGAGGGCGACGAGCCCGGTCTCGTGGACATGGACGACGAGTTGCGCGCGGTCGCGGCCCATGCCGCTCACCCGCATGTGGCGAACGTGCCAGCCCGCTACGACAGGAGTCCGCAGGACCGGGGAGTTCGAGCGGAGCCGGCGCCGAACTTCCTGGTGGAGTCCATGACGGCCACGCCGTGTGACGGGAGGGCGGACTGTCGGGTCCCGGTCGCCGGCAGCGTCGAAAGGTGTGCGGCTTCATCGACATCAGGAGCCGAAACACCGCGAAGCCAAGCACATCGAGTCCCCGAAGCCCGGCTACGTCGCGGGTGAGCCGCCTCCGGGTCCGCGGCTCGGCCGTCGCTCACCGTTCGGCGAGAAGGCCGGCCTCGCCGCGGGACGTCGACTCGGCCGTGGAGCCGGAGGTGGTGTTTCGGGTGAACGCCCACAGGGTGAGGCCGAGGCAGCTGAACGTGGCGCCCAGGGCGCATACGGCACCCCAACCGGCGGCCGCGTACAGGGACGTCGCGGCGATGGCGCCGGTGGCGCTGCCGATCGAGTAGAAGACCATGTACCCGCCGATCAGCCGGCTGCCCGCGTCCGGGTGCAGCGCGTAGATCAGCGTCTGGTTGGTGACGTGGACCGCCTGCACGGCGAGGTCGAGGAGGATCACCCCGACGGCGAGGGCCCAGAGCGAGCCGCGGGTGAAGGCCAGGGGCAACCACGAGGCGGCGAGCAGGGCCAGGGCGATGCCGGTGGTCCGGGTGGCGAGCCCTCGGTCGTTCAGGCGGCCCGCCACGGTCGCGGCCAGGGCGCCGGCGACGCCGATCAGCCCGAACGCCCCGATCGCCCGGTGCGGCAGGAGGTGCGGGGGCTCGCTGAGCGGCAGCGCGACGCTGCTCCACAGGGTGCTGAAGGCGGCGAAGATCAGCAGGCCGAACAGGGCGCGGAGCCGCAGCAGGCGTTCCCGTGCGAAGAGGGTGATCGTGGAGCGCAGGAGCCGCCCGTAGCGCAGGGTCGTCGCCTGGGCGTCCCGGTGGTGCGGCAGCACCCGGTGCAGGACCAGGGCGAGCAGGGCGGTGAGCGACGCCGAGGCCAGGTAGACGGAACGCCAGCCCGCGAGATCGGCCATGAGTCCCGACGCCGTGCGGGCGAGCAGGATGCCGATGACCACGCCGCTGGTGACCAGGCCGACGACTCGTCCACGCCCGGCGGGCGGGGCCAGCGACGTCGCGAAGGCCACCAGCGTCTGCGTGACGACCGCGAGGAACCCCGTCGCGGCCATGCCCGCGAGCAGGACCGCTGCCGTGGGGGCGACGGCCACCACGACCAGCGCCACCACCAGGAGCAGCAGCTGGGCCACGACGAGCCGTCCGCGGTTGGCCACGTCGCCCAGCGGCACGAGGAGGAAGAGTCCCAGCCCGTACCCGACGTGGGTGAGGGTGACCACGCTGCCGACGAGCGCCGGGCTCATGGCGAGGTCGTGGCCCATGGTGACCAGGAGCGGCTGGGAGAAGTAGACGTTGGCCACCGCGGCGCCGCAGGCGACGGCGAACAGCATGACGACGCCACGGGACAACACGAACGCGGGACTCTCCCCGCCTCGGGCCTCGGGCCGTCGTGTCACGACCTCGCCGTTTCCGGGCATCGCACTCCTCGCCTCTTCGGTTTCATCTTGCTACCAGCGAGGACGCTAATCCTTTTGGTAGCATGTTGCAACCATCAAGGAAGCGAGGGACGCCATGGTGAGCAGGACGCGCTTCGACGAGAGCGACTGCCCCGTCGCCCGGTCGGTGGACGCGATCGGCGACTGGTGGTCCCTGCTGATCGTGCGGGACGCCTTCGACGGAAGCCGACGCTTCGGGGAGTTCCAGCGCAGCCTCGGCGTGGCGAAGAACATCCTCGCCGCCCGGCTGCGCACGCTGGTCGCCGGCGGCGTCCTCGCCTCCGTCCCCGCCTCGGACGGCAGCGCCTACCGCGAGTACGCGCTGACCCCGAAGGGCGAGGCGCTCTTCCCCGTCATCGTGGCGCTGCGGCAGTGGGGCGAGCAGAACTTCTTCGCCCCCGACGAACCGCACTCGCAACTGGTCGACCGCCGACAGGGACAACGCCTCCGCGCGCTGGAGGTGCTGTCCGCGGACGGACGACGACTGGGTCCCGACGACGCCATCGTCCACAAGCTCTCCACTCGGTGATCCGATCCGGAGACCCGGCGCCTGTCGGCCAGCCTGCCGGGGATCCCGACATCGGCCGATGGTGAACGTCACGAGAGGCGCGCGCTTGCGCGCGTCATGCCTCCCTTCCACGCTGATGTCCGGGCCTCCGGGGGGACTGGAGGCCGATCAGCGGCCGCCTTCCGACTTCCAGTACGGCGAGGTGCTGATGTACTGCTACGGCGACGCGGTGGACGCCGCGTCGTGGTTGTTCTTCGACGACCGGCTCAAGACGGACTGCGACATGGGAGACGGATCGAGCGGCGGCCCGTTCCTCGTCGACGACGAGGGCATCACCATCGCCGGGGCGAACAGCCACACCGACGGTGACGCGCCTCACGCCCGGAACGTGCGGCGGTAGGCGTCCGGCGGCACGCCGATCGTGCGGTGGAAGTGGCGGCGCAGCGTCGTCGCCGTGCCCATGCCCGTGGCCGAGGCGATGGTGTCGACGCTGTCGTCCGTGCTCTCCAGCAGCTCCTGCGCGCGGCGGATCCGCTGCGTCAGCAGCCACTGCAACGGGGTGGTGCCGGTCACCGAGCGGAAGTGGCGGCCCAGGTGGCGCGAGCTCATGTTCGCCTGGCGAGCCAGGTCCTCGACGGTGAGCGGCTGGTCCAGCCGCCGCATCACCCAGGGGAGCAGCTCGGCCAGCGGATGGCCGTCCCGGGCCGGCACCGGCGTGGTGACGAACTGGGCCTGGCCACCGGCCCGATGCGGCGGCACGACCAGGCGGCGGGCGACCACGTTGGCGATCACCGAGCCGTGGTCGCGGCGGACCAGGTGCAGGCACAGGTCCATGGCCGCGGCCTTGCCCGCGGACGTGAGCACGCTGCCGTTGTCGACGTAGAGAACGTCCGGGTCGACCCTCACCCGGGGATAGCGCGCGGCCAGTTCCTCGGTGTGGGCCCAGTGCGTCGTCGCGGACAGCCCGTCCAGCAGGCCGGCGGCGGCGAGCACGAACGCGCCCGTGCACAGGGACACCACCCGCGCGCCCGACGCGTGGGCCGCCCGCACCGCCTCGACCAGATCGGCCGGCGGGTCCTCGTCGATGTCGGCCAGGGCGGGGACGATCACCGTGTCGGCGCCCACCAGCCGGTCCAGCCCGCTGTCCGGTTCCAACAGGAACCGGCCGACCCGCACGGCGTGCGTGCCACACACGCTGACGTCGTACCACGGGCCCGGCACCGCCGCCGGTGCGGAGCCGAAGACCTCGTAGGCGAGGGCCAGCTCGAAGTGCAGCATCCCGTCGGTGGCGGCGACCGCGACGGAGCGCGGGACAGAGCTCATGTCGGGAATTGTACGGGTCATGTCGTTCCGGACACTGGGCGCGGGTGGCCAGGGGCGACAGGATTGCCGCGGTGGATCACTTCGAGCACGCGGGAGCTGGCATGGCTGGCAGGGAACGGGAACGGACTGTGGCGGTGTTCGGCGCCTACGGGCACACCGGGCGGTTCGTGGTCGCGGAGCTGTGCGAACGCGGGTACGTCCCGCTGCTCCTCGGCCGCGACGGGGACAAGCTGCTGGCGCTGGCGCGGACCCGGCCGGGGCTCGAGACGCGGCAGGCGTCGGTCGACGATCCGGCCTCCCTCGACCGCGCGTTGCGCGGCGCCGCCGCCGTGATCAACTGCGCCGGCCCGTTCGCCACGACCGCCGCCCCGCTGATCGAGGCGGCGCTGCGCGCCGGCATCCCGTACGTCGACGTGGCGGCCGAGATCGAGGCGAACCTCGACACGTTCGCGCACTTCGCGGAGCGCGCCAGAGCCGCGGGCACCGTGGTGGTGCCGGCGATGGCCTTCTACGGCGGCCTCGGCGACCTGTTGGTCACCACCGCGATGGGCGACTGGACGGCGGCGGACGAGGTGCACGTCGCCTACGGCCTCAGCAGTTGGCACCCCACGGCCGGAACGCTCGCCGCGGGCGCGGTCTCGGCGCGGCGACGGGGTGGCCGCCGGGTCCGCTACACCGGCGGAAAGCTGGAGTACCACGACGACGCCCTGCCGACCCTGGAGTGGCCCTTCCCCGCTCCCCTCGGCACCCGGAGCGTCATCGGCGAGTTCTCCATGGCCGACGTCGTCACCGTTCCCAGCCACCTGGCGGTCCCGGAGGTGCGCACCTACATGACCGCCGACGCGGCGGCGGACCTGTCCGCTCCCGGCGCCCCGGCGCCCACCGCCGTAGACGAGCGCGGCCGTTCCGCGCAGACCTTCGTGGTCGACGTCCTCGCCCGCTCCGGCTCCACGGAACGCCGCGTGGCCGCCGCCGGTCAGGACATCTACGCCGTCAGCGCGCCGCTCGCGGTGGAGGCCGTCGACCGTGTCCTCACCGGCCGGACCAGGACCACCGGCGTCGCCTCCGCGGGCGCGGCCTTCGACGCCCCGGACTTCCTCCGCGCCCTGTCCTCGCACCTGTCGCTGCACGTGCCAGCACCGTGATCGCCCGCCTCCCGCCACGACGGGCCGCGCGAGCCCGACGACCGCGCGGGGGGCGGGGCGGGGCTGGCGGGATCAGGGCAGGTGCGCCAGCACGTTCACGACGGTGCCGCCCGGGTCCTCCACGAAGAAGCGGCGCACCCCCCACGGCTCCTCGGTGAGCGGGTACACGACCCGCAACCCGCGCCGCACCGCCTCCTCGTGCGCCGCGTCGACCGCCTCCGGACTGCCCAGATCCACGCCGAACCGTGGCTGCGGATCCTCCATGCCCGGCGGGAGAACGAGCACCTGCGCGCTCGGATTATCCGGCGACCGCAGCCCGAGCACGGGATCCCGCATCGCGACCTCAAGCCCCAGCACGCCGACGTAGAACTCCCGCGACGCGCTCGTGTCCCCGTTCCCGTCTCCGTCCCCGTCTGCGTACGGAATGATCCTGGTGACGGACATGGCGTTCTCCCTGCTGAGTGGACGTTTCCGCTCAGGTTAGGAACCCACTCCCGCACCGTCTTGGAGAAATCGGAAGCGGGTCGACCCGTCCGGTTCAGCCTTCCGGCTCAGCCGTCCGCCGGACGCAGCACCAGGCAGACGAAGCCGAAGGCGTCCCGGTAGACCCGCAGCCACTCGTCCCGGTGGGTGGCCGCGGCCGCCAGCGCCTGGTCACGGTCCGGGTGGTCGGGGTGGTCCAGGGCCCATTCGGTCAGGGATCCGGTCCAGGACCACTCGTAGTCGTCGAGCTCGTGCCGCGTGCTGGCATGCCCGTACACCGGCAGCCACCCGTCGGCGACCACCCGGTCCACGGTGCCCGCCAGGTCGGTGAAGTCCCCGAGCATCTCGACGGCCTCGGGCGACGGCTCGTCCGCCCAGTACCCGTCGCCGACCAGCACCCGCCCACCCGGAGCCAGATGCCTGCGCGCCGCGTCGAGCGTGGGCAGCAGCCCGCCGAACGCGTGCGCGGCGCCGACGCTGAGCACCAGGTCGAACGCGTGCGGGGCGGTGAAGCTGGTGGCGTCGTGCCGGTGCAGCACGAGGCGGTCCCGCACGCCGAGCTCCTCCGCGGCCACCCGGGCGGCGGCCAACGCACTCTCGGATAGGTCCACGCCCTCCGCCCGCGCCCCGGGGTGCGCGGTCAGCGCGCGCAGCAGCCACTCCCCACCACCGCATCCGAGGTCGAGCAGCCGCGCCTCCCCCTCCCCGGCCGGAACGCCGCGCTCCAACAACCGCCGCACGCTCTCGTCGCCGAGCGGCGAGGAGATCGGATGATGAGCATGGGCCAGGGTGGAGATCTCTTCGCGCTTCATCCGCGCAGCGTCACACGATCACGGGTGGCCCGCATCCCACTTTCCCCACCCGCCCCGGTCAGGGGTCGCCGCGCATGGCCGGATGACGAACCCCCGCGTCGGCCCCTGCCACCCTCGCCACATGCGCGTCGCCACCGTCCGCCAGCCGACGCAACTCGTCGACGCGCCCCGCCCGCGCCAGCGACTTCGCGGAGCCCCGCAGATCACCGTGGATGTGCACGCCCCCGATTGTGCCGCCGGCGCGGTTGGTAGCCCCCGCCCGGTCCTCGTACGTCAGTCCTGGTGGACCTCGTCGTCGTCCGGGCCGCCTGAGAGGAAGTCGACGCCCGGGCCGCCGTGGAGCAGGTCGTCGCCGCTGTTGCCGTACAGGTTGTCGCCGTTGACGCCGCCGTACAGCCTGTCGTTGCCGGGCCCGCCCCTCAGACGGTCCTGGTCGTCCTCGCCGCGCAGCACGTCGTCGCCGTCGCCGCCTTTGAGCAGGTCGCGGCCCGAGGAGCCGACGAGGGTATCGTCGCCGCCCTCGCCGAAGATGTTGTCCGGCCCGGTGCCTCCGTCGAGGTGGTCGGCGCCCTCGTCGCCGATGAGGGCGTCGAAGTCGTGCCCTCCGTACTGGTGGCCGGCGTTGTACAGATAGTCCTCACCTCCGCCGCCGTAGAGCGTGTCCTCACCGGTGCCGTCAAGGTGGTCGTTGCCGCTCTGGCCCCACGCGATGTCGGGGCCGGGGAGGTCGATGTTCACGCTGTCCTCGCCGTCCCCGGCTCTCACCTGAACGCCGCCGGTCGGGATGTCGCAGAGGACCACCGTGTCGTCGTTCGGGTACATGTAGGAACAGCCAGGCCCGGGCTCGATCGGGACGAAATCAGTGATGTAGACACGCGAGGGCCTGTCGAAGATCGCGCCATCTATGACGGTCACGCCGTTCTCCTGCCCGGGCGCCGCCGTGAACAGCAGGACGTCCCCACTGAGCCGGGCGTACGACGCCGTGTCCCGGCTCTCACGCTCCTCCGCGCTGGCGGCTCCCACCGCTCCCACCAGGGCACCCACGCCCACCATCGCCCCCACCAACACCATCCCGCGCATCACGCGCCCCCTCAGCATCAGAGATCTCTCGCGCGTGTTCGACTGTCGTGGTGATGTGGCGGTTGTGTCGCTTTCACGCCACACCTACTTCCGGCTACCCCTGGAACAGCCTGAACGGCACCGGTCCGCGGTGGAGGACGTGCGGCACGTCGCCGAACAGCAGGAGCGGGTCGTGCGGGCCGAGGGTGCGGAGTCGTTCCAGGGCGCGGTCGGTCACCTCGCGGACGGCTCGCAGTGTGGCGGTGCTGAGCGGCAGATAGTCGTCCTCGGTGCCGGGGTCGGCCGTCGCGGCGCCCGGGGTGACGCGCATGAGGCGTACGCAGCACCGCTCCGGGTCGAGCCGGGCCGCGTCGAGCGTCCGGATCGGGCCGTGCGCCACCTGCCGGCCGGCGGCCCGCGCCGCGGCGAACAGCACCGTGGGGTCGAGGGGCGTGAAGAAGACGACGTCGGACCACGCACAGTCGAGGGGAAGGACGCGTTCGCGCAGGCGATGCTCGCGGCCCGCGTACTTGGCGACGTGACGTGCGTGGAGATCCGGGTGGCGCTCGCGGAGCATCCCTAGGGGCAGTAACTGGTCGCCCCGCGGCTCCGTGGTCTGCGTGTGGAAGAGGGCGCCTTGGGCGCGGCGAGGGGTGAGGTCGAGGCTGGGCATGGAAAAAGCGTCGAACCCATCGGAGCGGGTCGACGCCGTCCCCGAATTCTACCGGGCGATCCCCGAGGCCGGCCAATTCGCTCGCCAGTCCCGTCTGAGGGCTGGCAGGGTCGGGGTATGTCGACAGATCCGTTGCTGGCCGGGGCCCGAGGGCTGTGGGAGGGCTGGGCGGGGGCGTCGGTGTCGTTTTCTGGTGCGGGGAGCCTGAGCGTGGTCGTCTCGCCGGAGTCGGGCATCTGTCCGGGTGGCTGGGTCGGGGTGGTCGCGCTGGGCGGATCGGCGATCGCGACCGCGCCGAACGAGCGGGCGGCCGGGATCGTGCGAGACGCTCTGGCTCCGTTGCCCGTAGGCGCCGTCGTGGACGCGGACGCGATACGCCGGGTGCTGCCGGTGGCCGAGGTGCTCGGCCCGGCGGCGTTGGCGTACGTGTCGCCCGACCACTTCCGGCCCGTGCGGGACGGCGGTGCCATGACCGTGGAACGGCTGCCCGGTGGCCACGCGGACCTGCGGGAGCTGGAGGAGTCCGTGGGCGCGGAGGAGGCGGGCGAGGCGAGCCTGGGCGCGATCAGCTCGCCGGCGTTCGTGGTCCGGGAGGACGAACGGGTGGTCGCCGCTGCCGGGTACGAGCTGTGGCCGGGCCGGGCGGCCCACGTCAGCGTGCTCACCGGGCGCGAGTGGCGAGGGCGAGGGCTGGCCCGGTTGACGGCTTCGGCGGCGGTCGCGCACGCCCTCGCGGCCGGCCTCCTGCCGCAGTGGCGAGCCCGGGTCCCCGCATCCCGGCGGGTGGCGGCCGCCCTGGGCTTCCGGGAACTGGGCGCGCAACTCAGCCTCAGCATCACCTGGCCCGCTTCCCCGCACGCGGATCCCGCTGCAAACGGACGGTAAGGTCAACGACGACCGCACACCCATCGAGATCGTCTCTCGTAAGGCACGGCCGTGCTGATCTCCCTTGAGGACTACGAAGCGCTCCAGGGAGACCGACTATCTGCTGCGGTCCCCTGCGAACGCCCGCCACCTGCTTGAGTCGATCGCCGAGGCGGAGAGCGGAGCCGTCGAGCGCCACGAGCTGGTGGATGACGGAGAAGGAGAAGACGGCGAGCGCGGGACCCCGGCGGCGTGCCACTATGAATGACCCGCCGGCTCGTGCATCCCCCGTACCTGGGCCCGTGTACCGGCCGAGCGCGCTGTTCCGGCGGACCGCGGCGGAGCGGCGGGATCAGTTGTTGTCCTGGCGGCGGGAGGACACCGCGTTCTTCGCGGCCGGCGCGTGCCACATCCTCGCCTTCGCGTTTCTGGAGGCGCATCCCGCCGCGGCGGCGGCCGGCTTCGGTCCCGTCGGGTTGTGGGCGCGGGGTGCGAGGGATCCGAGCCACGTGTTCGTGAGCGACGGGGCCTGGGCGTTCGACCACGACGGGTGGACCCCGACGTCCGAACTGCTGGCCGTCACGCGCGCCGCCGAGCCCGAGGCCGGGTACACGACGCGACCGATCGTCCTCGACCTGGATGCGTTCTGCGCCGGTCACTGGCACCGGCCCCGGCACCTCTTCGCCCACGATCCGTGGCCGCGGGCCCTGCGGTACGTCGCCCGGCTCCCCGGGCCTCCCGGCCGGCCGTAGGGTCTGCGGCATGGAGCAGAGGGACATGCGGGAGCCGGTGGTTCGGGAGCTGTACAACGTCCGGACGCCGCAGCCGGCGGAGGGCGGGTCCACGCCGTTGACCGACGAGGAGGAGCGGCGCGTGCGGGCGGTGTTCTTCCACGATCTGGGCAACGCCATCGCCGACCGCGGCTGGGTCCGGTTCCCCGCGTACTCGCCGGAGGAGCGCCGCCGGCTGGTCGACGTGGCGCACCGGCTCAGCGCCTACTGGGGGCGGCAGGTGTTCGTCGAGGCCGAGGACCCGTGCTCGTTGCGGCTCTACCTCGCGGGCCACGCGACGGCCTCGTAGCAGACCGACGGTGTGGCGGCGCCCGCGTGGGAGGATCGGCGGGTGCCGATATCGCCGCCCGCCCGGGCCCGTCTGTCCGCGTTGGCCGCCGTTGGGTGCGTCGTGGCCGGATGCGGCGACGCGGTCACGGTGGCGGACGTTCCGATGCCCGACCACCGGCCGGACAGGGACGATGACCAGTACGGGCTGTCGGTTGAGCAGCCGCGGAGCGGGCCGCGGCCGTGTGGCGCCAAGTCGGGCCTGGCCGTCAGTCCCGGCCTGGCGGACGCCGCGATGGGGCTCCGGGTGATGACCCTCTACGTGACGAACTGCGGCGTCGACCCTCTCACCGTGGAGGGCTACCCCGCCGTCACCCTCCTCGACGACGAATGGCGGGCCCTGGACGTCGAGGTGCGGCACGGCTCCGCGTCGATCGCCACGATCGAGGGCTTCGACGACCCGCCCCAGCCGGTGACCCTGGCGCCCGAGGAGTCGGCGGTGGCGAGCGTGCTGTGGCGCAACACCGTCGACGATCTGGCCGGCACCCCGGTCGTCGGGGCCCACCTCGACGTCGTCCCCATGCCGGACGAGCCCGCACAGCGGGTGCGGCCGCACGGCGACGTCGACCTCGGCACCACCGGACGCCTCGGCGTCAGCGCCTGGAAGTCCTACGAGGCGACCGAGCCCGACCCCACGGCCGATAACCCGGAATGACGGACGAGCGCCTGCTCGACGCCGCCAGGGAGGCCGGGCGTCGAGCAGGCGCTGGATCAACGCGTGCGGTAGGCGTCGATGATGGTCTGGGTCAGGGTGTTGCCGTCCTGGTCCGTGACCTCGGCGCGGAACGAGACGCTGCCGCCGGCCGGCGGGTTGTCGACGGTGATCCGCCCGTCGTGGACGGGCGTTTCCGTCCACGTCGCGCCGCCGTCGAGGGACACGGAGACGGTGACGTCCAGCGAGGCCGGGTCCGCGCCGGCGGCCGAGCCCTGGACGGTGACCGGGACCTCGACGCTCTCGCCGGCGGGCGAGGTGTTGTCCGACGCCAGTTCGGGTGCGTACCTGACGGCGTACGCCGGCACGGAACCGTCCTGGCCGGCCGCGGAGGTGAAGGTGTACTCGGCGACGACCTCGGTGCTCACCGAGGAGACGGTGCTGTCCCGGGCGATCGAGGTGACCAGCCGGTACTCCGCCTCCTCGGCCGGCACCTCGAACTCCACGAAATCGATGGGACCCTCGGCCGTGGCGTACTCCTGGCCGTCGCGGTAGAGCGTGGTCACGGCGCCGTCGTAGAGCGCCTCGCCCTCACCCGAGGGGTCCCAGGTGCGGTGCCCGGCGCCGTCGGCGAGCAGGCTGACCGCGCCGTGGAGGGTGTTCCCCGACCGGAACAGGCCGTCGTCCGCCGTGGAGATCACCGGTCCGAAGACACCGGTGTTGAACGTCTCCCGGCGCTCCTCGCCCGGACGGTGGCGCATCTCGCCCGTGGTGTACGCCCCGTGGGCACCGTTAGTGGCACGGAAGCTGTGCTCCCAGAGGATGTCGTCCGCCCGGACGTACACCTCGCTGGCGATCGGCAACAGCGTGTCCTCGGACCAGACGGAGAAGTTGACGGACGGCGTGGTGAGCAGGAAGCCCCTGTCGCCCTTGAGGGTCTTCCCCGCCTCGACGGTGATCCTGGCCATGTCCTGCCAGTCGGTGTGCAGGGTCAGGCCGGTGTAGAACCCCTCCGACCGGGCGTCGGCGGCGTGGAACTCGCGCTCGCCGTCCATCACGCGCTTGTAGACCGAACTGTTGAGCTCGTACGCCTCGGAGGGCTCGCCGAGTTGCGCGGTCCCGATCCCGCCCGGCAGTTGGCCGGGCGTACTCAACGAGGCGCCGAACCCCGTGTCGGCGCCCGGCGGCAGCATCTCCCAGGCGATCGTCATCGACGACGACGCGGAAGGCTCGTCCTCGAAGGTGAGGTCGATGTCCTTCGCGGCGGCGGCCGGAAGGTCCAGCGTGGTGTCCCCGGTGACCGACGCGTGCGGCATCAGCAACCAGTCGCCCCCAACGGCCTCACCGCCCTCCAGACGGTCGACCAGGGCGTACACCGCGTACTCCCCGACGGGAAGCTCGATGTCGACCGTGACGTCGTCCGGGCCCGTGGGCTCCACGTAGGTCCGCTCCCACGTCTCCAGATCCATGACCCTGGCGTACCAGGACGCGGTCGCCTCGCCCGCGCGGTCGGTGGGCGCGACGGTCACCGTCGCCGTCTCCGCCGCGTCCCGCCCCGCCGGAGACGACAGGTCATGGCCAGGATTGGTGACGTTGAACGCGCCCGGGTCCAGCGTCCCGTCCTCGATACCCGCCCGGGCCGAGTGCGGGATGACCTGGGTTTCCCCGTCGCGGGTGAGGGTGTCGTACCCGTCGACACTCAACTCCTGGCCACCGGCGCGGTCCGTGCCGGAACCCGCATCGCTGATCACGCCAGCGACCCCGCCCCGCTCGTCCAACACCACACGCTCACCCGTCGGCAGGGTGACCTGCCGCGCCACCGTCGCCACGTCCGCCGCGCCCGCCGCGCCCGACTCGCTCGGGACGGCCTGGGCGGTCTGGGCCCCGGCCGGGCTCCAGGCCGTCACCGCCGTCACCGCCGTCAACGTCGTCAACGTCGCGCAGACCGCGACGCCGGCCATCCCGCGCCGCCTTCGCCTCGTTCGCGTTCCTCGTAGTGCCACGTGCGCTCCCTTCGATGGGACGGCCGGGCGGCCGCCTCACCGAACAGACGTGTCGAGCGCCCAGGAACTATTCCGGCCCTACCCGGGCGGTGGCCCGGGGAGGTCCAGCGACGCGAGGTGGGCCGGGTCGGCCAGGACCGTGATCTCGGTGATCCGGTCAACGACGACGGTGAACGCGACGATCGCGAGCGGGGAGCCGTCCGCCCTCCACGACACGACGCCCGGACGGCCGTTGACGAGCACCGCCCGGCCCCGCGGGCCAGCGCCGCCGGCTCGCCGTGCCCCGGCGGCGACCTCGGTCGCGCCGAGGGTGACGACCACGCCGCCCGCGGTGTGGACGGTCCGCCTCACCTCGGGGTCGAGCACCCGCAACAACCCCTCGAAGTCGCCGCGACGGGCCGCCGCCAGGAAGGCCTCGACCACCTCGCGCCGCTCCCGCGCCCCCTCCGGCGGCCGTTCGTTCGCCCGTACCTTCCTGCGGGCTCGGCTGGCGAGCATCTTGGCGGCGTCGGTGGACTTGCCGAGGATCTGGCCGATCTCGTGGAACGGCACCGCGAACAGGTCGTGCAGCACGAACGCCAGCCGTTCGCTCGGCCCGAGCGAGTCGAGGACGACGAGGAGCGCGAGCCCGACCGAGTCGGCGAGCGCCACGTCGTCCTCGGGCGCGGGCCCGTCGTCGACCGTGACCACGAGTTCGGGCAGCCGGTCGTCGTAGGACGCCTCGGGGTGGGCCTGACGGGTCCGCAGGACGTCGAGGCTGATCCGGCCGACCACCGTGGTGAGCCAGCCGGCGAGGTTGTGGATGGACGCCGCGTCCTGGCGGGAGAGCCGCAGCCAGGCCTCCTGGACCACGTCCTCGGCGTCGGCGTGCGAACCGAGCATCCGGTGCGCGACCGCGCGCAGCCGGTCGCGCTGGGCCTCGAACGCCTCGACCACCGGGTCCGTCGGACCGTCCGTCGGGCCGAGCGTCGGGTCGTCCGTCGGGCTGCTGTCGGACATGTCGTTACCTTCCTCGGCGCTGCTCCGTCATGGGGATGACGAGCCCGGACCCGCACAGGTAACCGAGGCACCAGCGAGCATCACCGACGAAGGAGCACGACCGATGGAAGCACGCATGACGAGTCCGCCACATCCCGACGTGACCACGGCGGTCCAGCACCTCCTCAAGGCGATCCACGCCAGCGGGGTCGACCCGTCCGTACTCGAACTGGTCCACCTGCGCGCCAGCCAGATCAACGGCTGCAGCCCGTGCGTGTTCGGCGGGGTCGCGGCGGCGAAGAAGCGGGGAGAGACCGACGAGCGGCTGCACAACGTGGTCACGTGGCGCCACACGCCGTTCTTCACCGAACGGGAACGGGCGGCGCTCGCGCTGGCCGAGGCCGCCACCCGGATCCAGGACAACGCGCCGGGCGTGACCGACGAGGTCTGGGAGGCCGCCACCGCCCACTTCGACGAGAAGCAGTTGGGCGCGATCGCCCTGCACATCGCGATGACCAACTTCTTCAACCGGATCAACCACGTCACCCGGGAGCAGGCCGGCAAGACCTGGTAGCCCCCACACTCCCGTCCCCGGCCTCCGCACCGTCGCCGGAGGCCGGGGACGGGGAGGGGACGGGGAGGGGACGGGAACGGCGTTGTTTCGAGCACTTCCGTTGGTCATAGAATCGGCGGATGACTGCCGAGGATTCCGCGTTCGCGGCGCTGGGCGCGTTGAGTGATCCCGTGCGCCGCCGGCTCTATCGACACGTCGCCGCCGCTCCGGACGACGTGGGGCGCGACGCGGCCGCGGAGGCGGTCGGGGTCTCCCGGTCGCTGGCCGCCTTCCACCTGGACAAGCTGGTCGAGGCGGGGCTGCTGGACGTGTCCTTCCGACGGCTGTCCGGGCGGACGGGACCCGGGGCGGGGCGGCCGGCGAAGGTGTACCGGCGTGCCGACGGTGAGCACGCCGTTTCCCTGCCGCCTCGGTCCTACGACACGGCCGGCCGGCTGCTCGCCGAGGTGGTGGAGAACGCCGGCCTGGACCGCGAGCTGATGGCGGCGGCCCGCGCCGCGGGCGCGGCGCATCCGGACGCGACCGCCGGCGACCTGGTCGAGGTGCTGCGGGACCGGGGCTACGAGCCCTACTGGGACGGCGAGACGCTGCGCCTGCGCAACTGCCCCTTCCACGCGCTGGCCGACGAGTTCCCGGCCCTGGTCTGCGGGATGAACCTCGCGCTGCTGGAGGGCCTGGCACCCGGGCAGTGGGCGCCGACGATGGATCCGCGTCCCGACAGGTGCTGCGTGACACTCTCTAAAAACAAGAAGCATTGACTATAGAAGCGAGTCGGGCCAAGCTGAGCGCATGACTGGCTTTCACCTCGCACAGGTCAACGTGGGCCGCATCGTCGCCCCCCTGGACGGCCCCGAGTTGGCCGACTTCGTCGCCCAGCTGCCCGAGATCAACGAGCTTGCCGATCGCAGCCCCGGGTTCGTGTGGCGCATGGTCGACGACGCGGGTGCGGACGCGACCGGGTTCCGTCCCGACGAGCAGGACGACCTGTTCCTGATCAACTGCTCGGTCTGGGAAACGGTCGAGGCTCTGCGGAACTTCACCTACCACTCCGATCACCTACGCGTGCTGAGTCGCCGCCGCGAGTGGTTCCAGCGCCTGGCCGAGGCGCACCAGGCCCTGTGGTGGATCCCGGCCGGTCACCGCCCGAGCGTCGCCGAGGCGATGGAGCGGGTCGCGCTCATCCGGGAACACGGCTCCGGCCCTGACGCGTTCACCTTCCGCGACCCCCACCCGGCGCCGGCCAGGGCCCTGCCCTGAGCCCAACTCCCCCGTCGTCGGGGGAACGGGCGGGGCTGGTGTCCGCCCTCGTCGTCGTCAGGGGGTCGTGGCGGTGCTGGTGGCCGCCTTGGCGGCCATGCGCTCGTCGAACGTCGCCGCGTCGATGACGTGCCGCTCGTGGTGGCCGCTGCTGATCACGTCCTGGGCGTCCCGGCATTCGACGGCGAAGCGCAGCCTCCGCCGGTCGACCTCCACGAGTTCGACGAACGCCGTGACCTCCATGCCCACCGGGGTCGCGGCGCTGTGGCTGAGCTCCACATGCGTCCCGACCGTCTTGTTCCCCTCCGGAAGCAGCGGAGCGACCGCCTCGATGCAGGTGTTCTCCACGAACGCGACGAGATACGCCGTGGCGAAGACGCGCGGCATGTCGGCGAAGCCCCGCAGCGCGTCCGACACCGCGGGAACGGTCAGGCCCTCGTCGACCAGCAGCCGGGAGGTGTGCCTGAGGCCGGCCCTCAGCTCGATCCGTGTCATCGTCAGGTCCCCCCGCTTGTCCGTTCGTCGGTCGCCAGGGGTCTGGTTGTACCAGCGGTCCGGTCGTGTCGACAACGGGGCGTCGGGCGTTCACGCCGCCCGCGCCGACCCCGCCGCCGCACCCCACGTCGCGCGGCCCCGGGACCACCACGCCCGGCCAGGGCGCGGTTCAGAAGCCCGTCTGTCCGTCGATGCGTTCGCGGATGAGGTCGGCGTGGCCGTTGTGCTGGGCGTACTCCTCGATGACGTGGAGGTAGACGAAGCGCAGGTTGACCAGGCCGGTGGGCGCCTCGGGGTCGTCCACGGGTTCGTCGAGGTCCCGGCCGGCGACGGCCGCGTCGGCCAGGTCCATCTCGGCGAGCAGGGTGGCGTGGTCGGCCGCGGCGTCGGCGTCCGCGACCAGGTCGATTTCCCCGTCCACGCCCTCGTCGGCCGGGTACGGGTCGCCGGGCCGCTGCCCGGCGTACTTCTCCCGGAACCAGAAGCGCTCCACCCCGGTCATGTGCCGGACCAGGCCCAGCAGCGTCAGCTTGGACGGCTCCACGGAGGCGGTCCTGAGCTGTTCGGCGGTGAGGCCGGCGCACTTCCTCAGCAGATAGGTGCGGTGCCGGTAGAGGAACTCCTCCAGCAGGGCGCGCTCGCCGGCCGCCAGGTCCGCGCGGGGTCGCCGCTCAACGTCGGGTGCGATCCATGTCATCCGGACATGCTGGCAACGGCGGCGCCGGACGGCCAACGGATTTCGCGCGCTCGCTCGGCCCGTGCGGCGCGCCGGCAGGGCGTGGGCCCGGGCCGGCCTGATCGGACCGGGCCGGGCCTCAGGGAATGTGGCGGCCGGAGATGGCGCGGGCGATGACGAGGCGTTGGATCTCGCTGGTGCCCTCGAAGATGGTGTAGATCTTCGCGTCCCGGTACATCCGCTCCACCGGGTGCTCCCGGCTGTAGCCGGCGCCGCCCAGGATCTGGATGGCCTTCTCCGTGGCGGTGACCGCCAGTTCGCCGGCCCGCAGCTTGGCCATCGAGCCCTCGCCCGCCGTGAACGGGCGCTCGTTACGGCCCATCCAGGCGGCGCGCCAGATCAGCAGCCGCACCACGTCGATCTCGGTGCGCAGGTCGGCGAGGGCGAAGGCGATCGCCTGGTTGTCGATGATCGGGCGGCCGAACGCGACGCGCTGGCCCGCGTACTCCAGGGCGTACTCGTAGGCGGCGCGGGCGATGCCCAGCGCCTGGGCGCCGACGGTGGGGCGGGACACCTCGAACGTGGCCATCGCCGCCTGGCCCCTGCCCCCGGCTCCCTTCTCGCCCTCGCCGCCCTTCCCGCCCTGACGGGCCTCCTGGGCCTCCCGGGCCTCGCGGGCGCGTTCCCGGGCCCGGGCCAGCCGGGCGTCCAGCCGTTCCCGGCCGCCGAGCAGGCAGTGTCCCGGCACCCGCACGTCGTCGAGGAAGACGTCGGCGGTGTGCGAGGCGCGCAGTCCGAGCTTCCTGATCTTGCGGTTGCCGACCAGCCCCGCGGTGCCGGGCGGCACGACGAACGCGGCCTGGCCGCGGGAGCCCAGCTCGGGGTCGACGGAGGCGACGACGACGTGCACGTTCGCGATGCCGCCGTTGGTGCTCCACGCCTTCTGGCCGCTGAGCACCCACTCGTCGCGGGCCTCGTCGTAACGGGCGCGGGTGCGCAGCGCGGACACGTCGGAGCCGGCGTCGGGTTCGGACACGCAGAAGGCCGCCACCTTGGGGTCGTCCGCGTCGCCGAAGCACTGCGGCACCCATTCGGCCAGTTGTTCGGGGGTGCCGGCGGCGAAGATCCCGGCGACGGCGAGCGAGGTGCCGAACAGGGCCATGCCGATGCCGGCGTCGCCCCAGAACAGCTCCTCGTTGGCGATCTGCAGGGACAGGCCGCTCGGGTCGCCGAACATCTCGGCCAGCGACTCGAACCCGTACAGGCCGATCTTGGCCGCCTCCCGGATGACGGGCCAGGGCGTCTCCTCGCGCTCGTCCCATTCGGCGGCGGCCGGCCGGACGACCTCGGCGGCGAAACCGTGCACCCAGTCCCGCAGGTCACGCTGTTCCTCGGTGAGATCCAGAGAGAAGCCGGTCATGTCGTCACGCCTTGGGGATGTCGAAGAGGTGGGTGAGCGAGCTGGCGAGGGCGATGTCGCCGGAGATCTTGATCTTTCGGGTGAGGAACATCGTGACCGGGTTTCCGTTGCCCGAGACGAGCCTGAGGAACTCCGCGTCGGCCAGCACGAAGGTGACGCGCGCCCTGGTGTCGGACCGGCCGGGCGTCACCGCGCACGTCCCGTCCGCGATGGCCGTCTCCCAGACCACGGTGGGCTCGTCGCCGGCGCCGGTGACCTCCCAACGGATCACGGCGTCGAGCGCGCCGGCCGCCTCCGGCCGGAACTGCCGCTCCATCCGGCCGAAGATCTCCCGGAGCACCCGGTCGCGCAGCTCGCCCCGCATCAGCGCGCCGAGCTCCTTCCCGGACAGCCGCTTGACCAGGGTGGCGAACTCCGTGGGGGTCACGCTCGCGAAGTCCAGATCCGCGATCTCGGCCGGTATCTCGCTCTCGGGCACCGCGCTCACGCCCTTCCTTACCAAAAAGTAGACTTACCGAAGAGTAAGATTACGGGTCGGGTGAGTAGCCTGGCAAGATGACCGACCCCGACAAGCCGAGACGCCGGCTGCCCCGGAGCGTGCGCGAGCAGGAGATCCTCGACGCGGCGCTGCGGGTCTTCGCCAAACGCGGCTACCGCGCCGCCGTGGTGGACGAGATCGCCGACCTCGCGGGGATCTCGAAACCGATGGTGTACCTCTACCTCGGCTCCAAGGAGGGGCTGTTCGTCGCGTGCGTGCGGCGCGAGGCGCAGCGGCTGGTGACGGCGTTCCGGGAGGCCGCCTCGGCCGGCGACGCGCCGCCCGAGGCACGGCTGTGGGCCGGACTGTCCGCGTTCTTCGGCTTCGTCTCCGCGCACCGCGACAGCTGGGTGGTGCTGCTCCGTCAGGCGCCGGGCCAGAGCGAGACGATCGCGGCCGAGTTGGCGGAGGTCAGGCGCTCGGTGATGGCCGAGGTCACCGGCCTGCTCGACGCCGGCATCAGCCAGGCCCGCGCGCCCGGCGTCCGACTCGGCGCCGGCGACGCCGACTTCGTGGCCCACGCCCTGGTCGGCGCGGCCGACTCGCTCACCGACTGGATGGAACGCAACCCCGACCAGTCGCCCGAACGCGTCACGGCCTCCCTGATGAACATGCTCTGGATCGGCATGCGCAACGTCCTCGCCGGCGAGATCTGGACCCCACCGGACAGGACCTAGTGCCGTAAACGGTTCGACGGCCTCGCGGACCCCCTGACACAGTGCGCACCATGGCGAACGTCGAGCTCGTGACGGCCGCGGACGTGCGGCTCATGCAGGGTCTGGCGCAGCGTGTCACGGCCATCCGCCCGGACCTGATGAACGCCGACGCGTCGTTCGGCGCGCTGGCCTGGAACTGGGGCAAGGGGCACGCCAGCGACGGCGCGAGCTGGCGGCGTCGGCTGTGGTTCTCCGACGGGGATCTGGTGGCGTGGGGCTGGGCCCATCTGCCGCGGCGGGTGCGGCTGAGCGACGGGTCGGTCAAGGACGTCACCCGCGCCTATCTGGCGTACCAGGTCCATCCCGACCACGCCGGGCTGGTCGACCAGGTGATCGCCTGGTACGAGGGCACGGCGGCGGGCCTCAGGCGTACGGTGCTGCCGAGCGCCACCGACGCGTTCGGCCTGCGGCGGTGGGCGGCGCACGGCTACGAGGGCGACCCGGCCGCGCTCGGCGACACGGGGTTCTGGACCCAGCGCAACGAGCGGGACCTCACCGACGTGGAACAGCCGGCCCTGCCGGACGGATTCCGGTTCCGTACCGCCGACGAGGCCGGGCCGGAGGCCGCGGTCCGGGCCCATCTGGACGCCTGGACTCTCTCGACGTACACGGCCGAGGGCTACCGGGGCGTCCGGCGGGCGGCGGGGTATCGCGGCGACCTGCACGTTCTGGTGGAAGCGCCGGACGGGACGATGGCGGCCTCGACGATCATGTGGCTCGACGAAGCGAACCAGACCGCCGAGTTCGAGCCGGTCGGGACGCATCGGGACTACCGGCGTCGAGGGTTGGGCAGGGCGATGCTCCTGCACGGGATGCGCCTGGCGCGGGCGGCCGGGGCCACTCACATGACGGTCGCCTGCCTGGGAGCGCCGGGGCATCCGGAGGCGCGCGGGCTGTACTACGGCGTCGGGTTCCGGAAGTTCACGTGGGACGCGCCGCTCGTCAGGACCGGCGCCGCGGGCTGAGTCGGGGCCGCCGCGCGCGGCGTCAGCGGACCAGGCGTTCGATCAGGGTCTGCCAGGCGTCGCCGAGGAAGTCGGCGGTCTCCGCCGCCTGGTTCGCGTCGGTTTCGGGGCGCGACAGGTACAGCAGCAGGGGGCCCGCCAGCGCGGCGGTGAGCTGGATCGTGACGCCGTCCAGGTTCGGCATACTCGGCACGGCCTGGGCGAGCAGCACGCGGAGATGCGGCTGGGTGATCGACGGGTCGCCGGCCGGGACGGGCTGGTTGCGCTCGAGGGAGGCCCGCGCGATGGCGTGGCGGTCCACGAGGAAGGCGATCCGGGCGCGGCCGTAGGCGACGAGGCGTTCCACGGGCTCGGCGCCGGGCCCCAGCGGCGGCGGCCCGGACAGCACCTGCTCCTGGAACCGGCGCTCGTCCGCGTCGAGCAGCGCCCGGAAGATGCCGGCCCGGCTGCCGAACCGGCGGAAGACGGTGCCCTTGCCGAGGCCGGCGCGTTCGGCGAGGCCGTCCATCGTGACCCGCTCCACGCCGTGCTCCGCGATCATCTCGCGGGCGGTCCGCAGCAGGTGCTCCCGGTTACGCACCGCGTCGGCCCGCTCGGCGCGCGGCTTCCCGAAGGGCACTACGGAGCGATCCACGGGACCAACCTACCGGCAGGAATATAAGCGGGGTGAAGTCCGTTTATGCTGGCGTGCGGCGACCCCGCCGTGACCCCACCCCCGGACCACCAGCGCCTTTGAGGAATCACGACCATGAACCTGTTCCGCCTGGACGCCAGCATCCTGCCCGGCTCCTCCGCCAGCTCCGAGATCGCCGACATCGCCCAGGCCGAGTGGACCTCGGCCCACCCCGGCGCCACGGTCACCCGGCGTCACCTCGGCACCGACGCGCTACCCGCCGACGCCTGGACCCTCGCCACCACCGGCGGCTTCACCCCGGAGGCGGACCGCACCCCGGCCCAGCGCGAGGCGCTGGCCCTGGGCGCGGCCCTGGCCGAGGAGGTGCAGAACGCGGACGCCGCGATCCTGGCCGTCCCGCTGTACAACTACGGCGTCTCCCAGCACTTCAAGACCTGGGTGGACCTCGTCATCACCGGCGCGGGCCCCACCACCCCGCTCCTGAAGGGCACCCCCACCGTGCTGGCCACCGCACTCGGCGGCGGCTACGGCCCCGGCACCCCGCGCGAGGGCTGGGACCACTCCACCCCCTACCTGGAGCGGGTCCTCGCCGACATCTGGCAGGCCGACCTGACCGTCATCAAGCGCGAGCTCACCCTCGCCGCCACCACCCCCGGCATGGAACCCCTGCGCGACCTGGCCCAGCAACACCACACCAACGCCCTCACCGCCGCCCACACCGCCGGCCGCACCCTCGCCGGCAGCTGACCGCCACCCGACGGAGGTCCGACGCGCCGAGGGCCGGCGGCATCAGGGGGCGGAGAACCCACACCCCGACATCGTGCGCGGCAGGTCCCGCTCACCGGGACTTCCCGCGCACGATCCGCCCTCCCCGGCACAGCGGCTTCGAGCGCTTTCCGCCCGCCGGCTCACGATGGTGTGACGTGGCCGCGGAGATGGGGGCGGGGGGC